>DASRJM010000045.1:0-45254 GCA_035649475.1 Acidimicrobiales bacterium
TGGCGTCGTCCGCGGTCGCGACGAGCGCCTCGTCGCACACGAGCGCCCGGGCCTCCGAGTGCTCCAGGATGTAGCGGACCTCCGGCGCCGCCAGCCGCCAGTTGATCGGCATGGCGATGGCACCGAGATAATTGGCGGCGAACAGCGTCTCCAGGAACTCGGGGCAGTTGTAGGAGAGCAGCCCGACGACGTCGCCCCGCCCGACACCCCGCTCGTGCAGCCCCGCCGCGAGGGCCGCGGCCCGCGCCGCCATCTCGCCGTACGTCGTCGTCTCGCCCTCGAAGACCGTCATCGCCTTGCCGGGTGATCGGGTCGCGTGGTGGGCGAGCACGCCGAACCAGTTCACATCCGCCAGCATCGCAACGACCCCTCCTGCGGCTTGTACCGACCGTTCAGCCTATATACCCCTTCCCGGGACGTGCCGCCCGCTAGCGTCGCCACCATGCCCCGGGTGGATGCGAGCGACGTGTCTCGACGCAACCCGAAGTGGCAGGCGCGCCGCGAGGCGATCATCGACACGTCCGCGCGCGTCTTCGCCCGGCAGGGCTACCACGCCACCGGCATCAACGAGCTGTGCGACGCGAACGACCTCGGCAAGGGCGCGCTCTACCACTACATCGGGTCGAAGGAGGGGCTGCTCGCCGCCATCCACGACCGGGTGATGGACGAGGTGATGCGGGGGGCCGACCGCGTCGCCGAGGCGGGCGGGGCGCCGTCCGCCCAGCTGGAGATGCTCGGCGACGAGCTGCTCGACGTGATCCACCGTTACCCGGACCACGTGTGGGTGTTCCTGCACGAGTTCCCGGCGCTGACGGGGGATCGGGCGGCCACGTTCCGCGAGCGGCGGCAGGCGTACGAGCGGCGGGTCGAGTCGATCCTGCGGGCCGGCGTCGAGGCGGGCGAGTTCCGGGACCTCGACCCGTGGCTCACCGCCCGGGCGTGGCTCGGCATGCACAACTACACGTACCTGTGGCTGCGGCCCGGCCACCGGCTGACCGCCCGCGACGTGGCCAAGCCGTTCGCCGAGATCTTCGTCCGGGGAATCCAGAGCGCAGGTCAGGGCGCCGAGTAGCCGCCGTCGACGACCAGCGCCGACCCGGTCGTCCACCGGGAGTCGGGGCCCGCGAGGTACGAGTAGGCGCCGACCAGGTCGTCCGGGACGCCGAGGCCGAGTGGGTGCCGGCCCTCGATCGCGTCGAGTGCCTCGGGCGGGAGCCCGTCGTGGATGGCCGAGCGGAACGTCCCGGGGCAGACGCAGTTGACCCGGATCCCGTCGCGTGCGTACTCGACCGCCGCCACCTTGGCCAGCTGGATCACCGCGGCCTTGGTCGCGCAATAGGGGGCGGCGTGGGACCAGGCGGTGAGCCCGGAGACCGAGGCCGTCAGCACGATCGAGCCCGCCCGCTGTGCCCGCATGACCGGGACCGCGGCCGTGATCCCGTGGACCGCGCCGAGGACGTTGACGCGGAACGCCCGCTCCCAGTCTTCGGTGGCCAGGTTGTGGATGCGTCCGCTCGGTGACAGGACACCGGCGTTGCTGATCAGCACGTCGAGGCGGCCGAAGCGCTCGACGGCGAGGTCGACCACCGCGCCGACCTGGCCGGCGTCGCCGACCTCGGCAAGCGCGGCCTCGATCGTGCCGCGGTCGTCGGGGAGCCCGTCGAGGGTCTCGGCCAGGGACGTCTCGCTGACGTCGCTCAGCACCAGGTCGGTGTCCGGCTCGCCCGCCAGCCGGTGGGAGATCGCCGCGCCCAGGGCGCCGCCGGCCCCGGTGATCACGACGACGCGTCGTGGCTGCGCCGCGTCGGTCATACGAGCAGGTACCCGCCGTCGACGCTCAGCACGGTGCCGGTGACGAACGCCGAGGCGTCCGAGGCCAGGAACAGGTAGGCGCCGACCAGGTCCGCCGGGGCGCCCCAGCGTCCCTGGGCGGTGTGGCCGGTGATGGCGGCCGACAGCCTCGCGTCGCGCTGCCAGCCGTCGGCCAGCGGCGAGTCGAACCAGCCCGGGGCGACGACGTTCACCGTGATGCCGGCGGGCGCCAGGTCGAGGGCCAGGCCCTTGGCCATGCCGGCCAGCCCGGCCTTCGACGCGCTGTAGGCGGCCAGCCCCTCGCGGGGCCGCTCGCCCAGGACCGAGCCCGTGAAGATCAGCCGCCCGCCGTCGCCCATCACCCGGGCGGCGGCGCGGGCGCCGAGGAACGCGCCGGTCAGGTTGACCTCCAGCACCCGGCGCCATACCGCGGCGTCGGTGGCGCGGGGGCCGGCCACGATCGGCGAGATCCCCGCGTTGGCGATCCACACATCGAGGCCGCCCCATTCGGCCACGACCGCATCGGCGCCGGCCTCGTTGAAGTCCTCGTCGGTCACGTCGCCCGGCAGCACCAGTGAGGGTCCGGGGAGCGCCACGGCCACGGCCTTGAGGTCCTTCTCGGTGCGGGAGACGAGCGCCACCCGGGCTCCGGCGTGCGAGAACGCGTGCGCCAGCAGTGACCCCAGTCCGCGCCCGGCGCCGGTGATCACCACGCGCTTGCCCCCCACGTCGCCGGGGTCGGGGAACGACTCGGGGATGTCGATCGGAGCGGTCATCGCCCTTTCCCTGTTGTACCGATCAGTACAATACACGCTTCGTGAGCAGCGACCGACCGTCACCGCCCTCCCTGCCCGTCGCCGACCTCGTCGAGATGCACCGGCGCATGCTGGTGATCCGCGGGTTCGAGCAGCGGGTGGCGGCGCTCTACCGGGACGGCGAGGTCCCCGGGTTCGTACACCTGTCGATAGGGCAGGAGGCCGCCGCCGTCGGCGCGTGCTGGCCGCTCGGCCCGGCAGATGTCATCACGTCCACCCACCGCGGCCACGGCCACTGCCTGGCCAAGGGCCTGGACCCGCTCGGAATGTTCGCCGAACTGATGGGCAAGGACGAGGGGACGAACCGGGGCCGCGGGGGATCGATGCACATCGCCGACCCGGGGCTCGGGATCTTCGGGGCCAACGGGATCGTGGCCGCCGGCGTGCCGATCGCCGCGGGCGCGGCGGTGGCGTCGCAGCTGCGGGCCGACGGCGGCGTGGCCGTCGCGTTCTTCGGCGACGGCGCTCCCGCGCAGGGGGCGTTCCACGAGGCCGTGAACCTCGCTGCCGTGTGGCGTCTGCCGGTGGTCTTCTTCTGCGAGAACAACGGCTATGCCGAGTTCTCGCCGGCGGCGACGCAGCACGCCGTGTCCCTGGAGCAGCGGGCGGCGGGCTACGGGGTCGAGTACGCGGGGGTCGACGGCAACGACGTGGTCGCGGTGGCCGCGGCGATGGACCGGGTCGTCGGCTCGGCGCGCGCCGGGCACGGCCCTGCGGTCGTCGAGGCCATCACCTACCGCTGGCTCGGGCACTACGAGGGCGACCCCGAGCGCTACCGGTCGCCGGACGAGGTCCGGGAGTGGGAGGCCCGCGACCCGGTCGCCGCCCAGCAGCGCCGGCTACGGGATGCCGGCGTCGGCGACGACGAGATCACGTCGCTGGAGGCGGCGGTGGCCGAGGAGCTCGACGCCGCGGTCGAGGCCGCCCGCCGGCTCGATCAGCCCGCGGCGGCCACGCTGCGCGACTTCGTCGTCCGGGCCCGGTCGGCCCCGGCCGAGCCGCCGCCCCTGCCCGTGGACGCACCGGTGTTCCGGACCATGGACGCGATCCGGTCGGCGCTGGAGGCCGAGCTGGAGTCGGACGCGCGGGTGTTCGTCGCCGGCATCGACGTGGGCGACGGTGGGAACGTGTTCGGCCTCACCCGAGGCCTGCGGAACCGGTTCGGCGACCGGGTGCGGGACACGCCGATCTCGGAGACCGCCATCGTGGGGCTGGGCGTGGGCGCGGCCATGGCCGGGATGCGCCCGGTGGTGGAGGTGATGTACCTCGACTTCCTCGGGGTCTGCTTCGACCAGCTGCTCAACCAGGCGGCCAAGCTGCCGTTCATGACCGGTGGCGCCGCCCGGATGGGGCTGACCGTGCGCACGCAGTTCGGGGCCGGGCGGTCGTCGGGCAGCCAGCACTCGCAGAGCCTGGAGGCGCTGCTCGCCCACGTCCCGGGGCTGAGCGTGGTGATGCCGTCGACCCCGGCGGACACCTACGGCCTGCTGCGGGCCGCCATCCAGGACCCGAACCCGGTGGTGTTCATCGAGAACCGGCTGCTCTACGGGATGCAGGGCCCCCAGCCGCCCGCCGACCACGTGATCCCGATCGGGACGTCGGCCGTGGTCCGCGAGGGCACGGATGTCACGGTCGTCTCGGTGTCCCGCATGGTCCACGAGGCGCTCGCCGCCGCCGACGCTGTGGGTGACGGCATCTCCGCCGAGGTGATCGACCTGCGCACCGTGGCCCCGCTGGACGTCGCCCCGATCCTCGCCTCGGTGGGCAAGACCAGCCGCCTGCTGATCGCCCACGAGGCGGTGGTTCCGTTCGGCATCGGCGCGGAGATCGCCGCCGTGGTCGCCCGTGAGGCGTTCTGGGACCTCGACGCCCCTGTCGAGCGCCTCGGCGCCGCCGCGACGCCGCCGCCCTACGCCCCCGCCCTGGAGCAGGAGTGGCTCCCGAACCGCGACGACATCGCGGCCGCCATCCGCCGGCTGGTGGCCGTGTGAGTCAGCAGCCCAGCTCGCGGGCGATGACCAGGTGCTGGATCTCGTTGGTGCCCTCCCCGATCTCCAGCACCTTCGCGTCGCAGTAGAAGCGGGCCACCGGGGAGTCCAGCATGTAGCCGATCCCGCCGTGGACCTGGACCGCCTCCGACGCGGCCCAGGCGGCGACGCGGCTGGCCTTGAGCTTGGCCATGGCCGCCTCCTTGCGGAAGGGCTGGCCCTCGTCCCGCAGGGACGCGGCGCGGTACGTGAGCCAGCGGGCGGCCTCCAGCTCGGTGGCGATGTCGGCCAGCTTGAACTGGATCGCCTGGAACTGCGAGATGGGCTGGCCGAACTGGACCCGCTGGCGGGCGTAGTCCGTGGCCAGGTCGAGGACGGCCTGGGTCAGGCTGAGCGACAGCGCGGCGATCGAGATGCGCCCGACCTCGAGCGTGCGGAGGAACTGGCTGAGGCCCAGGTCGGGATCGCCGACGAGGTGGTCGTCGGGAACCCAGACGTCGTCGAAGTACAGCTCGCGCGTGTCGAGGCCCCGCCAGCCGATGCCCCGCATCTTCGGCCCCATCGTGAACCCGGGCGTGTCCTTCTCGACCACGAACGTGGCGTGGTTGGCGTCCGTGCCGGCCAGGAGCGTCACCCCGAACGACATGTCGGTACCCGCGTTCGAGATGAACGTCTTGCGCCCGCTGATCAACCAGCCGCCGTCGCGCCGCTCGGCCCTCGTGCGGATTCCCCGGGCGTCGGAGCCGGCGTCGGGCTCGGTCAGCCCGAACGCGCCCAGCGCCCGGCCCTCGGCCAGCGGCCGCAGCCAGCGCTCGCGCTGGGCGTCGGTGCCGAACAGGTAGAGCGGCAGCGAGCCGATGGTCACGTGCGCCTGCCACGCCGCCGCCACCGACTGGTCGGCCAGCCCGATCTGTTCCATCGCAGCCACGAAGCCGACCGTGGACATGCCGATCCCGCCCCACTCCTCGGGGACGAGCATCCCGAGCAGGCCCAGCTCGCCCATCTCCCGCAGCAGGTCCGTCGGGCACCGCGCCTCGTCCCAGGCGAGCGGGGCCCGGGCCGCGATCTCCTTCTGGGCGAAGTCGCGGCACAGGGCGACCAGGTCGCGCTCCGGTTCGGCGAGCGAGAAGTCCATGCGCGATTCACTCCGCCTTCGGGGGCAGGTGGGCCATGAACGTGGCCGACCAGTCCATCAGGTCGGCGGGGATGCCGTAGCCGGCCTCGTCGTTGATCGCCGCCCAGTGGTCGGCGACGTCCTCGATCGTCGGCGACCCGCCCGCGTGGACGTAGCCCGCGGTCATGGCGACGAAGATGCGGGCGAAGCGGCCGAAGCCGGCGGCGTAGATCTCGCCCGAGACCGGGCAGTCGTCGTGGGCGAGGTAGGCGACCATCGGGGCGACCAGGTCGGGCGACATGCCCGGATCGTCATCGCCCGACCGGCCGGCCATGCGGGTCATGGCGCCCGGCGCGATGAGGTTGACCTTGATGCCGTGGTCCGCGCCCGCGACGGTCAGGCTGCGGGTGAGCCCGATCACCGCGCCCTTGGCGGTCGCGTACGAGATGTTGTTCGGCAGGCCGAAGAGCCCGGCGGACGTCGTCATCACGATCCGGCCGTAGCCGGCCTCCACCATGTGCGGCCAGGCGGCGCGGGCGGTGTTGAAGGACGCGCCGACGTGGACGGCGAGGTGGCGGTCCAGGTTGTCCTGGTCGGCCTCGGGGAACCCGGCCCAGCGGATGATGCCCGCGTTGTTCACGAGCACGTCGATCCGGCCGAACCGCTCGACCGCGGTGTCGACCAGCGCCTGCGCTCCCTCCGGCGTGGACACGTCGTTCGTGTCGGGGACCGCGGCGCCGCCGGCGGCGACCATCTCGGCGGCGGCGTCCGACGCCGGCCCGTCGTCCGCGCCGGTGCCGGCCATCGAGCCGCCCAGGTCGTTGACCACGACGCTGGCGCCCCGGGCCGCGAGCAGGCGCGCGTGGGCGCGCCCGATGCCGCGCCCCGCGCCGGTGACGACCGCGACGCGCCCGTCGAAGCGGTGGTCGGTCAGGCTGCTGCCACCGGAGCCTGGAACCCCAGCAGGCCGCCCAGGGTGCCGCCGACCAGGGCCTTGCGCTCGTCGTCGGGGAGGTCGCCCAGCTGCGTCTCGAGCAGCTCGCGGCTGCCGCGGAACGTCCCCTCGGCGTGCGGGTAGTCGTTGCCCCAGACGATCGTCGACAGTCCGGTGATGTGGCGGCAGGCGACGGCCACTGGGTCGTCCTGGAACGACACGTGGAACTGCCGCCGCACGTAGTCGCTCGGCATCAGCGGGTAGGGCCACTTCTCGTTCAGCCGGAACAGCTGTGCCATGTGGGGCTGATCGTCGGCGGGGCGGCTGTCGTCCCAGTGGCCGAGCCACCAGTCGGCGTCCTGGCCGACGCCGGTGAGCCAGCACTTGTCCATGGAGCCGACGAGGGAGGACAGCCAGTGGGCGTTGAACTCGATCAGCGCGAAGTGGAGGTCGGGGTAGCGCTCGGGCACCCCGCCGCCGATCAGCTGGCACATCACCTGCTGCGGGACGATCGGCTGGTAGACGGCCTGGGTGATCATGCGCTTGGCGGCGGCCTTCTCGGTCATGGGCTGGTTGACCTGCGCCGCGTTCTCCATCACGACCTTCAGCGTCGTGGACTCGGGATCGTCCACCTTCACGCCGCCGGTCTGGGTGTGGATGAAGACGTGCATGCCGCTGCCCTGGATCGCCGCCCACACCGGGTCGAACTCCCGCGAGTAGTACGGCTTCGGGGGCGTCGCCGGCAGGAGGACCGCCCGGAACCCCGCGGCCGCGACCCGCTCGATCTCGGCAACGGCGTCGTCGACGTCGGTGATCGGCACGGGGGCGGTGGGCGCCACCCGGGAGAAGTACGGGCTGAACCGCTCGACGACGTAGTCGTTGTAGACGCGGGCGTGCGCCATCGACAGCTCGTGGTCGTCGGAGTAGAGGCCGAACAGCGACAGGTTCGGGTGCATCACCTGGACGTCGACGCCGTCGAAGTCCATGTCCTCGAGGATGCTCTCGGGGTCGCCCTCGGGCATGCGCCCGCCTGTCTGGCGGTAGCGGGAGATCGTCCAGCCCTCGAACCCGGGCGTGTGCAGCCGGCGGAAGATGCTCGCGCCGCCCTCGACCAGGGGCTCGATCTCGAAGTCCTCCTCCCACACGGCCCGGTCGCGGAGGTGCTCGGGCAGGCGGGTCTTGAACAGGTCCGTGGGCTCGAGGAGGTGCCCATCGGCCGAGACGACAAAGTCCTTCTCCGTCATGGATAACGCCCTTTCCGGCACCCGGACGCGCATCTTCAATGGTCGTCGAAAGTTAGACCAACCGGTCGGTACATGCAATGCTGCGGCCGTGACGCAACGGTGGACGCAACGCCCGCCCGGCTCGACCTGGGGCGACTGGGGCGAGGACGACGAGCTCGGCCGTATCAACCTGCTGACGCCCGAGAAGGTCCTGGAGGGGGTGCGAGAGGTCCAGGCCGGGATCAGCTTCTGCCTGAGCCTGCCGCTCGACTTCCCGGGCGGCACCGCGCTGAACCAGCGCCGGTTCCCGCCGGTCATCGCCCCGACCGAGGACATGGAGGGCAACGAGGCCACCTTCTACAACGTCCACATGAGCGAGATGACGGGCTTCGGCGACCCCAAGTACGTGGACGTGTGGGCCGACGACGTGGTCACGCTGTCGCTCCAGTACTCGACGCAGTGGGACTCGCTCGCCCACGTCGGCGCCGAGTTCGACGCCGACGGCGACGGCATCGAGGAGGCCGTCTACTACAACGGCTACCGCGCCGGCGCCGACCTCGTCGGCCCGCAGGACGACGCCGCCGGCGACGGCGGCGGGCACCGCAGCTTCGCCCGCCACCTCGGCCTGGAGCACATGGCCGACCACGGCGTCCAGGGCCGGGGCGTCCTCGTCGACCTCGCCCACCACCTCGGCCGCGCGTGGCGGGGGGTCGACCTGGCGACGCTCCAGGAGGTCATGGAGGCCGACGGCGTCGTCGTCGAACCGGGGGACATGCTGCTCCTGCACACCGGCTTCGCGACCCGGATCCTCGAGTGGGACCGCCAGCCGGATCCGCGGGAGCTGTTCACGACGTGCTCGTACCTCGACGCCAGGGACGAGGCACTGCTCGAGTGGATCGCGGACTCGCAGATCGCGGCGCTGGTGGCGGACAACTACGCCGTGGAGGGCCTGCTCGGCAAGGACCGCGACCCGAGCCGCCACTCCTTCCTGCCGATCCACCACCTCTGCCTGTTCAGGCTCGGGGTCCCGCTGGGCGAGCTCTGGTACCTGCACGAGCTCGCCCGCTGGCTGCGGGAGCACGGCCGGAGCCGCTTCCTGCTGACGGCGCCCCCGCTGCGGCTGCCCGGGATCGTCGGCTCACCGCTCACCCCGATCGCAACGGTCTGACGTCAGAACCTTGGTCCGGGCCGGCTCGGACGCCTTCGACAGCTCGAATGCTGCGAAGTCGGTCGTCAGAACGTCGGCGATCACCTCGAACAGCTTCGGGCGGCCGCCGGTGTTGAGCAGGTAGCGCCTCGGCTTGCCCGGGATGTTCGTGCCCACGTACTGGCCGATCGTGCCGAACGTGGTCCTGGCCGCACCCCGGTCGACCATCCGGGTCCAGCGGTCCTCGGCCTCCGCGGTGACCTCGATGACGTCGCAGCCGCGGTCGCGCACGTGGACGAGCGCGCCGGTGACGAAGTCGACCTGGTCGCCGTTGTACCGCGGGTTGTTGCCGGCTGCCGCGTGCGGGCCGCCGGGGAAGAACAGGTTGGGGAAGCCATGGGTCTGCACGCCGAGGAAGGTCCGCGGGCCCTCGGCCCAGTGGTCCATGAGCGCCTGGCCGCCGCGGCCCCGGACCCCCATCCGGGCGAGCGCGCCGGTGCCGAAGTCGAAGCCGGTCGCCCACACGACGACGTCGTGCTCCCGCACGCCGCCGGTGGTCTCGATCCCCGTCTCGGTCATCCGCACGATCGGCGTCTCCCGGAGGTCGACCAGCGACACCTTGGGATCGTTGAACGCCTCGTAGTAGCCGGCGACGAACGGCGGGCGCTTGGCGCCGAACAGGTGGTCCTTCGGGATCAGGCGATCGGCGGTGTCCGGGTCCGCGACGATGCCCCGGATCTTGGCGGCGATGAACTCGCACCACTCCGCGTTGGCCGCCTCGTTGAACATCAGGTCCGCGTAGTTGCTCGTCAGCTTCATGAACCCGGGGCTGTTCCACATCGTCTCGTAGAACGCGTGCCGCTCGGCCGCGGCGTCCTCGAACGCGTTGCGGCCGTTCACCGGGTGGTGGAAGCCGCTGATCGACGTGTTGAGCACCCGGCACAGGTCCTCGAACTCCGCGCGGAGCCGGGCCTGCTCGTCGGCGGTGATGGGCGTGTTGTTGAGCGGCGTGCACCAGTTGGCGGTGCGCTGGTACACGGTCAGCGACGCGACCTCGTCGAGGATCGCCGGCACGACCTGCACGCCGCTCGACGAGGTCCCGACCACCGCGACCCGCTTGCCCGTGAAGTCAACGGGCGCCGCCGGCCACAGCCCGGTGTGGTGCGCCACGCCCCGGAAGTCCTCGCACCCGGGCACGTCCGGGACGTACGGCACCGACAGGACCCCGGTGGCGGCGACCACGAACCGCGCCCGGACGCGGCCGCCGTCGCCGATCGTCACGGCCCACGTCCCCGACGGCTCGTCGAAGACGGCGGCGGTGACGCGGGCGTCGAAGCGCATGTGGCGCCGCAGGTCGAACCGGTCGACCACGTGGTTGAGGTAGCGCTCGGTCTCGGGCTGGCCGGCGAAGTGCTCCTGCCACTCCCACTCGTCGAACAGCTCCTGCGAGAACAGGTAGCCGTAGGTGTAGCTCTCGGAGTCAAAGCGGGCGCCCGGGTAGCGGTTCCAGTACCAGGTCCCGCCCACGCCGCCCCCGGCCTCGGCCAGCAGGGCCGAGAAGCCGGCCTCGCGCGCCGTGTACAGCTGGTAGATGCCGGTGATGCCGGCGCCGACCACGAGCACGTCGACCTCGGTCACATGATGGGGGGATGGTGTCATGAGGCGGCGTGGCTCGGGTTGGCCCGGGTCGGGTTGTACCGACCGGTTAGTATAAGTTCCCGTCAAAGTTACACCGGGAGTGAGAGGGGTGTCGCGTGGCGATCGTGGACCAGAAGCGGCCGGCACTTCCCGTGCCCCACGCGATGGAGCTCCCCGACCGGGCCCCCAAGGAGCGCTACCTCGACCCCGACTTCTTCCGGCTCGAGGCCGAGCAGCTGTGGTCCCGGGTGTGGCAGATGGCGTGCCGGTTGGAGGAGATCCCCCGGGCCCACGACTACGTCACCTACGAGATCCTCGACCAGGCGGTCATCGTCGTCCGCACGGCGGACGGCGGGGTGACGGCGTTCCAGAACGCCTGCCGCCACCGCGGCGTCAAGCTCGCCGACGCCCGCGGCACGTGCGAGACCGGGTTCACCTGCCCGTTCCACGGCTGGTGCTACGCGCCCGACGGCCGCAACACGTTCGTGTCGCGTCGCAGCTCGTTCTCCGAGCACAACCTGCGGCCCGGGGACATCGACCTGCGGTCCGTGCGCTGCGAGGCGTGGGGCGGGTGCGCGTGGATCAACCTCGACGACGACGCCCCGCCGCTGCGGTCCTGCCTCGAGCCGATGGCCACCGTCCTCGACGCGTGGAAGCTCGCGTCGATGCACCCCGAGTGGTGGTACGCCGTGCGCCTGCCGGTGAACTGGAAGCTGGCCGAGGCGGCGTTCATGGAGCAGTACCACGTCATCGAGACGCACCCCCAGCTGCGGATCCCCGGCCGCTACCCGCCCCGGGACCCGGCGGCGTTCGACCACCGCACGTTCGTCGACGCCGAGCTCCACTACCTGCGCACGATGAGCGAGGGCATGGCCGGGATGGTGCACGCGGACGACGTGCGCGTCGCCGAACGCCTGCGCGACATCGAGCTGCCCGACGAGCCGGGGCCGGCGATCGAGACGTGGAGCCGCACGTTCAACGACGCCGTCGTCCGCTGGCACCGGGAGCAGGGCCACGACGTCCCCGACCTCAACGAACTCGAGGACCGCGGGCTCAGCGAGCCGATGGGCTACTGCTTCCCCCACTTCTTCGTGCTGCCGATGTACAGCAGCGCCTCCTCCTACCGGTTCCGCCCCCTGGGGCCGGAGGAGACGCTGATGGAGATCTGGTCGCTCACCCGGTTCCCGGCGGGCGAGGAGCCGCCGAGCCCGCCGCCGCCCGAGCCGTGGGCCTGCGACGACCCGCGCGTGCCGCCGATCCCCGCTCAGGACTTCTCCAACCTGCCCCGGCAGCAGAAGGGCCTGCACACGAGGGGTTTCGAGTACATGCGGTTCTCCGAGCAGATCGAGGGCGGGATCGCCAACTTCGAGCGGACCGTCGACGGCTTCCTCGCCGGGTTGCCCTACGAGAAGCTGCTGCCCGCGCTGTCGGAGGTCAACGTGAACCCGCTCGAACGCCCGGTCGTCGACCTCGGGTTCTGATCACCCTGTGAAGTCGGGCATCACCTCGCGGGCGAAGGCCTCGACCTGGGCGGCGCCCGCGCCGGGCCAGCCGCACACGAGGTACCCATACCCCGCGTCGCGCCACTTCGTGATGTGCTTACGGGCGGTGTCGACGTCGTCGAGCGAGACGGATCCTGCCCGGAGGATGTCGGCGGGGTCGCGGCCCGCCTCGACCGCGAGCCGGTCCAGGCGCTCCGAGGCCTCGCGCAGCGAGTTCGGCGTGCCGAACGCGTGCCACGCATCGGCGAACCGGGCGGCCAGGGGCAACGTGCGGCGGGGCCCGCTCCCGCCGATCCAGATCGGCGGGTGCGGCTGCTGCACCGGCACCGGCTGCATCCGGGCGTCGCGCAGCGACACCACGCGCCCGTCGTACGACACCACCTCGCCGGTGAAGAGGCGGGTCGTGATCTCGAGCGCGTCCTCGAGCAGCGAGAACCGCTCGCCCAGCGGCGGGAACGGGATGCCGAGCTCGTCGTGCTCCTTGTCGAACCACGCCGCGCCGAACGACAGGTCGAGCCGGCCGTGCGACGCGTGGTCGATCGTGAGCGCCTCAGCCGCGAACACCGACGGGTGCCGGTACGTGACGCCGGTGACCAGCAGGCCGAGCCGGACGCGCGTCGTCTGCCCGGCGAGCGCGGCCAGCGTGGTCATGCCCTCGAACGTCTCGCCCGGCCCCTCGCCGTACATCGGCTGGAAGTGGTCGAACCCCCACACGCCGTCGAAGCCAAGGTCCTCCGCGAGCTGCGCCCGGCGCACGAGCTCGTCCCACGGCATGCGCTGCTGCGCCACATCGAGTCCGAATCGCATGGCCGCACACACTGGCACACGCGGCGGCGGGCGAGGGAGTCGATGACCACGTTCGAGGGCCCGCCGGTGGACGGGGTCGAGGGCGTGGGCGCGCTCACGCTCGGCGGGTTCCTGGCCGAGGTGGCGGACCGGTTCGGACCGAACGAGGCGGTCGTGCTCGACGACCCGCTGCGGGGCGGCGAGACCGTGCGCTGGACCTACGGGCGGCTCGAGGCCGAGGCCCGGCGCATCGGGCGGGCGCTCGCCGCCGCCGGGGTGGTCCCTGGCGACGCGATCGGCGTGCTGATGGGCAACCGGCCCGAGGCCGTGGCGGCGATCTTCGGCGCCGCGCTGGCCGGCGCCGTCGCCGCGCCGATGTCGACGTTCTCGCCCCGGCCCGAGCTCGCCCACCTGGTCGACACGTGCCGGGCGGCGGTCGTGCTCACGCAGCCCCGGCTGCTCGCCCGCCGGTTCGGCGACGACCTGGCCGCCATCGCCGCCGACCGGCCGCACCTGCGGCGGGTGGCGGTGCTGGGTGAGCCGTCGTGGGAGTCGCTGCTGGCGGCCGGCGACGCCGTGACCGACGCGGACCTCGACGCCCGGGCCGCGGCGATCACGCCCGACCACCCCGCGCTCGTGATCTTCTCGTCCGGCACGACCAGCGAGCCCAAGGGCATCCTCCACGGCCACCGGTCGCCCGCGCTGCAGTTCTGGCTCCAGGCCCGGCTGTTCGCCCGCCACCCCGGCACCCGCATGTTCAGTGCCCTGCCGCTGTTCTGGACCGCGGGGCTCAACACCGCGGTCGGTTCCACGCTGGCCGCGGGCGGCTGCTGGGTGGCTCAGGAGACCTTCGAGCCCGGCGCCGCCCTGGCGTTGATGGCCCGCGAGCGCGTGACCGAGCCGTACACGCTGCCCCACCAGACGGTGGCGCTGGCCGAGCACCCCGACTGGACGGCCACCGACCTGTCGTCGCTGCGCTGCGTGTACGGCAAGGGGGCGTTCGCCCGCCATCCCCGGGTGGAGGGCGACCCCGGGTGGATCATGCCGGTCGGCTGGGGCATGTCCGAGACGTGTGCGTTCGTGTCCGCCCACCCCTCGGACACGCCGCGCGAGCGGGCCAGGGTCGGCCACGGCGCCCTGCTGCCCGGTGCCCGCCTGCGGGTGGTCGACCCGGACACGGGCAGGCCGCTGGGGGTCGACGAGGAGGGCGAGCTGTGCGTGGCGGGCGCCACCCGCATGCTCGGCTACCTGGGCCGCCCGCCCGAGGCGTGCTTCGACGGGGACGGGTTCTTCCACACCGGCGACGCCGGCCACGTGGGCACCGACGGCAACGTCCACTGGTCCGGGCGGCGCACCGAGATGATCAAGACCGGCGGCGCCAACGTGGCGCCGGCCGAGGTCGAGGTGGCGCTGCGGGCCTGCCCGCCGGTGAAGCTGTCCCGCGTGCTGGGCGTGCCCGACCCCCGCCTCGACCAGGCGGTCGTCGCGTGCATCGTGCTGCGCGACGGCCAGGCGGCCACCGCAGACGACGTCCGGGCGTTCCTGCGGGAGCGGGTCGCCGCCTACAAGGTCCCCAAGCACGTGCTGTTCTTCGAGCCCGACGAGATGCCCATGACCGGCAGCGATGCCAAGGTCCGCGACGACGCCCTGCTCGAGCTGGTGCATGTCCGGCTCGCGACGGCCGGCGTCGCCCCCACCGAGGGAGGAACATGAGCCCCGACCAGGCCACGACCGATGCCACGCTCGACGTGTCGGACCTCGATCGGTACATGGGCGTGCCCATGCGACCGGGCGAGCTGAAGGAGCCGGTCGCGCTCAACGACATCCGGCGCTGGGCCCAGGCGATGCACTACCCCAACCCGCTGCACTACGACGAGCGGTGGGCCGGCGAGAGCCGGTGGGGCGAGATCGTGGCGCCCCAGTCGTTCACCGTCGCCTGCGACACCAGCCACGGCGCCTCCCCGGCGCAGGTGGGGAAGATCCCGGGCTCCCATCTCATCTTCGGCGGCGACGACTGGTGGTTCTTCGGGCCCCGGGTCCGGCCCGGCGACAAGCTCGTCTGCCACCGCATGCCGTACGACTACAAGGTGGCGGACACCAAGTTTGCCGGCCCGACCTGCTTCCAGCGGGGGGACACGCTGTACATCAACCAGCGAGGGGAGCGGGTCGCGCTCCAGCGTTCCACCGCCATCCGCTACCGGGTGCAGGGGGCCCGGGAGAAGGACATGTTCGAGACGGAGGCCGCGCCGGCGAGCGACGGCGAGCCGGAGTGGACCGACGAGCAGCTGGCCGAGCTGGAGGAGCGCAAGCTGGCGTTCATCGACCAGATCCAGTCGCTCGGCCACGCCAAGCGCCTGTTCTCGTCGGTGGCGGCCGGCGACCGGCTGGCCGATCACGTGCTGGGGCCGCACAGCCTGGCGTCGTTCGCCACCGAGTGGCGGGCCTACCCCATGACCACCTGGGGGGCCACGGCCAAGGGCCCGACCACCGTGCGGGCCGAGGAGCTCGGCTACACGAAGGAGATGGCCGGGTTCGAGGGCGACCGCCGCATGGAGCGGGTCAACCCGGAGCTCACCGACGGCGCCTATTACGGGCCGTCCCGCGGGCACCTCCAGCCCCGCTGGGCCCGCCACGTCGGCATGCCCCGGGGCTACGGCTACGGGGCGTCGATGGGCGCGTGGATCCTCGACTACGTGGCGGCGTGGGCGGGGGAGTGGGGCATGATCACCCACTCGTCGGCCCAGTACCGCAACCCGGCGCTGACCGGCGACGCCACCGTCCTGTCCGGCGAGGTCGTCGACACCCGGGTCGAGCGCAAGCGGGTCCACCTGGCGGTGGTGGAGGTCGACATGCGCAACCAGGACGGCGCCACGATGGCGTCGGCCACGGTCGAGGTCGAGCTGCCGGCAGAATGAGCGCCACCGGCAACGCGCCCTACGGCTGGTGTTCCAACCCGTCCTCGTGGCCTGGGCGCCTGGCGGGCCTCATGGTCACGGAGGACACGATCAGTCCGCGACTCGCTGACCGGCCTTCCACACCTGTTCGACGCGGTGGCCGATGCCCTCGAAGTCGTACGGGTCGCCGCCTATGACGACGAGGTCGGCGAGCTTGCCCTCCTCGACGGTCCCCAGCTCATCGTCGACGCCCAGCAGGCGGGCCGCCTCGAGGGTCGTCGCCCTGAGCACCGCAGCGGGAGCCATTCCCGCTTTGGCCATGAGGGACAGCTCGCGCAGGTTGTCGCCGTGTGGCCCGACGCCGGCATCGGTGCCCATCGCCACCTTCACACCCGCGGCGACGGCCCGGGCCACGGAGTCGGCGTGGATTCCCACGGTGTCTCGGGCCTTGCGAATGGAGGCGTCGGAGATCTGGGCACCGGCGTCGACCGACTCGAGCACCCAGATCGGTGCGATGAGCGTTGGCACCAGCCACGCACCCCGCTCGACCATCAGGCCGATCGCCTCGTCGTCGAGGTAGATGCCGTGCTCGATGGAGCGAATGCCGGCTCGCACCGCGTTCTTGATGCCGTCCGCGGCCTGTGCATGGGCCATGACCGCCCGCCCGGCGGCCGTCGCCTCCTCGACGAGCGCGGCTAGTTCCGCCGGCCGGAAGTGGGCACGGTGCGGATCGCTCCCGACACTCAGCACGCCACCGCTGGTGGCGACCTTGATCACGTCGGCGCCTGCCCGGATCAGCTCCCGGACCGTGCGGCGCATCGCGTCGGCGCCGTCCACGACACAATGCGGCACACCCGGGTACGGCGGGCTCAGCAGCCGGACGTCGAACCCACAGGGGAAGTGCTCGTCACCGTGGCCACCGGTCTGGCTGAGCATGCCGATGGCGATCTGCATGCGAGGCCCGGCCACGAGGCCCCGCTCGACCGCCAACTTCACCCCGGCGTCGGCGCCGGCGGCGTCGCGCACGCTCGTGATGCCGGCCCGCAGCGTCAGTCCGAGGTTGCGGGCGGCGTCGAAGAACCGGAAGGAGAACGGTGTCTGCAGGTCCCGCAGGATGTCGATGCCCGAGAACAACATGTGGACGTGGCAGTCGAAGAGACCCGGCAGGAGGGTGCGGCCGTCGAGTGCAACACCGTCATCGCCGTCACCGGTCCCGGGTCCCCCGACGGCGACGATGCGGTCGCCGTCCACCACGACGTCAGCTGGCGCCGGGTCCGTCCCCGTCCCGTCGAACACGTTGCCGCCGTGGAAGAGGGTGCGGGTCATCGCCGCCACCCTAGGGCCTGGCCCGGTGGCGTTCGCCGGTCGCGCCGAGCCGGGGGCCCGGCTGGACCAGCGTGCCGGCGCCGCAGCCGGTGACCTCGCCGGTGAACTGGGCAGCGCTCGGAGGACGCTCTTGCCCGACTAACAGGCGGGAGCTGAGAGCCCTGGTGCGGGGGCCGCAGCCCCCGCACCAGGAACGCCCGTCGGTCAGTTCGGCGTGTTCCTCACGTCGACCTTGGTCTTCGAGAAGAACAGGACCGCGTGGGCGACGGCGTCGGACATCTGGTCCAGCGCCACGATGCCCAGGCCCGGCGCCGTGGCGCCGGCGCCGTCGCCCGTGCCGGCGAAGGTGTCGCACGCCTCGTGGTAGCACGGGTCGAACTGGGCGTTGGCGATCCCGCCGTACCGCGCCACCTGCTCGGCCGTCTTCGGGACCTCGGCGCCGGTGAACAGGCCGCCGGCCGGGATGCCCTCGGCGATGAACGGCCCGTAGTCGGACCGCCCGTCGAAGGCGGTGGGCTCGTTGAAGAGGCCCTGGCTGGCGAAGTAGTCGACGAACACGTCCTCGATGAAGCCGGACCCGGTCGGGCCCTCGGGACCGACCGTGCCGTCGCCGTCGTAGACGAAGCGGGCGAAGTTCGGCGACCCGATCATGTCGAAGTTGAGCATGGCCAGGATGTCGTCCTTCTCCTCCTGGCTCAGGCTCTCGACGTACTTGGTCGAGCCCACGAGGCCGATCTCCTCGGCGCCGTACCACATGAACCGCAGCTTGTTCCGTGGCTCCCGCTCCTGCGCGGCGAAGACCTCGGCGATCTCCAGGATGCCGCCGGAGCCGCTGCCGTTGTCGTTGATGCCGGGGCCCGCGGGAACGCTGTCGAGGTGGGCACCGATGACCACGGTGCGGCTCGGGTCGCCCCCGGGCGTCTCGGCGATGACGTTCACGCCCTGGCCGAGCTCCTCGAGGACCTCGGTCTGCACGCGGGCCACGGTCCCGCTCGCCGGATCGGCGAGGTCGGCGCCGACGGCGAACGACGTGCCGACGCCCGGAATGTGGACGCCCTCAGCGCCGAGCGGGAGGTTGTTCGGCACGGCGGTCCGGCCGGCCTGGCCCTCGTTGAACAGGATGATCCCCGAGGCCCCCGCCTCCTGGGCGTTGATGGCCTTCGTGACGTAGGGGCAGGTGCCGCGCTGGATGAGCGCGATGTTCCCCGCGACGAAGCCGGCGAAGTCCTCCGGCTCGCAGGCGCTGGTCGACGAGTTCGGGGCCGCACCCGGCGGGAGCACCAGGTCGATGCCCTGCACCGGCGCCGTCACCTCGCCACTGCCGGTGAACGACACGAAGTCGTTGTCGAACGCGGGCCGCGACCCGGCCACGAACACCTGGGGCTCCGGCGCGATCTCCTCCAGCTCGGGTGCAGAGCCCTCGGTGAAGGTCTCGACGAAGGTGAACTCGTCGAGCGTCACGTCGTAGCCCGCGGCCGCCGCCTTCCCGGCGACGTACTCGACCGACGCGTCGTAGCCCGTCGTGCCGACCGCCCGGTTGCCGCCGTTGGCGTCGGCGATCGCCTGGAGCGCCTGCTGGTGCTCGCGTATCCCCTCGACGGTCACCGCCCGGCGGAACCCCTGGCTCTGGCTGATGGGGTCGGCCGACGCCGGCGCAACGCCGACGGCAAGCACCGCACTCATGAGCACGACCAGCGACAGCCGGCGCGCCACCCGATCTCCCCGCATGCTTCCCCCTCTCCGGCCCGTTCCACGAGCCTCTCGTCCTGCAAGGTAGCCGGGTGGTCACCCGGCCGCCGGCAGACGGCGGTCCGCGAAGTGGTCACGCAGGATGTCGACGAGGGCCGCCACGTGGTCGGGCGGGTCGCCCTGGCGCCAGGTGGCGTACCAGGTCCGGGGCTGCGGCGGGCGCGACAGGCGCACGGTGGCGATCCGGCCCGCGGCCGCGTACGGCCCGGCGACCCAGCCGGGCAGGATGCCGACGCCCTGGCCGGCCGCGACGAGCTCCACGACGAGCTCGGAGACGACGGGGGTCGTCGTGACGCGGGCCGGCCGGGTGCCGCCGGGCAGCGGCAGGGGGAGGGGCGGCACCCGGGCGGGGTCGTAGGCGTCGAACAGGATGAGGTGCTCGCCGTCGAGGTCGCCGCGGCGGAGGTGGGGGCGGCGGGCCCACGGGTGGTCTGCGGGGACGACGGCCACCATCTCGTCGTCGAACAGCGGCAGGGTGGCAACCGCGTCCATCCGCCGGTCGGGCTTGCAGGCCAGCGCGAGGTCGACGCGGTCGTCGAGCAGCGCGCCGACGACGTCGTCGTGGGGCACGGTCTCGATGCGGACCTGCACGCCCGGGCGGCGCACTGCCAGGGCGTGCACGACCGGTGGGAGCCACTGGTAGTTGGTGCTGCACTGCGACGTCAGCCGGAGCACGGCGGTGCGGTCGTGGCGGATGTCGTCGAGGTCGCGCTCGGCGGCCCGCAGCTCGGTGAGCATGGCGGTGGCGGTGTCGATCATCCGGCGCCCGGCCCGGGTCGGGACCAGGCGCCGGCCCTCGCGGGTGAAGAGCGGGAGACCGAGCCGGCGCTCGAGCCCGGCGAGCCGCTGGCTGAGCGCCGGCTGGCTGATGTGCAGCCGGCCGGAGGCCGCGGTCAGCGTGCCGTCGGTGGCGACGGCTTCGAGGAGCTCGAGGGTGCGGGTGTCGAGGTCCATAGGCAAAGCTTATGCCCAGCAGTGAAAACCTGTAGTCGTCGAATGGTTAGCGCGTTCGTACGGTGGTCGGCATGACCACGACGACCCCCCAACGCGACGGCGACCTCGACGGCTCCCCCGGCCCCGTGCGGGTCGCCGTCGTGTTCCACAGCGGCTACGGCCACACCCGGGTGCAGGCCGAGGCGGTCCACCACGGCGCGTCCCGCGTGCCGGGCGTGGAGGCCGACCTCGTCCCGGTCGACGAGGTGGACTCCCGCTGGGACGCCCTCGACGCGGCCGACGCCATCGTGTTCGGCGCGCCGACCTACATGGCCGGCCCGTCGGCACCGTTCAAGGCCTTCCTCGACGCCACGTCGCCCCGGTGGCAGGAGCAGCGCTGGAAGGACAAGCTGGCGGCCGGTTTCACCAACTCTGCCGGCCTGAACGGCGACAAGCTCGCCACGCTCCAGGCGCTGGCCCTGTTCGCGATGCAGCACGGCATGGTGTGGGTCGGCCTCGGGCTGCCGCCCGGCAACACACGAGCGCGGGCTCGGCGGAGGACCTCAACCGGCTGCCGGGTTCCTGGGCGCGATGGCCCAGTCCCACGCCGACCTGCCCGCCGACGTCGTGCCCCCGCTCGCCGACCGCCGCACCGCCGAGCACCTGGGCGCGCGCGTCGCTCAGGCGGCCCGGCGGTGGCGGCGGTCCGGCGTTCCGGCGGCGAGGGCCTGACCGTGGACGCCCGGTTCGCCGCCGTCGCCGGCGTGCTCGGCACGTACCTCGACGGGCTCCACCACAGCGACACCGCCCGCCTGCGGGCGGTGTTCCACCCCGCCGCCCGCTACGTGACCGCCACCGACGGCACCCTGCTGTCGCTGTCGATGGACGAGTACCTCCCCGTCGTCGACGCCCGCCCCTCGCCGGCGAGCAAGGGCGAGGAGCGACGGGACCGGATCGTGTCGATCGAGCTGGCGGGCCCGGTGACCGCCTTTGCCCGGGTCGAGTGCCGGATCGCGCCGCGCTCGTTCGTCGACCTGCTCACGCTGGTCGAGGTCGACGGGCGGTGGCGGATCGTCAGCAAGGTGTTCCACTACGACCTCGACCGAGCGGAGGACCCGTGCCCTACGTGAACGTGCGCATCACCCGGGAGGGCGCCACGCCCGACCAGAAGCGCCGGATCATCGCCGGCGTGACCGACCTGCTGGTCGACGTGCTCGCCAAGGACCCGGCGACGACGTTCGTCGTGATCGACGAGGTGGCGGTCGAGGACTGGGGCGTCGGCGGCGTCCCGGCCGACGAGCACCGCCGGCGGGCCGGGTGACCGGCGTCGTCCGCCGGATCCATGGGGACGGGGCTGCTGTGGGATCCTGGCGGTGACCCGGGAGGCCGTCATGTTCGAGTTGATCCCCGCACTGCCGGACAACGTCGTGGGCGTCGTGGCCAAGGGCGAGGTCACGAAGGACGACTACGAGCAGCGGCTCGTCCCCGCGGTGGAGGATGCGCTCACCCGCCACGACAAGATCCGGCTGCTGTACGTGCTCGGCGCCGACTTCACGGGCTTCACCGGCGGTGCCGCGTGGGAGGACGGCAAGCTCGGCCTCGGCCACATCGGCAGCTGGGAGCGCGTCGCCGTCGTGGCCCGGGAGGCGTGGGTCCGGCACGCCGTCAACCTCTTCGGCTACCTCATCCCCGGCGAGGTCAAGGTGTACGACCTCGCCGACGAGGCCGACGCTTCGGCCTGGATCACGTCCTAGGGTCCCCCAGGCTCGGGTCGACCGCCGTGGCGGGTGGTTGCCACGCCGCGCCCGTCTCGGCCTGGAACGCCTTGACCGCCTGGGTGATGGTCGGGAAGAAGTGGGCCGGGTCGATCGTGCGGGTCAGCTCGTAGCGGTCGATCTTGCGCCGCACCGGGTCCTTCATCTCCGCGAACACGAGGTGGACGCCGCGGGCGTTCAGGGCCTCGTCCAGGTCCCGCAGCATGTCGGCCGCCGTCGTGTCGACGTCGGTGATGGGCTCGGCGGCGACGATGATCCACACGGGCGCCGGATCGGTGGCGGCCAGGGCCCGCACCTGCTCCCGGAACGTCCGCGAGTTGGCGAAGAACACCGGGGCGTCGAACCGGAAGATCACGCAGCCCGGCAGCAGCCGGGCGTGCGGGTAGCTGGTCACGTCGTGGTACCCGGCCAGTCCCGGCACCCGGCCGAGCACCGTCTGGTACGGCCACCACGCCCGCCGGAAGACGTTGCCGATCGACAGCGCCACGGCCAGGGCGATGCCCTGGAGGACGCCGAGGAGGACGACGCCGAGGAAGGCGGCCACGCTCAACACGAACTCCGTGCGGCGCACGCGCCGGAGGCGCAGCGTCTCGGGGATGTCCGCCAGCGACAGCGAGGCGGCGATCACCACCGCGGCGAGCGTCGGCTGCGGCAGGTCGCGCAGCAGGCCGGGGAAGAACAGCAGGATCAGCACGATGGCTGCCGCGCCGACCAGGCCCGTGAGCTGGGTCTTCGCGCCCGCGTTCTCCGCCACCGCGGTGCGGGACCCACTGGTGGAGACCGGAAAGCCCTGGAACAGGCCGGCGGCGAGGTTCGCCGCGCCGATCCCCGTCATCTCCCGCTGTCCGTCGACCTCCTCGCCGCGGCGGGCGGCGAAGGACGAGGCGGTCGAGATCGTGTCCGCCAGCGACACGACCGCGATCCCGAGGGCGCCGCCGACGAGGAGCCCGAGGTCGGACAGCCGGATGTCCGGGATCGTGAACGGCGGGAAGCCCCGGGGCAGCTCGCCCACCAGGCTCACCCCGTGCTCCGCGAGGTCGAGCGCGGCCGCGGCCGCGATCGACAGCACGACGGCAACCAGGACGCCGGGCACCTTCGGGAGCGAGCGCTGGAGGGCCAGGATCAGCACGAGGCCGAGGACCCCGATGGCCAGGGCGGCGGCCACCGTGTCGCCGTCCATCACCCCCTCGACGAACCCGGTGAGCTCGTCGATGAAGCCGTCGCCGTCAACGGAGAAGCCGAAGAGCTTCGGAAGCTGGCCCACCAGGATGGTGAGGGCGAGGCCGTTCATGTAGCCGACGATCGTCGGCTTCGAGATCAGGTCGGCGACGAATCCCAGCCCGGCCAGGCCCGCCGCGGCGTTGATGGCCCCGACGAGGAGCGCCAGGGCCGAGGCCAGGGCCACGGCCCGCTCGGGGTCCCCGCCGGCGCCGACGAGGGGGACCACGGTCGCCGCGATCATCGGCCCGAGCGACGAGTCGGGACCGAGCACGAGGATCTTGGACGGCCCGAACACCCCGTACGCCGCGAGGCAGAGGATCGACGTGTACAGGCCGGTGATCGGCGGCAGGCCGGCGAGCTCCGCGTAGGCCATGCCCTGCGGTACCAGCAGCGCGGTCAGGACGAGGCCGGCCACCACGTCGCGGCGCAGCCAGCCCACGCGGTACGACCGGAGGTTCTCGAGCCCCGGCGCGAGGCCCTGCATCAGCCGCCCCGGGCGATCACCACCGCGCCCGCCAGCTCGCCGTGGTCGCCATGGCGCCGAACCGTAGCGGCCGGCCGGCGACACCACCCGGCATGGGTGATCCGGAGCGGTGCCGAGGCGTCGAGGATCGGCCCGTGACGTCCGGGCCCGGAGGCCCACGCTCGGGGAGGAACCACATGG
This sequence comes from Acidimicrobiales bacterium, assembly GCA_035649475.1. Taxonomy (GTDB): domain Bacteria; phylum Actinomycetota; class Acidimicrobiia; order Acidimicrobiales; family VFJN01; genus ZC4RG19. Next base: position 23,522 of record DASRJM010000045.1, read on the forward strand.
CGACTGCGGAATCGACGCACAGGGGCTGGCTGACGGTCGGCAAGGTCGCCAAAGTGCTGCTCTGGCTCGTCTATGCCTGGCTCCTCGTGACCCTGGCGCTGCTCCTGCTCGCCTTCATCCTGTTGCTGTTCGGGGCGAGCCCGGACGCATCGTTCGTCGAGTGGGTCTACCGCTCGACCGAGCGGGCGATGGCGCCGTTCCGCGGCATGTTCCAGCCTGTCCCGCTCGGCGACGCGTCGGTCCTCGACACGTCGCTGCTGTTCGCGGCGATCATCTACACGCTGCTCGCGCTGCTCCTGCGGGCGGCGATCGACTGGCTCACCGCCCGGATCAGCGCCGCCTCGGCGCCGGCGCGGGCGATGCCCCCGCCCGATCGGCGTCCCCCGGACCCGTGGACCCCGCCGCCGGCATGAGCACGCGCGGCTCCTGGTCGACCTGCGAGGGGCGCGTTCTCGACCGACGGTGAGGAATCCGGAGCCCCCGGGGCGGGCGGGAGCTGCGTCGTCACCCGGACGCGGCGACTCCGATCGGGTGGCGGGCGAAGAAAGCGGCGAGCCCTCGGGCCACGGCGTCCGGGTTCTGCACCATGAGGAGGTGCCCGGCGCCCGGCACCTGCAGGCGGTCGGCCTGGGGGAACCACGACTGAACCAGCTCGGCGCCCTCGGCGAACCGGGGTTGGCTCTCGGCGCCCTGCACGTTGAGCACGGGCCGGGTGACACGTCGGGCCTCGTCCGGCCCGAAGGCGAACTGCTGCACCGCCGGCATCTCGCCCTGGAAGAACAGGTCGGCCGCGTCGAGCGCCTGCTCGAACGCGCCAGGCACGGCCCGTTCGAGCACGGGCCGGTAGCCGTCGCCGCACACGTGCCGTAGGAATGCGTCCACGGCGGTCGCCTTGTCCCCGGCCCGGTAGGCGGCGATGACCGGCTGCAGCGCCGCGGCGATCTGCGCCGAGCTGGACACGCCGCGGGCCGCGGGCTCGAGCAGCGCCACCGACGCCACGCGCTCGGGGCGGTCGAGCGCCATCTGCAGCCCGACCAGCGCGCCGTACGAGTGGCCGACCACGTGCGCGGCCGGCCAGCCCACGTGGTCCATCAGACGGGCGCAGGCGGCGGCGTCCTCCGCGACGCTGAGCGGCCGGTCGCGGCCGTCCGCGGACGGCCGGAGCCACCGCCGGTACCGGAGGGTGGCGCAGCCCGGGAGCCGCGCCACGAGCGGCTCGTACCACGAGACGAACGCGGTGGCGTGCACCAGCACGACCGGCTCGCCCTGCCCTTCCCGCTCGTACTCCAGCTCCAGGTCGTCGAGCTCGACGTGATCCATGGTCCGCCTCCTCAAATCGACTACAGCATATCTGGAGTGAATTAGCTGGTACTTTAGCGGAATGGCCCCGCCCGTCAAGCCCCGGCGACGCGCCTACTACTCGCCGCTGCGCGCAGACCAGGCGCAGCAGACCCGGCGCCGCATCCTCGAGGCCGCCCGCGAGCTCTTCGGCGAGCGCGGCTACGCCGGGACGACGGTGGCCGCCGTGGCCGAGGCCGCCGGCGTGTCCCCCGAGACCGTCTACCTCTCCGCCGGCTCCAAGCGGGGCCTGCTGGTGGGTGTCATGGACATCACCGGCCCCCAGGAGTCCGCCGTCGAGGACGAGGAGTGGTGGGACCGGGTGGCCGAGCTCCCCACCGCCGCCGACAGGCTCGACAGCATGGTCGAGTACAGCTGCCGGATCATGGCCCGCACGGCGAGGGTCCACGCCATCATCCGCGGCGCCGCCGACAAGGAGGCGTTCGCCGCCGACCTGGGCCGGCGCCTGCTGCAGGAACGCCTCGCCAACCAGACCGACCGGATCCGGCGCTACGTCGGCGGCGAGCTACGGCCGGGGCTGTCGGTCGGCGAGGCGGGGCAGCGCTACTGCGCGCTCGCCAGCCCCGACCTCTACCACGTGCTCACGCGGCAGATGGGCTGGACCGCCGACCATTTCCGGCGGTGGCTCACCGACCTCGTGCGCAACGATCTACTCGGTCCGGCCCGCGGGGTCACTCCGCGGTGATGGCACGCTCCGGGCAGCGGGTGACGGCCGAGCGCACCGCCGCCTCGTGCTCGCCCGGGACCTCGTCCACCTGGACGGTGGCGTAGCCGTCGTCGGTCAGCACGAACACCTCGGGGCAGAGCGTGCAGCAGATCGCATGGCCCCGGCACAGGTCCTCGTCCACGCGGACCTTCACGTGGCCCCGGCCCCGGCGACGTCGAACTCCAGGTGCAGCTGGGTCAGGCCCCGCAGGATGAACGTCGGGACGTAGCTGTACCGGCGTGCCCCCGGCGGGCCGTGCTCGGCCTCGGAGATGCGGATGTCCGTCGTGCGGTCGAGCAGGCGCGCGATCGCGACCCGGCCCTCGGCGCGGGCCAGCGGGGCGCCGGGGCAGGTGTGGATCCCGCGCCCGAACGCCAGGTGCTGGCGGGCGTTGGCCCGGGCCGGGTCGAGCGTGTCGGGGTCCTCGAAGTGGCCCGGGTCGCGGCCGGCGGCGCCGTTGAGCACCATGACGATCGTGCCGGCCGGGAGGTCGACGCCGCCGACCGTGGTGGGGACGCGGGCCAGCCGGAAGTCGCCCTTGACCGGGCTCTCGATCCGGAGCGTCTCCTCGACGAAGTTCGGGATGCGCCCGGGCTCGGACCGCAGCAGGGCCTGGAGGTCGGGCCGCTCGGCGATCGCCCGGAGGGCGGACCCGAGCAGCCGGACCGTGGTCTCCTGGCCGGCGGCGAACAGGTTGGCGGCGACGCGCACGACGTCGATCACCTCGGGCGTCGAGCCGTCGGGGAACGTGGCCGTGGCCAGTCCGGTCAGCACGTCGTCCCGGGGCTCGCGCCGGCGGTCCTCGACGTAGTCGCCGAAGCGGCGGTACAGGTACTCGAGCGGCGAGTGCCCGAGCGCCTCCTCGCCGGTGCCGCCGATCCCGCCGCCGGCGCCGGGGGCCTGGTGGAGGGCGACCGCGAACTCGTCCCTGTCCTCCTCCGGCACGCCCAGCAGGTCGGCGATGACCAGCATCGTGAACGGGCCGGCGAAGCCCTTGACGTACTCACCCTCGCCGCCCGCCAGGAAGCCGTCGAGCAGCCCGTCGGCCATCTGCCACATCGACGCCTCGTTCTCCTTGAGGCGCTTGGGGGTGATCAGCCGCATCAGCAGTCCCCGGTGTGCGGTGTGGACCGGCGGATCGAGCGTCGGCAGCTGGTCGCTCATCGGCAGAGCGTCGCGGTGCTCCTCGATGAGATCGCTGATGTCGTCGCCCGCCAGCGGGACCGGGAACCCGGGGAAGGGACCGGTCACCGACAGGCACGACGAGAACGTCTCGGTGTCGTTGTAGACCTGGATGGCCTCGTCGTAGCCCGTGATCATCACCACGTCGTGATGGGGCTCTCGCCACACCGGGCACTCGCTGCGCAGGGCCTCGAAGTACGGGTACGGGTCGGCGACCGGCCCGTCGGCCCGGAAGAAGTCGATCGTCTCGAAGTCCCTCACGGCGTGCACCCCCGCACAAGTCTGGACCGTCTGTTCGAAACACCATTCTCCACAGGCGAGGATCACTCTCCCACATCGGCGGAGAGCCCGGCGGCGTGCTTGACTCCCCGTCGGGACGGCGACGGGGAGGACGATGGGCCTGACACCGATGGCGGACCGCTACGTGCGGCCGGACTGGGTGCGGCGGCTGAACACCATGGGCCCCGCGGCGGGCGGCGACCGGTGGATGGTGCCGCTCGACGCCGGGGCCATGATCGACGACGCCCGGGCCTCGACCGGGCTGGCCGACCCCGGCGACCTGGGCGACGGCGACTGGGAGGGGCGGTTCCGGGCGCTGGTGGCGGCGGTGGACGGCGGCGACCTGCACGTGGTTGGCAGGCTGATGACCCGGGAGGAGCTGGCCCGCGGGCTGCGGACCCGGCTCCTGCTCGCCGACCGGCGCCGCCGCGAGCCCGCGATCGCCGACGAGGCCGTCGAGGCACCGATCGTGGTGACCGGACCGGCCCGATCGGGCACGACGATCCTGTTCGAGCTGCTGGGCCTCGATCCCGGGCTGCGGACCCCGGTGGCGACCGAGGTCCTCCACCCGGTCCTGCCGCCCGGCGCGGGCGAGGACGAGCGGCGGGCGATGACCGAGGCCGAGCAGGAGCTGTGGGCCGACGTGCAGCCCGAGTTCGCCGCCATCCACGAGCTGCGCTCGGACCTGCCGGTCGAGTGCATCACGATCTGCGCGCCCTCGTTCGCCGGCAATCACTGGTCGATGGCGCTGACCGACCAGGGGAGCTGGGCACCGGACGTCGCCGCCGACCTGGCGTTCCACCGCGCCGTGCTCCAGGCGGTGCAGTTCGGGCGACCGCCCCGCCGGTGGCTGCTGAAGACCCCGGGCTACCTGCTCATGCTCGACGACCTGCTGGCCGCGTACCCGGACGCCTGCGTGATCCTCACCCACCGGGACCCCGCCCGGACCATGCCCTCGACGGTGAGCACGACGGCGATGATCCAGTGGCTGCGCACGGACGCGGTCGACCTCGACGGGCTGTCCGCCCTGATCGGGGCGATCTTCGCCGACGCGCTGGCGACCGTGGCCCGCCGCCGGGCCGACGGGACGCTGCCGGGCGTCCACGGCGACGTCCGCTTCGCCGACCTGATGTCCGACCCGGTCGGCGCCATCGCCGCGGCCTACGGCGAGATCGGCCGCGAGCTGACGGACGACCACCGGCGGGCGATCGTCGACTACCTGGCGGCGAAGCCCCGCGGCAAGCACGGCGCCCACGCGTACACGGCGGCCGACTGGGGCTTCGACGCGGCCGCGGTGCGGTCGGAGCTGGCCGGCTACATGGCCGCGTTCGGGGTCGTGGCCGAGGATGGCGCCTGAGCGCTCACGCCCGCCCCCAGCGCGGCGACCGGCACGACGTCGGCGGTCGGGGCCTCGATCGGGCCCTCGGGCAGCATGAACCGCCAGAACACCAGGCCGAACGGCCGGCCCTCGGTCGACAACCAGTGCTCCACGCCGGGGTCGCGGTGGGCGATCACCATCGTGACCGTGCCGTCGGGGCCGGCCGGGGCCTGGGCCCGGTTGAGGCTGACCGGGTGGCGCAGGTAGTCGAACGTCTGGAGCTGGCGGTTCCACAGCGAGACGTTGGCGCACCGGCAGTCCGGCCAGCGGGCCCGCATGACCAGGGCGTCGTCGGGGCCGAGCAGGTATGGCGCCATGCTGTAGGCGGCGTCCGCGGCGGCCAGGGCGTGTGCGCCGGGCGTGACCGGTGCGGGGAACTCGTGGGGCACGAGCGACACGAAGGCCGGCGGCTCGCCCTCCCCGGGCCTGGCGATCGCCTCCAGCGTGCGACTGCGCACGTACGTCGCCATCCGCCGGATCGCGTCCGCCACCGTGGCGTCGGTCGGCGCGGGCGGCGCCCCGGGGACGCCGTCATGCCCGCCGACGAGCTCGATGTCGAGGCCCAGGTCGGCCACCGGCGGGCGCCACGGCGATCGCTCGGACTCCCAGTAGTGGCGGACCGTCAGCCGGGACGCGTCGGGCGCCAGCGGCAGCCACGCCCGGTCCCGGGGCGGGCCGCCGACCGTGACCTCGAAGGCGCCGGCGGGCCCGACGTCGAAGCCCGTGTCGTTGAGCACCCCGACCGTCCCCGACGGGAACGCCCCACCCTCGGCCCCGGCCTCCACGGTGAACGACACGTACACGGCGCCGCCTGTCCGGCCCCGCACCCGGTAGGTCCCGGCCGGATGGACCGGTGCGTCGTGGTAGCGGGCGTCGGCGTTGTCGCCCAGCGCCTTGCGCCAGGGCGTCACGATGGCCCGGAACGTGGGGTGGGCGGGGTCGTCCTCCAGCTGGGTCTCGATGCCGGTCCCCAGCTGGTGCAGCACGACCCGCAGCCCCTCGGCGACGTCGGCGGGGTCGGTCAGGCCCCACTCCTCCCCGGCGTAGCGGTCCCCGACCTCGGCGAGGGTGGCGAGGAGGTCGGCGTAGGCGTTCCTGCTCTCGGACATCGCCCGTGTTCTAGCCGCCCTCCGTACGCCCCGGCGGCCCGGTGACGGACGAGACGGACTAGTCGAGAACGTTGAAGGTGATGCCGCCCGTCATCACGGCGTATTCGATCGCGGTCGGCACCATCGCCACGATCGTCAAGGCCGCCGTCAGAACCAGCCCTGCCCAGGTCATGCGCGTGCGCTTGGTCACCGTTGCTCCTTCCCCGGCGGCACCCTGCCGCCAACCGGTCATTCGGAGCGGACCGCCGATCGGACCTCCGCAAGCAGCTCGACCTTGCGGTCGTCGGGCAGGAACGACGCCGCGATGCCGTTGGCGACCAGCGCCGCCACGCCGGCGGCGTCGAGCCCGCAGGTGGCGGCCACCTTGCGGTACTCGTCGGTGAGCGTCGTGGCGAACATCGGCGGGTCGTCGCTATTGATGGTCACGACCACCCCCGCGTCGATCAGCGCACCGACGGGGTGGTCCTCCATCGACCGGAAGACCCTGGTGCACACGTTGGAGGTCGGGCACACCTCCAGCGCGATGGCGGCGGCCGCCAGGTGCTCGACCAGCGAGGGGTCCTCGATCGCCCGCACGCCGTGGCCGATACGGGCGGGCGCCAGGTGGTGCACCGCCGCCCACACGCTGGCCGGCCCGTCGCCCTCGCCCGCGTGCGGCACGCCGGGGAGGCCGGCGGCCCGGGCCGCGGCGAAGGCAGGTGCGAACGCCGCCCGGTCCACGCCCGCCTCGGCCCCCGCCAGGCCGAAGGCCACGAGGCCGGGGGGCGGCTCGTCGAGCGCGCAGCGCAGCGTCGCCCGGGTCGCCTCCTCGCCGTACTGGCCCGGGATGTCGTAGATCCACGCCAGGTCGACCCCGCGGGCGGCGGCCCGGGCCCGCCCCTCCGCCAGCCCCTCGGTCAGCACGGCGTGCGTGACGCCCACCCGCTCGTGCATGTACGGCGTGACCGTGACCTCGGCGTAGACGACGCGCTGGGCGGCCAGGTCGGCCGCGCAGCCGTCCAGCGTGAGCGCGACGTCCTCGGCGGTGGTGACCAGGTCGTTCACCCGCTGGTACACGTCGATGAAGTGGGGGAAGTCCCGGAACCGGAACAGCTCGGCCAGCTCCGCCTCGCCCGTCGGCACGCCGCTGCCCGGGTGGCGGGACGCCAGCGCGGCGACCGTGGCGGGCGTGGCGGACCCGACGAGGTGCAGGTGCAGCTCGACCTTGGGGACAGCGGCGAGGAGGTCGTCGATCTCGGCCATGCGGCTCTGTAGCACGAGAACGTCGCTCCCGGTGTGCGAGAGCGACGTTGTAGAGTCGGGCCGACCCGCCGGCCAGGAGGACCCGATGCGCGGACCAACCAGCGACGTCTGGGATGTGATGTCGACGGCCCGGACGATCCGTCGGTTCACCGACGAGCCGGTCGACGACGACACGCTCGCCCGCTGCCTCGAGGCCGCGACCTGGGCGCCGAACGGTGCGAACGCCCAGGCCTGGCGGTTCGTCGTCCTCCGCTCGGCCGAGCAGCGGGCGGTCGTCGCCAAGGCCGCGGCCCAGGCGCTGGAGGTCATCGAGCCCGTGTACGGCATGGCCCGCCCGGCCGAGGACGACCACAGCCGCCGGGCGCGCACCTACCGGGCCACCTACGAGCTCCACGACCGGGCGGGCGAGCTCACGTCGGTGCTGTTCGCCCAGCAGCGGTTCCCGACCGCATCCGAGCTGCTGCTCGGCGGCTCGATCTACCCGGCGATGCAGAACTTCCTGCTGGCCGCCCGGGCCCAGGGGCTGGGAGCATGCCTCACCAGCTGGGCGTCCTACGGCGGCGAGCCGCTGCTGCGGGAGGCGGTCGGCGTCCCCGACGATTGGTTGCTGGCCGGGCACGTCGTCGTCGGGTGGCCCCGCGGCAACCACGGGCAGGTGCGCCGCCATCCTGTGTCCGAGGTGGTGTTCCTCGACCGCTGGGACCGAACGGCGCGCTGACCCCGGAGTCACGGGTCCGGGGGCCCGCAACGTACGGTGGCGCATGGCCGACGCCACGTTGCCGCTCGGGGATCTGCGGGTGCTCGACCTCACCGTGGCGCGGGCGGGGCCGACGTGCGTGCGGCAGCTGGCCGACTGGGGGGCGGACGTCGTGCGGATCGAGCCGCCCGGCCGGGGTGGGACCGGGATCCTCGACGATCGACGGCACGATCCCGACTACCTCAATCTCCACCGCAACAAGCGGTCGCTCACGCTCGACCTCAAGCAGGAGGACGGGCGGCGCATCCTGCACCGGCTGGCCGGCACCGCCGACGTGCTCGTCGAGAACATGCGGCCTCCGGTCAAGGATCGGCTCGGGTTCGACTACCGGACCATCCGGGATCTCAACCCGCGGATCGTGTACGCCTCCATCTCCGGGTTCGGGCAGGACGGGCCCTACGGGGACCGGGGCGGGGTCGACCAGATCGCCCAGGGGATGGGCGGCCTGATGAGCGTGACCGGGATGCCGGGGACCGAGCCGACGCGGGTCGGGATCCCCGTGTCCGACCTGGCGGCGGGGCTGTACCTCGCGGTCGGCGTCCTCGCCGCCCTCCACCAGCGGGAGCGGACCGGGGAGGGGCAATGGGTGCGGACCTCGCTGCTGGAGGCGATGGTCGCGATGATGGACTTCCAGGCCGCCCGCTACACGATCGCCGGCGAGGTCCCCCGCCAGGAGGGCAACCACCATCCGACCATCGTCCCGATGGGGTGCTTCGCGACCGCCGACGGGCACGTGAACATCGCCGGCGCGGGCGGACGGCTCCTGCGGAGCTTCTGCGACGTCGTCGGCCTGCCCGACCTGCCGTCCGACCCCCGGTTCGCCAGCACCGCCCTCCGCTCCGCCAACCGGGCCGAGCTCAACGCGCTCGTCGCCGAGCGGCTGCGGACCCGCACGACCGCCGAGTGGGTCGAGGCCCTCACCGCGGCCGGCGTGCCCGCCGGGCCCGTGTACGGCGTGGACGAGGTGTTCGCCGACCCCCAGGTCCGCCACCTCGACCTCGTCGCCGACGTCGAGCATCCGGCCGCCGGCCGGATCGGCGTCGTCCGCAACGCCGTGACCGCCAGCGGCGGCGGGCCGTCGGTCCGCAGCGCCAGCCCCGAGGCCGGCCAGCACGCCGACGAGATCCTGCGGGAGGCCGGCCTCGGCGACGACGACATCGACGACCTGCGCCGCCGGCGCGTCATCTGACCGGAGGAGGCACATGGACACCGGCACCGACAAGCTGCGCGTCGAGGTCGACGGCGGCATCGGGCTGCTCACCTTCGACGACCCGGCCACCCGCAACTCGCTGTCCGCCGAGGTCCGGGCCGCGCTGCCGGCCGCCCTCGACGCGCTCGGGGCCGACGAGGGCGTGCGGGTCGTCGTGGTCACCGGCGCCGGCGGCCAGGCCTTCGTGTCCGGCGCCAACATCGCCGAGTTCGCCGAGCAGCGCACCACCCCCGAGGCCCGCCGCGCCTACGACGGGGCGGCGGCCGACGCCGCAAGGGCATGGGCGAACCTCGACAAGCCGATCATCGCCATGATCCGGGGGTACTGCATCGGCGGCGGCCTCATCACCGCCCTCCAGGCCGACATCCGCATCGCCTCCGACGACAGCCGGTTCGGCATCCCCGCCGCCCGGCTCGGCCTGGGCTACGGGATGGGCGGGGTGCAGGCGCTGCTGGAGATGGTCGGGCCCGCGCAGGCCGCGGAGATGCTGTTCAGCGCCCGCCGGCTGACCGCGGCCGAGGCGCTCCAGGCGGGCCTGGTCAACCGCGTCGTGCCTGCCGCCGACCTGGAGGGCGAGGTCATGGCGCTGGCGCAGGACATCGCGGCCAACGCGCCGCTGACCGTCCGGGCCTGCAAGGCGGCGCTGCGGGAGGCCCGCCGCGACCCCGGCAAGCGGGACGTCGCCCGGGTGGCCGAGCTGGTCGAGGCCTGCTTCCTGTCGGACGACTACCGGGAGGGCCAGCGGGCGTTCCTGGAGAAGCGCCCGCCCCGGTTCACCGGGCGGTGACGCCGTTGACTTTTGCATACCACTGGTATCGGATACCGGCCGCCGGACCCGGGTTGACCCTCCCGCGACGGGAGGGCGGAGGATCGGGGCATGGCTTCGATCCGCAAGGTCATCCCCGTCGGCGCCGGCTCCCAGGAGGCGTGGGAGGCGCTGGCCGACTTCGACGCCGTCCACGAGCGCGTGGCTGCCGGGTTCGTGACGGCCGTCCGCCTCGACGGCGGCGACCGCGTCGTCACGTTCGCCAACGGTGCCGAGGCGCAGGAGCGCCTGGTCAGCGCCGACGGCGAGGCCCGCCGGCTGGTGTACACGGTCGTGCGCAGCGACCTCGGCTTCACCCACCACCAGGCCTCGGTCGAGGTGGTCGACGGCGGGGACGGCACCGGGGGCTGCCGGTTGGTGTGGATCACCGATGCCCTGCCCGACGAGGTGGCGCCGATCGTCGACGGCCTGATGGACGCGGGCGCCGCCGCCATCGCCCGCACGCTCGCCGGGTGAGAGGATCGGGCCGCCATGGACGCACTGGTCACCATCGGGCAGTTCTCGAAGATGACCTACCTCAGCGTGAAGGCGCTCCGGCACTATCACGACGTCGGGCTGCTGGAACCGGCCGAGGTCGACCCGCTCACCGGCTACCGGCACTACTCGGTGCGGCAGGTGGGCACGGCCCAGGCCATCCGGCGCTTCCGCGACCTGGGCATGCCGATCGACGACGTGCGCGAGGTGCTGCGGGCGCCGGACGAGGCCGCCCGCAACCGGGCGATCCTGGGCCACCTGGAGCGCATGCACCGCCAGCTCGACCAGACCAGGGCTGCGGTCGAGTCGCTCCAGGCCCTGCTGCGCGAGGGGACCGGGCCGGGCGCGCCGGTCGAGATCCGGCGGCTGCCGGCCACCCGGGCGGTGGTGGCCCGGGCGGAGGTCGGCTTCGACGACTGCGGCGACTGGCTCGCCCCCGCCCTCGACGACCTGCGGCGGTCCGCGGCGGCGGCCGGGCTGGCGGTCGCCGGGCCCGATGGCGCCCTGTACCCCGACGCGTTCTTCGAAGCGGGGCGGGGCGAGGTCACCGCCTTCGTGCCGGTGGACGGCGGCGCCACGGCCGTGGTCGAGATGCCACCCGGCACCGCCGCCGTGCTCGTGCACGACGGCCCGTTCGACGAGCTCGACAGGGCCTACGGGACTCTGGGGACCGCGGTGGCCGAGATGGGGCTGGCGGGGCCCGGGCCGATACGCGAGCACTACCTCGCCGGGTCGCGCACCGAGGTGTGCTGGCCGGTGACGGGAGCCGCGGCGGTCGAGGACTAGCGGATGCGGTAGCTCCACCGGTAGGTGCCGGGACCGACGCGGTGGGGCGGGCTGACGTCGGGTCCCACGGCGCCCGACCCCACGCCGCGGTGGCGGGCGTCGACCCATACGAAGGCGTGATCGCGGACCGGCAGCTCGTCGAGATGGGAGGCGTCGGCCAGCTCCTCGTCCGTCCACCGGGACACGGTCACGTCGAGGTCGTCGAGCTCGCCGATCGTGAGCACGACATCGCCGCCGGCGTCGAGGAACCGGAGCCACCGCACGCCGGTGCGGTTGCCGTTGGCCTGCGGGTGCACGTAGCGGACCGGCCAGTCGTCCACCGCCGTGCGCCAGCGGCCCACGATCGCGCCGGCCCGACGGTCCGAGTAGCACTCGTGCGGCCCCCGCCCCAGCCAGTCGACGGCGACGACTTCGGGCGGCAGCGAGAGCCGCACGCCGACGCGGGGAATGTCGTCCCAGTCGTCGGGGACTGTGACCTCGTGGGTGATGCGGTCGCCGTCGACCTCGCTGCGCAGCTCGACCCGCTCGTGAGCGGTGCGCAGGCCCATGGCGTCCCAGCGCTCGGCGTGGCGCGGCCCGTAGGTCTCGTTGTCGATGGGGGCCCGCCACAGGCACAGCCGGGTGTCGAGGGCCCGGGACGCCGCCGGCGACGCCGGCCCTGGCGCCCGCGACCGGGCCAGCTCCGTCTGCCCGACCGCCACGTCGCCCACCGAGAGCGTGAGGTGCGCGACCTCGGTCCCGGTCACGCGCAGCGGCGGGACCGGGATGCGCACGTCCGCGGAGGTCCCCGGCGCCAGCGGCACCCGCCCGAGCGACCCCGCGGCGATCTCGTCGCCGTCGACGGTCACCGACCAGTCGACGTCCGCCACCTCGGCCAGGTCGGTGAAGTCGTGGCGGTTGGTGATCCGGACGGCCCCGCCGCCGAGCCAGGCGAACCCGACCGGCTGGAGGACGGCCTTGGCCTCCAGCAGGGCGGGGTGGGGCGTGCGGTCCGACGCCACCAGGCCGTTCAGGCAGAACGGCCCGTCGTGCGGGTCGTCACCGAAGTCGCCGCCGTAGGCGAGCCGCTCCCGCCCGTCGCCCAGGTCGTGCGCCAGCGCCTGGTCGACCCAGTCCCACACGAAGCCGCCCTGGAGCCCCGGGTGGGCCTCGATGGCCCGCCAGTACCGGTCGAGGTCGCCGCACGAGTTGCCCATGGCGTGGGCGTACTCGCACATGATCAGCGGCCGGCGGGGGAGCGCGGCCGTCGCCCACTCCTCCAGGTCCTCGACCGCCGGGTACATCGGCGGGATCACGTCGGTCTCCGGCCGCGGTGCCCGCCACGCCTCGGGCGGCGGGGCGCCGTGCAGCAGGCTCTCCAGGTAGCCGCTCTCGTACTGCACGGGCCGCCCGGGGTCGCGGGCCCGCAGCCAGGCCGCGGCGGCGTCGTGGATCGGCGACCAGCCGCTCTCGTTCCCGAGCGACCACATGATCACCGACGGGTGGTTCTCGTCGCGCAGTGCCATGCGGGTGACCCGCTCCAGGATCGCCGGCGCCCACTCGGGCGCCTTGGTGAGCGACCGCAGGTACGCATGGGTCTCGACGTTGGCCTCGTCGACGACGTACATGCCCAGCTCGTCGCACACGTCGTAGAGGTACGGGTCGTTGGGGTAGTGCGAGGTGCGCACGGCGTTGAGGTTGTGGGCCTTCATCAGCTCGACGTCGCGCCGGATCGAGTCCCGGGTGACCGCCTTGCCCCGCTGCTCGTCGTGGTCGTGGCGGTTGACGCCCTTGATCAGCACCGGCTGGCCGTTGACGAGCAGCTCGTGGCCCCGCACCTCGACCCGGCGGAACCCGACCCGCAGCGCCACCGCGTCGAGGACGTCGCCGCCCTGGGCCACGAGCTCGACCCGCAGGTCGTGCAAGCGGGGCTTCTCCGCCGACCACGGCGCCACGCCGGGCACCGCGGCCCGCACGACGCCGCCCCGCCCCTCGAACAGGTAGGCGTTCACCGGCTCGCTGGTGGGGTGCTCCCAGCGGGCGTCGGCCTCGCCGACGACCGTCCCGTCGAGCCAGGCCCGGATGAGCGCGTCCCGGGCCGGGGTGGCGCCGGTGACCGCCCGCACGTCCAGCACCCCGTCCCCGGTCGTCCGGTCCCAGTCGGCCACCGCCCGAACGTCGGCGATGTGCACCGGCGGCGTCGAGTACAACAGCACCGAGCGGTGGAGCCCGGCGTGGTACCAGTGGTCCTGGTCCTCCAGGTAGGTGGCCGCCGACCACCGCACGACCGTCAGCGTCAGCTCGCACGCGGACCCGGGCGTGACGAGGTCCGTGAGGTCGAACTCCTGGGGGAGCCGCGTGTCGGTGCCCATACCGACGTACGCCCCGTCCACGTCGACGTAGAGCACGGACTCGGCCCCGCCGACGTGCAGCACGACCCGGCGGCCCGCCCAGGCGGCCGGGACGTCGACCCGCCGCCGGTAGACGCCGGTCGGGTTGTCGTCGGGCACCCGCGGCGGCGGGCCGGGGAATGGCATCTGCACGTTGGTGTACTGCGGCGGGTCGCCGATGCCCTGCATGGTCCAGCACCCGGGGACCTCGACCGTGGCCTCGGCCCGGACCGTGCCCCCCGGCCGGTCGAGCAGCGTGAACGACCAGTCGCCGTCGAGCGACACGACCTCGGACGGGTCCCGCATGAACGTCGTCATCGGCAGCCGGTTGAACGCGACCGCCTCGGGCCGGGTCCAGGATCGGGCCTCGATCGTCATGGGGCCGGACGGTACCGGCGGCCACCGGCCAGGGGCGGGACCCAGCCGGTGGCCGTCAGATCTCGCCGGTCCAGTAGCGCTGGGCCAGCTCCCAGGCGTCCTTGCCGCACTGCGAGCCCAGCTTGCGGCCGGCCAAGTCGTCGGCCGTGATGTGGATGCCGCCGAAGATGCGGGAGGTCCCGGCCTGGTCGGCGGCGTCGTAGTACGTGGCCCACTGGAGGGTGACGGCCCGCGTGGGACCGGCCTCGACGCCGAGGGCGCCGGCTTCCGATGTCCATTCGGACAGGCCGCCGGGGAAGTAGGCGTCGCCCGTGAACGACGTCATCAGCTCGGCGGCGGCCCGGCTGAACGTGCTGTGCCCGGACACGTAGCCAGCGAACGCCGGGGTCACGAACGTCGGGCGCTGGTACGGGAGCCAGTCGACGGCCCGGACCCAGCCCACGCCGCTGGCGGTCGCCTCGGGGTCGGCAGGCGTGCCCCGCCAGGCCAGCACGGCGATCTCGCCCCCGTGGCCGGCCAGGCCCTCGTGGCGCTGCCCGGGGGCGCTCGACTCGGGCGTGACCACCTCGACCAGGCCGGGGACGAGCGGCAGGCCGTCGGCGTGGTACGACGGACCGGCCGGGTCGCTGGACTGGCCCATGCCGCCCATGTACCGGATCATCGAGATCGGCCGGGCCGTGTCGTAGTAGCCCTTCGCCCCCCAGGCGGCGACGGCCGCGTCGTGCACCGCGCCGTTGAGGGCGAAGTACAGCTTGACGTCCCACTCCAGCCGGTCGACCGGCTCGCCCTCGCCGCCGATGCGCAGCTCGAACCCCGGCGTGTCGGAGACCTCGTTGGCGATCGTATTCCAGTGGCCGGGCGGGGTCTCGGAGTCGGGGCCGTCGGCCCAGAACTCGGTCAGCACCCGGGCGAAGTCGCCCTGCAGCACGACGTTGGGCTCGTACGGCTCGCCGGTGGCCGGGTTGACGTCGTGGCCGTCGCCGTCGTTGGTGCCGACGTCGTTGTCCCCGGTGGCGCCGGGGGAGATGTCGATCGTGACGCCGTCGCCGGGGTCGAGCTCGCTGCTGGCCCGGATCACCTCGATCGCCGCCTGCCCGAACGCGGCCCGGCTGGCCGGGTCGCTGCCCAGCGCCGGCGGGGGACCGGGGTCGGCGGGCAGGCCGTTCTCGGCGCCGGGCAGGGCGAAGCCGGCCACGTGTCCCCAGTGCGGACCCACGAAGCGCTGCACGCTGCCGGGCAGCGGCTGGCCGTTCTGGGCCACGATCCGGGCCAGCGCCAGGGGCTGCCAGCGGCTCGGGGTGGTCATCCTGGCGCCGCCGTCGGCCACCACCAGCGGCGCGTTCACGGGCCGGTAGTTGGTGTCGATGTAGCGGTTCTCCTCCAGGGACCCGTCCTCGCGACCGCGCTCGATCACGGTGGCGGCGATGCGGTTGCCCAGCGCGGCCGGCGAGTCCCCCTCGTCGTCGACGTAGTCGATCCGGTAGCACAGCGACTCCATCGTGGCGACCAACTCGTCGAAGGTGGCCTGGAGGTTGGCGGCCAGCGAGTACCGGTGCAGCAGCACGCGGTAGGCCGCGTAGCTGATCGCCGCCTCCCGGGCGGCCTCGACGTCGCCGGCCTCGTGCTTCTCGTCGACGAAGTAGCCGTGGGCGTCGGCGTCGTAGGCGGCCCAGGCGTCCCACATGGCGGCCGAGGTGTGGAAGAGGTTGCGGGCGTGCACGGTCGGGGCCGGGGTGTCGCGGCGGATGGCGCCAAGGAGCGCCTCGTCCCACACGCGGGCCACGGACCGGCCGTCGAGGTCGGCCCGCTCGCAGCCGTCGATCGTGTAGTCGGCCGCCACGTCCGAGCCACCGGACCCGCCGGACGTGCAGGCGGGGACCACCGCCACCGCCAGGGCCAGCAGGCCGCCGAGCGCCTTGGCGGAGGCGGTCACTCGGGTCGCTCCACCACGAGGCGCTGGTTGGCGGCCACGTCGTCCACCGCCGTCTCCTCGCCGTCCGGCCAGGTCACTACCACCCGGCGGGCCGCCTCCGCGTCGCCCAGGCCGAAGTGCGGGCGGGGGTCCTCGGAGGACTGGAAGCTGCTGCCGGCGTGGACCTCCCGTGTCATCGTGTGCCCTCCCGCCAGCGAGACGGACACGGTGGCACCGGGGACGACGCCCCCCAGGTCGACCTCCAGCCAGTTGCCGGTGGCCGCCTGGTTCTCGAGCAGGACCAGCGGCCCGCCGACGGTGCCGACCGCCACGTCGAGGTCGCCGTCGTTGTCGTAGTCGGCGACGGCGCTGCCCCGGGCCAGCAGCGGGCCGACGGCGCCGAGCCCGGCGTCCCCGCCCACGTCGGCGTAGCGGGCCCCGTCGCCCTGGGCCGCGAGGTTGCCGAACACCTGGAGCGGCTCGGCGTCCGTGGCCGGATCCGTGATCGGGATGGCGCCGTTGGCGATCACGAGGTCGAGGTCGGTGTCGAGGTCCAGGTCGGCCCACGACACGCCCCAGCCGGTGGAGGCCCCCAGGTCCGGCCCCAGCTCCCGGCGGACGTCGCGGAACGACGGGTTCACCACGTCGGACTCCTGGCCCCGGAACACGCCGTGCACCTGGCCCCGGGCGTTGGTCACGAACAGGTCGTCGCGGCCGTCGCCGTCGTCGTCGGCCTCGGCCACGCCCATCCCGGCGCCCGGGTCGGCCACCCCGGCGCGGGCCGCCAGCTCCTCGAACCGGAACCCGATGCCGGCGGGATCCGCCGCCGCGCCGCCCGGCCACGGGACGTTGTCGTAGAGACGGTCGGGCTTGGTGTCGTTGGCGACGAACAGGTCGAGATCGCCGTCGCCCTCCAGGTCGGAGAACAGCGCGCCGAGCCCGTAGTCGAACGCGGCGACCTCCAGGCCGGCCTCCCGGCCGACCTCCCGGAACGTCACACCGCCGTCGTCCGAGCGCCCCTCGTTGAGGTAGAGCAGGTCCCGGACGCCGGTGTAGGTGTTGGGGAAGCCCAGGGTGGCGCCCTCCACGGGGCTGTCGGTGTTGGCGTAGCCGGCGACGAACAGGTCGGGCCAGCCGTTGCCGTCGACGTCGCCGGCCGCGGCCCCGGCGTACCAGCCGAGGGCCGTCACGCCGGCGTCCTCGGCGGCCTCCCGGAACGTGCCGTCGCCCTCGTTCCACAGCAGGGACCCCGCGTCCGCGCCGGTCACGTACAGGTCGGCGTCGCCGTCGCGGTCGAAGTCGGCCGCCACGCAACCGGTGCCCTGCCCGGCGAGGTCGGCCCCCGACCCCTCGCTCACGTTCTCGAAGCGCCCCTCGACGTTGCGGAACAGGGCGTTGCGGGGCAGGCCGCCCTCGGCCTCCCACCGCTCGGCCTCGTCGGTGGCGTGGAGGTTCACCGCGTAGAGGTCGAGCCAGCCGTCGCCGTCGTAGTCGACCCAGCACACCCCGGTCCCGGTCATCGCCACCGGGTCGTTCGAGATCCCCCAGCGGAAGGCGCCGTGGCGGAAGTCGAGGCCGGCCTCCGCGGCCACGTCGACGAGGGCGATGCGCGGGGGCCCGGGACGGGGGGCGGCCGGGGCCGGCCCCGGCTCCGGCTCCGACCGCCCGGCATCCTCGCCGTCGCCGGACGACCCCGACGTGCACGACAGCGCCAGCAGTCCGGCGGCGAGAACCGCGGCGACCCGCCCGAGCCCGGTCACGGTCACATCATTCCGCGGGCGGCACGGCGCCGGGTCGACAGCGAGTCGACCAGGACCGCGGCCAGCAGCACCAGGCCGGTGATCACGAACTTCGTGCCCGTGGCCAGGTTCAGCAGGCCCATGCCGTTCGCGATCGAGCCGATCACCAGCGCGCCCAGCAGGGCGGAGACGACGCGCCCCCGGCCGCCGAACAGGCTGGTGCCGCCGATCACCGCCGCCGCGATCACGTTGAGCAGCAGGTCGCCGCCGCCGGCGTTGGTCGCCACCGAGCGCAGGCGGGAGGCCAGGATGATGCCGCCCAACCCGGCCATGAACCCGGCGATCATGAACACCGCGATGCGGACCCGGTCGACGTTGATGCCGGCGCGGCGGGCGGCCTCGGCGTTGCCCCCGACGGCGTACACGTGGCGGCCGAAGCGGGTCCGCGAGGCCACGAACGACCAGAACACGAACAGGATCAGCACGATCAGCGTGACCGACGGGACACCCCGGTCGCGGTTGGCGTACCAGACGGCCGCGCCGGTGACGACCGCCAGCCCGGCCACCTGGAGCACGATCACGCTCAGCGGCTTGGCGTCGAGGCCCCGCGCCCGGCGGGAGCGGGCGGTCTGGAGCTGGGTCAATGCATACGCACCCACGCCGACCGCCGCCACCACCCAGCCCCAGGCGTCGCTCAGGAAGTCGTTGGCGATGCCGACGATCGTGTCGTCCTGGATGCGGACCGTGCCCGAGGTCGAGTACTGGGTCGTCAGGATGAGCACGACGCCGTTCCAGATCAGCAGGCCGGCCAGCGTCACCACGAACGACGGCACCCCCGCCTTGGTGATGACCAGGGCCTGCACCAGCCCGATCGCCGTAGTGACCAGCAGCCCGACCCCGAGCGCGGCCCACCACGGCCAGTTGGGACCGTCGGGTCGCAGCAGCAGCGTCATCGACACGCCCCCGACCGCGCTGACGTAGGCGACCGACAGGTCGATCTCGCCGATGAGCAGCACGAACACCACCCCGATGGCGATGGTCGCGGTGGCCGCAATCTGGAGCAGCAGGTTCGTGAAGTTGCGCTCGACGTAGAACGTGTCGTCGAGCGTGCCGAACACGATGGCGATGAGGATCAGCCCGACGATGATCGGCAGCGAGCCGAGCTCACCGGCCCGGACGCCCTGCCACCAGCGCTGCATGTAGCCGCCGAGCGTCTCCGGCGTGGCATCGAGCCCGGTCGGCAGCGCCGGCGGCAGCGCCTCGTCGACGCCGACCACCGGTCCGGCGTCGACCTCCGGATCGGTGCGGGGATCGATGGTCATGTCTCGGCCACCCCCTGATCGACCATCCCCGGCACGTGGTCGAGCGTGCCGGCGGTGATGGCGTGGACCACTTCCTGTTGCGTCGTGTCCGACGCCTCCAGCATCGCGACCCGCTGGCCGAGCCGCAGCACCGTGATCCGGTCGGCAACCTCGAACACGTCGTGGAGGTTGTGGGAGACGATGACGACTCCGAGACCCCGCTCGGCGAGTCGCCGCACGAGGTCGAGCACCTGGCGGGTCTGGGCCACGCCCAGCGCCGCCGTCGGCTCGTCGAGGATGAGCAGCCTCGAGTTCCACATCACCGACTTGGCGACGGCGACGGCCTGCCGCTGGCCCCCCGACAGGCCCGCCACGGTCTGGCGGACAGAGCCCAGGGTCGTCACCGACAGGCCCTGGAGCGTCTCGCGGGCGGCATGCTCCATGCTGGACTCGTCCAGCACGAAGCCCTGCCGCACCGACTCCCGCCCGAGGAACATGTTGGCGGTGACGTCGAGGTTGTCGGCCAGCGCCAGGTCCTGGTACACGACCTCGATGCCAAGGCGGGCCGCCTCCCGGGGGTTGTGGACGGTCACGGGTGCGCCGTCGAAGCGCACCCGTCCCTCGTCGAGCGGGTAGATGCCGGCCACGCACTTGACGAGCGTGGACTTCCCGGCTCCGTTGTCCCCGACCAGGGCCATCACCTCACCGGCGCGGACCTCGAAGTCGACGCGGTACAGGGCTTGCACCGCGCCGAACGCCTTCGAGACGCCCTCGCACTCGAGGAGCGCCGTGTTCACGAGTTCTCTTGGCAGAACGGGGTGCTGGCCACGTCCCCGGTGCAGAGCTCCTCCACCGTGCGGAACCCGTCGGCCACGACGGTGTCGGCCACGTTGTCGACGGTCACGCCGATCGGGACCAGCGCCACATAGGTCACGATGCCGTCGCCGCTCGCCTCGTCCGAGGGCTCGCCGCTCTCGGCCTCGATGCCGATGATGTTGACGTCCGAGCCGCCCGAGGCCAGCTCGGACTCGTAGGAGCTCGCCGCCTCCTCGATGTCGTCGCCCGACCGCAGCGCCAGGGCGATGGCGGCGGCCACGCCGGCCTCGTCCTGGATCGGCTTGTAGACGCTGACCGTCTGCTTGCCGAGCAGCACGTTCTGGATGCCGGCCTGCGTGGCGTCCTGGCCGCTGAGCGGCACGGGCGGGACGCCGGCGGCCTCCATGGCGTTGATCACGGAGTTGGCCAGGCCGTCGTTGGCCGCGAACACGGCGTCGACGCCGTTGTTGGCGTCCACCAGGATCTGCTCCATGATCGTCTGGGCTTCCTGGTTGTCCCACTCGGGAACGAACTGGTCGGCGACCAGCGTCCAGTCGCCCGCGTCGACACGCGCGTCGACGGTCTCCTGATAGCCCTGCTTGAACAGGAACGAGTTGTTGTCCTCCTCGCCGCCGTTCAGCATCACGACCCGGGCGGGCGCGAGGTTGAGCGCGTCGATGGCCGGCTCCATGGACTCGGCCATGGCCGCGCCGACCTGGACGTTGTCGAAGCTGACGTAGGCGTCGCCGCCGGACCCGCCCGTGTTGAACCGGTCGTACTCGACGACGGCCACATCGGCGTCCTTGGCCTGGTCGATGATGGTGGCGCCGGAGCCGGTGTCGAGGCTGGTGAGCACGATCACGCTGGCACCGTCGGCGATCGCCTGCTCGGCCTGGGACTGCTGGGTCGAGGCGTCGCCCTCGGCGTTGACGATGGTGAAGTCCTCGTCCTCCTGGAGGCCCGCGGCCTCGAACGCCTCGGCGAAGAACCGCCTGTCGTCCTTCTCCCATCGGTCGGACGACGCGGTGTCCGGCAGGAGCACCCAGATGCTGCCCTCGCCGTCGCCGCTCGCCTCGTCACCGCCACCGTCGTCGTCGTCGCCGCACCCGGCGGCGATCAGGCCGAGGACGGCCAGCGTGGCGACTGCCCGCCACACGCGGTTGGACCTGGACATGGTTGTCCCCCCTCCGGATGACCCGTGTTCCCGCGGAACTTACGACGGGATACGCGAACAGGGCGTGAACGTTACGTCAGAGGCGTGAACGAAACGTTAAAGGCTGCTGCGTCGGGGCTGCGGTACGAACCGGTAGCCGGAACGGGGCTCGGTGACGAACAGCGACGGCCCGTCCGGGTCCTCCAGCTTGGATCGCAGCCGGGCCATGTAGACCCGGGTGTACTCGGTCTGGGTCTCGTAGCCCTGGCCCCACACCCGCCGCAGCAGCGTGGCGTGGGTGAGCAGCACCCCGGGGTTGGTGGCGAACTCGCGCAGCAGCGCGAACTCGGTGGGGGTGAGGTGGACCAGCTCGCCGGCCTTGGTCACCTTGCGCGCCGCCAGGTCGATCTCCAGGTCCGCCGCCCGCACCACCTCTTCCGGCGGGGGCGGCTCGGCCGGCGCCGGGCGGCTGCGGCGGAGCGTGGCGTTGATGCGGGCCAGCAGCTCCTCGATGCCGAACGGCTTGGTCATGTAGTCGTCCGCGCCGAGGTTGAGGGCCCGGACCTTGTCGGTCTCGGCCCGGCGGGCCGACAGCACGATGATCCCGACCGGCGAGCGCTCCCGCAGCTCGCGGCACAGCTCGAACCCGTCGACGCCCGGGAGCATCAGATCGAGCAGCACCGCGTCGGGATCATGGGCCTCGACCATCGCCACCGCGTCGCAGCCGTCCTTGGACACGACCACGTGGTGGGCCCGC
>DASRJM010000046.1:0-2686 GCA_035649475.1 Acidimicrobiales bacterium
TGCCAACAGCGTGCGCGGACAGGCACGCCATCTCGGCTCACGGTGGTCAGTGTTGCCGGGAGGCCGAGCTGCGTGGCTGGGGCTTGCGCCGCAAGTTCCGTGCTGTTCGGTGCCCACTCGCCTGCCGATCCGCTCGACCTGACGAGCACCGTTCCAGGGGTCGGCGGACGTCGACCGACCGACCCGGCGTCACGTTGTCAGACCGAGCGACTCGGCCTCCTCGGCGAGTGCGAGCCAGCGCTCCTCGGCCGCCGCCAGCTCGCCGTTGACGAGGGCCAGCTCCTCACCCGCGCCCGCCAGTGCGACGTGGTCGCTCCCGGCTCCCGCGAGCTCGGCCTGGAGTGCCGCCTGCCGATCCTGCAGGCGGCGCATCTCGGTCTCGGCGCCGCGCAACAGGTGGCGCAGTGTGCTCGGCGTGCGCCGGGTGCCCCCGTCGGGCGCACGGCCGCGGCGCGGCGCACGGCCCCGGGCGCCGGCTCGAGCCTCCTGGCCACCGGCTCCCGTGCCGGGACCCACGGCGGCGCCCGCACCGACCCCGGCCACCTCGGTGGTCCGGCCGCGCCGGCGAGCGGCCCGCCAGTGGGATTCGTACGCCGCGTACCCGCCGGGCACCTTGGCGGCGTGCCCCTGGCCGTCGAGCACGATCACGTCCTCGACGGTCCGCTCCAGGAACGCCCGGTCGTGGCTGACGACCACGAGCGTGCCGGGCCACGCGTCGAGCATGTCCTCCAGCGCCCTCAGGGTGTCGAGGTCGAGGTCGTTGGTCGGCTCGTCCAGGAGCAACACGTTGGGCCCTTGGCGCAACACCAGGGCGAGTTGCAGGCGGCGGCGTTCGCCACCGGAGAGGAGCCGGACGGGCGCCCATTGCGTGTCGTGGTCGAACCACAGCCGCTCGAGCAGCGCGGTGTCGGTCCAGTCCGGCTGCCGGGCGGGTCCCGCAACGACCTCGCGCACGCGCAGGTCGAGCGGTAGCTCGGCGCTGCGCTGGTCGTAGTAGCCCAGGCGAACCGTAGATCCCCGAACGATCCGGCCGGCGCGGGGCCGCCGACGGCCGGACAGCAGGTCGAGCAGGGTCGACTTGCCGCTGCCGTTGATCCCCACGACGCCCAGCCGGTCGCCCGGCCCCAGCAGCAGGTCGACGTCCTCGAACAGCAGGTGGTCCCCGTATCCATCGCTGACTCCGTGCAGCTCCACCACCGTGTCTCCGAGGCGCGGGGTTCGCACGAGGTCGGCCAGGGGTAGGTCATCGGCCCGGGTGGGTGTCGGCGGCCGGCCATCCACGAGGGCTTGGGCGGCGGCGACGTCGGCCTTGGGCTTGCGGGTGCGGGCCGGTGCGCCGCGGCGCAGCCACGCGAGCTCGGCCCGCGCCAGGTTGCGCCGCTTGCGCTCGGCGACAGCCTCGCGCTCTGCCCGCACGGCCCTCGCCTCGAGGTACGAGGCGTAGCCCCCGTCGTGCACGTGGGCATGACCGCGATCGAGCTCGAGGATGCTGGTGGACAACCGGTCGAGCACGTGGCGGTCGTGGGTGACGAGGACGAGCCCGCCACGGAAGCCCGCCAGACGGTCCTCGAGCCACGCGATTGCGTCCATGTCGAGGTGGTTGGTGGGTTCGTCGAGGATCAGCAGGTCGGCTTCGCCCGACTCCCCGACGGCCGCCAGCGCCCGGGCCAGGGCGGTGCGCTTGGCCTGGCCGCCGGACAGGCTGCGGACGTCGGCCCCGGCGAGCGCGGCCATCCCCACCCGGTCGAGCAGCGCGCCCGCCTCCCACGTCTCGCCTACCGCTTGCCGGACGGTGCCCCGGGGGAGGACCGCGGCCTGGTCGAGTGAGACGACCCTGGCGCCGCGCCCCCGGCGGATGGTGCCCCCCTCGGGCTCGACCGTGCCGGCCAGGACACCGAGCAGCGTCGACTTGCCGGAGCCGTTCACGCCGACGACCGCCAGCCGGTCGCCGGTCGCCACCGTGACCGACAGGCCGGCAAACAGCGGCTTGCCGGGACGGCTCGCGACCAGGTCCGCGGCGTCGACGAGGATCACGCCGGCGACGGTATCGGCTGCGGTCGACGCGGGCCCTGTGGCCCCGGGGCCAGGTGGTTCGGCGGCGGAACCCGTCGCCTCAGGCGGCGCTGCCGGCGGCCGCCGACCGTGCCGCGTGGCGCAGGGCCCGGTCCATAAGGGCCGGATGACCGAGCCGGTGCCGGAGCTCGCGTTCCAGCCCGGCGATCGGATGCAGGTTCTGGGGGGCGCGAGGGTCGTTGTGCGGCTGGCTGGCGAAGCGGGGCAGCGTGGCCGTCACGCAGTCGGCCAGTTCGACTGCCTCGGCACGGGTGAGGTCACCGGATGCCTCGCACCGGACGATTCCCCACCACGGATGCGCCGCCGCACCTGGCAGCCGCAGGTACCAGGAGTACCGGAAGCGGCGGTCGCCGATCGCGAACAGCGGTGTGCGCTCGCCGGGGCCCAGCCTGGTGGCCGTCGGCTGCAGCGCGGCGGGCAGGTAGGACACGTGGTGCGTCTTCACGTAGCCGACGGCGCCCGGGATGTGGCGACGGTCGCCCAGCGGCCCGTCGACGACCAGGAGCTGGGCCCGGCCCGGGGCCGCAGCCATGGCCTCCACCGCCACACGGCCCTCCAGGTCGCCCCGGGCCCGGCCCAGGGCCTGGGCGACGTCGTCGCCC
Source organism: Acidimicrobiales bacterium (assembly GCA_035649475.1). Taxonomy (GTDB): domain Bacteria; phylum Actinomycetota; class Acidimicrobiia; order Acidimicrobiales; family VFJN01; genus ZC4RG19. The sequence continues at coordinate 2,676 of DASRJM010000046.1, forward strand.
GCGGTGTCGGG
>DASRJM010000047.1:0-5857 GCA_035649475.1 Acidimicrobiales bacterium
CGGGCGGCGGCCTCGGCGTCCACCGCGTAGGCCCCGGGCGCGGACGCCGCCCGCCGGCGGACGACCTCGCCGATCGGGCAACGCACGCCCACGACCAGCACGTCGAACCCGGTCAGGCCCGCGGCCACCCGGGGCAGGATGCGCCGCGGCACCGAGTAGGCGTCGTGGTGGCCGGCGTCGACCACCACGTCGATCCCCCGCCGGGCGTGGGCGGCAACGCTGTCGTAGAGAGCCAGGTGGAGCGCCTCCGTCAGCGGCTCGAGGTCCGGACGCTCGCCGCCCGGCCGCAGGCCGATTCCGGGGAGCCAGCGCGCCGGCGTCGCCGCCATCACCGCGTCGACGCCCAGATTGAGCCACGGCTCGGCGGCCATCTGCTGGATGGCACGGGCGATGCTGGTCTTGCCCGAGCGGGGGGCGCCGTTGAGGATCACGATCCGGCCCGTGGTGCGCATCCGGCCATGCTGGGCGGCGATGATCGTCGTCGTCGAGGGGCCGAGCGCCGCCGGCAAGACCACCTGGTGCCGGCGCCACGCCGACCACTGGCTGCCCGAGCCCGGGCGGTGGCCGATGGACGAGGTCCTCGCGTACCAGCGCCGCCGCTGGCGGGAGGCGCTGCGGGGCGACGCCGCCGGCGAGGTGGTTGTCCTCGACGGCGACCCGTTCAAGCTCTACTACACCTACGCCCGGTGGTGCCTCGGCGAGATCACCGGCGACGGCTGGGCCGCCGAGGTGGCCCGCGTGCGCCCGCTGGTGGCGGCGGGCGATCACGGGCTGGCCGACGTGATCCTCTACGCCGATCCGGGCGAGGCCGAGCTGGCTCGCCGCCGGGACGGCGACCCCACCCGCACCCGCCGCAACTTCGCCCGCCACACCGCGATGCGGCCGGCCCTCCGCCGCTGGTACGAGGCGGTGGCGTACCTCGACCCCACCCGGGTCGTGTGGTCGCACCCGGAGGGCGGACTGACCGACGACCTGCTGGCGGTCGGGCGGCGGGACCCCCGATCGGGCGCCGACCTGTTCGACCGGCTGCTCACGGCGCTGGAGTCGCCGCCTCCCGGGTGACGATCTCGACGGCCTCCGCCACCCGCTCGTGGTGGGTGACGTGCGAGATGATGCAGAGGCGCAGCGTCACGACCCCGGCGATCAGCGTGCTGGAGATGTGGACGCGCCGACCGGCGTTGATCCGGGCCAGCAGCGCCTGGTTGGCCGCGTTGGCCGCCGCGCCGCCCGGCAGCCGGAACGCCACGGTCGACAGGTCGGGCGGCCACGGCAGCTCGAGCCGATCCGACCGGGACAGCTCGGCGTGGGCGAACGCGGCCAGGTCCAGCTTCTCGTCGAGCGCCTCCCGGAACGCCGCCGCCCCGTGGAGGTGCAGCGGCAGCCACACCCGCAGGCCACGGAAGTCACGCGACAGCTCGGGGCCGAGATCGGCGAAGTCGGGGAGCGCATCGTCGCCGGCGACGTCCTGGAGGTAGTGGCCGTCGGCCGCGAACGCGTGGCGGAGCGTCGCCCTGTCCCGCACCAGCGCCACCCCGGTCCCGTACGGCAGGAACAGGCTCTTGTGGGGGTCGAGGACCAGCGAGTCGGCCCGCTCGATGCCCGCCAGGCGGGCCCGCCCCCGCTCGGTGAGGCGGAACAGCCCTCCGTAGGCTCCGTCCACGTGGAACCACAGTCCCGCCTCGGCCGCCACGGCGGCCAGGACGCCGAGCGGGTCGACGGTGCCGGTGTGCGTCGTCCCCGCGGTGCCGACCAGCAGGAACGGTCGGCGGCCCCCCGCCCGGTCGGCGGCGATCATGGCCGCGGCCGCGTCGGGGTCCATGCGCAGGTCGGGCCCGGTGGGGACGACCCGGACCTGGTCGGCCCGCAGCCCCGCCACCCGGGCGGCCTTAGCCACGCACCGGTGCGTGTACTCGCTGACGTAGGCGGTGCCGGCGCCGACGTCGTCTCCCAGCCGGTCGACCCGGGCCGCCACGAGCGCGGTGAGGGTCGCCAGCGAGCCGCCGGTCGACAGCACGCCACCGCCCGTGGCCGGCAGGCCCATCTCGCGGCCGAGCCAGCGGAGCACGCCCTCCTCCATCGCCACCAGGGCGGGGGCGAATGCGGCGAAGCCGCTGTACCGATTGAACGCCCGGGCCACGAACTCGGCCAGCGCCGAGGTGTAGAGACCGCCCCCGCCCACGTAGGCGAGATAGCCGGGGCCGGCAGTCTCGATCACCGGGGCGGCCGCGTCCCGGAACCGGCCCAGCAGCTCGCCGAAGTCGCCCGGGTCCTCGCCCGGCGGGGCCAGCAGGGCGGGGACGAGCGCCGCCGCGCCGGACGTGTCGGCTGCCGAGGCGTCGGGCAGGCCCTCCACGAACGTCGCCACGAGGTCGGCGGCCGCGGCCGCCATCGCCGCCATGGCCGCCCGGTCGGGCTCCAGCGGGTAGGTGGCCACCTAGCCGCCGCTGCCGTAAGGGCGGGTGATGATCTCCAGGAAGTGGCCGTCGTTGCTGAGGAAGTAGACGCCGCGGCCGCCGTCGTGGTGGTTGATCTCGCCGGGATGGTGCTGGTGCGGGTCGGCCCAATGGTCGAGGCCGCGGTCGAGCACCCGGCCGAAGATCTCGTCGAAGTCGGTCTCGCCGACCAGGAACGCGTAATGCTGGGCCGTCAGCCGGTCGCCGCTCGCGTCGGCGAAGTCGAGGTTCACCCCGTTGGCGGTCGTGACCTGCCAGAACGGGCCGAAATGGTCGGGGGCGGCCACGCCGAACATGTCGGCGAACCACGTCGCCGACGCGTGCGCGTCGCGGGCCGCGACGATGGTGTGGTTGAGCTCGATGGGCACGGTCCCAGTGTGCCGGGGGTCCGGTCGGGACCGGTCGCGGCGGCCGCTAGCGTCGCGGTGTGGATCTCGACGCCGCCATGGGGCAGGCCCTCGACGAGGGCGCGACGGCCGTCCTGCACGACGACGTGCCGGTGGGTGCGATCGTGCTGCGCGACGGCGAGGTGATCGCCCAGCGCCACAACGAGCGCGAGAAGCTGGGTGACCCGACCGCCCACGCCGAGATCCTGGCGCTGCGGGACGCGGCCGAGGTGGTGGGCGGCTGGCGGCTGCAGGGCACGACGCTGGTCGTGACCGTCGAGCCCTGTCCCATGTGCGCGGGAGCGCTGGTGGCCGCCCGGGTCGACCAGGTCGTGTTCGGTGCCGCCGACCCCAAGGCCGGCGCCTGCGGGTCGCTCTACAACCTGTGCGCCGACCCCCGGCTCAACCACGAGGTCGAGGTCGTGCGCGGCGTGCGGGCCGACGAGGCGGCGGCGCTCATCACCGGGTTCTTCGAGGAGCGCCGGGGCTGAGGCCGCAGCCCCGGCGCCCCCTCGATCCCGCTAGGCCGCGACCAGGGGGGTCGGGTCGCGGCGGGCGACGGACCGGCCACCGGGGAAGAGGTGGCCGCGGGCGCCGCACCAGCAGTGCCAGCTGACGATCGGGCCGTGCTCGGTGTTGTGGATGGCCTCGATGCGGGACGTGTCGAGCAGCACGCGCGTGCCGTGGGCGTGGCAGAGGACGGTGAACATGGCATCTCTCCTTCGCGTCGTGCCGATCAGCTCTGGTGGCGGCGGGAGCGCCAGCGGCGCCGGTGGACACGTGGTCGCCCGCGGGCCCGGCGCATCTCGTCGGCCTCGCGACGCAGCGTGCGGATCCGCTCGTCGGACAGAAAATGCAGCATCGGTTCCATGGCATCCACCTCGTGCTCACAAAATCCAATTGACAGGCCACTTTGGTCTGTGATCTGTGGACTACTTGCCCATTGGTATGTATGATACCGACGATCGTCAGTCCAATCCCCGGCCAATTTCGGAGAATTGGTATGAACCAGTCGATTGAACAGGCGCTGGGCGTGTGGTCCGACGGGCCCGGCCCGCTCCACCGCAAGCTGAGCGACGCCATCCGGGCTGCCGCCGAGGCCGGCCGCCTGCCGGGCGGCGAGCGGCTCCCCTCCGAGCGCGACCTGGCCCAGCGGCTGGCAGTCAGCCGCAGCACGGTGGTCACGGCCTTGGACACGCTGCGGTCCGAGGGCGTGCTGGAGAGCCGCCAGGGCAGCGGCACCCGGATCCGGCGGGGCGTCGCCACCCGGCCCGACCCGCTGGAGACGTTCCAGGTCAGCCCCGTGTACCGGACGCTGATCGACGCCCGGGACGACGTGATCTCACTGGCGTGCGCCACGTTCCCCGCCCACCCGCGGGTGGCGGCTGCCATCTCGCAGGTCGTGGCCGACGAGGGCGAGAAGCTGCTCGCCCACAACGGCTACCTGCCCGCCGGCCTGCCGGCGCTCCGGCGGGAGCTCGCCGACATGCTGACCGGCCGGGGCACGCTCACCACGCCCGACCAGATCCTGGTCACGACCGGCGCCCAGCAGGCGGTGAGCCTGGCCACGATGCTGCTTGTCCGCCAGGGCGACGAGGTGATCGTCGAGTCGCCGAGCTTCGCCGGGACGCTCGACGTGTTCAAGACCCGGGGCGCCCGGATGGCCGCGGTGCGGGTCGACGACGGCGGCATCGACGTCCGCGCAGTCGCGCAGGCGGTGCAGGACGGGCGGCCGGCGGCGATCTACGTCATGCCGACCTACCACAACCCGACCGGCGCCCTGCTGGCCGCCAACCGGCGCCGGGACCTGGCCGAGCTGGTGGTCGAGCACGGCGTCCCGCTGATCGAGGACAACGCGCTGGAGAACTCGCCGCTCGACGACGAGTGGATCCCGCCCATCGCCGCCTACGCCCCGGCGGCGGCCCCGGTCCTGTCGGCAGGGTCGCTGAGCAAGGTGGCGTGGGGCGGCCTGCGGGTCGGCTGGCTGCGGGGCCCGGCGCCGCTGATCGCCCGGCTGTCGGAGCTCAAGGCCATGTCCGACCTGGGGTCGCCGCTGCTCGACCAGGCCGTGGCGGCCCGGATCGTGCCGCACCTGGACGAGATGCGGGACGACCAGCGGCTGATGCTCAACCGGAACCTCGCGCTGGCCAGCGACCTGCTGGCGTCGCTGGTGCCGACCTGGTCGTGGCGCCGGCCCAAGGGCGGCCCCTCGCTGTGGGTCGAGCTGCCGTCGGGGACCGCGTCCGCGTTCAGCCAGGTGGCGCTGCGATTCGGGGTCGAGGTCATCCCGGGCGACCAGATGTCGCCCACGGGCGACGACCTCCGCCACCTGCGGCTGCCGTACACCGCCGAGCCACCGGTGCTGGAGGAGACGATGCGCCGGCTGGCCCAGGCGTGGGAGGCCTACGCGCCCAGCGACGAGCCCCGCAGCGCCCTCCGCCCGGTGGTCGTGTAGGCCGTTGCGGCGCCGTCTCTGCGGGCGTTTCGGCGCCCGACCCGGCTGGCTGGGCCGCCGGGGGCCTCTGGTAGCGTCGACTCCGGAAGGTTGCCAGAGCGGACGAATGGGGCGGCCTCGAAAGCCGTTGTGGCCTCCGGGTCACCGTGGGTTCGAATCCCACACCTTCCGCCACCACGTCCGGACGGGTCCATGCCCGTCCGGCCCTCTGACCCGGGCTCACGGTCCATCACCGTTCGACGGGTCAGACGCCGGTTCGGCCGGGTAGCTCCCAACATCGGCCTCCGGGGTACGATCCGCGCGATCGGTCCTCGGCCGAAGGACCGGCCGAGCTCGAGGGGGCCAGATGGCTCGTATGCGCTTCGGTATCTTCATGGCACCGTTCCACCCGGCGGGTGAGAACCCGACGGTCCTGTTGCGCCACGACCTGGAGCTGATCGAGCACCTCGATCGGCTGGGCTTCGACGAGGCGTGGATCGGCGAGCACCACTCGGCTGGCACCGAGATCATCGCCTCGCCGGAGATCTTCATCGCCGCCGCCGCCGAGCGCACCAACCACATCA
>DASRJM010000048.1:0-75043 GCA_035649475.1 Acidimicrobiales bacterium
GCTGCTCGACCCGAGCGGACTGCTGCCGCGCCGTGACGCCAGAGGCAACGCCGCCACCGCCCCCACGATGGCCACCGACGGCCGACTGATCGGCCAGCCCGGCCGGGCCGTGGTGGCCGGCGACGTGCGGGCCAACGAGAACATCGCCCTGACGGCGACCCACACACTGTTCGCCCGTGAGCACAACCGCATCGTCGGCCTGCTGCCGCGGAGCCTGAGCGAGGACACGAAGTTCGCCATCGCCCGGCGGATCGTCATCGCCGAGCAGCAGTGGATCACCTATAACGAGTTCCTCCCGACACTCGGCGTCACGCTGCCGGCCTACCGGGGCTACAACCCGAACGTGAACGCGAACCTCGGCAACGAGTTCGCCACGGTCGGCTACCGGGCCCACAGCATGATCCACGGCGAGATCGAGCTGGAGGCCGACGCCGCCCGGTACACGCCGACGGAGCAGGCCGCGCTCGAGGGCATGGGCGTCGAGATCATCCCCAGCGAGGAGGAGCCGGGCGTGGTCGAGCTCGTCGTGCCGCTCAATGTGGCGTTCTTCAACCCCGACCTGGTCGGGCTGCTGGAGCTCGGACCGCTGCTGCAGGGCGTCGGCCTCGAGGCCCAGTACAAGAACGACGAGCAGATCGACAACCAGCTGCGCAGCGTGCTGTTCCAGGTCCCGGTGTCGGGCAATCCCGGCTGCCTCGACGGGCCCGAGCTGCCCGAGTGCTTCGAGGGCGTCGTCGACCTCGGCGCCATCGACGTCGAGCGGGGCCGCGACCACGGCATGCCCGCCTACAACCAGCTGCGGAACGCGTTCGGCCTGCCGTCGCGGACGTCGTTCCGGGCCGTCACCGGCGAGGCCACCGAGTTGTTCCCGTCCGACCCCGAGCTGACCCGGGGCAACGAGATCAACGACCCGGACAGCCTGGACTTCGTGCGCCTCGTCGGCCGCGACGGCCAGGACATCCCGCTGGACAGCGAGGAGGCCGAGGGGTCGGCCGTCACGGGCATCCGCCGCACGTCGACCGCCGCCCGGCTGCGGGCCACCTACGGCTCGGTCAACAGCCTCGACGCCTTCACCGGCATGATCTCGGAGCCCCACGTGGCGGGCACCGAGTTCGGCGAGCTCCAGCTGGCCATGTGGCGGCGCCAGTTCCAGGCGCTGCGGGACGGTGACCGCTTCTTCTTCGGGAACGATCCGAACCTCAACCTGATCCGGTTGGTGTACGGCATCGACTTCCGCCGGAGCCTGGGCGACATCATCGCCCTCAACACCGACATCCCTCGCAACGAGCTGGAACCGAACGTGTTCCTCGCTCCCGTCGACTGACCCCCTCCGGCGGCGGGGCGCCGCCTCCGGGTCCCGGCCACCTACACCCCGGTGGCCGGGACCCGAGGCGACCTTCACTCCGAGCTGCGCCAAAGGCGGTTCGGATCGTGCGCGGTCGCCCCTGTCGACCGCGTGTCCGCCACCGACCGACTCGGCCGGCATGCGGACCGCGCGGGGCGTTCACGGAATCCGCCGCGATCGTGGGAACGCCATTTCCGGAACTCATATGCGATCAGTGATCGCCTGCGATCGCTGATCGCATATGTGCAACTTCCGCCGACGTACGAAATGTCGTAGTGTACGACATCGGCGGGTGTGCAACGGCGGATCCGGGAGGACGTGACGTGCAGCGGAGCGGGGTGTGATCAGTCCCTACGTGCGGCGCCTCCGCCTCGCCGGCGAGCTCCGGGCTCTGCGCGCGCAGGCCGGACTCACCCACGAGCAGCTCGCCAAGCGTATCGGCCAGAGCCGCGCCCAGATCTCCCGCCTCGAGAACGGCCACGTCGTCGACCTCGACGACGTCATGCGGATCCTGGACGCGCTGGCGATCGACGACGAGCGCTGGACCCGCATCGTCACCATCGCGCGGGAGGCGGGCGAGCGGGGGTGGTGGGAGTCCAACAAGGCGATGGGCGAACGCCAGAGCCTGTACGCCAACCTCGAGGCCGGCGCCCAGACCATCCGTGAGTTCCAGATGGCGTTCATCCCCGGCCTGCTGCAGACGCCCGAGTTCACCCGCCACCGCGGCGAGTCCGACCTCGAGGTCGGTCCCGTGACCTTCGCCTCCGACAAGGCGGCCGACGGCCGGGAGGGCCGCCAGCGGATGCTGCGCCGGCCGGGCGGGCCGACGTACGAGCTGATCCTCGACGAGCTCGCGGTGCGCCGGTCGGCGGCGCCGCGCGAGGTGGTCAAGGCGCAGCTGTACCACATCGCCGCCACGGTCAACGGCAACCCGAAGATCCGCCTCCGGGTGCTGCCGGTGGACGCCGCGATCGACGGCTACGCCCTGCCGCGGTCGGCCTTCTCGATCTACACGTTCGCCGACCCCGACGACCCCACGGTGGTGGCGGTCGACACGGTCACCAGCGACATCGTGCTGACCGAGCACGACGACGTCAAACGCTACGAGGAGCTGTTCGAGCGGCTCCGCGACGCCGCATACCCGGCCCAGGACAGCCTCGAGTTCCTCATCCGGGTCGCCCAGCTGTCGGTGGCCTGAGCCCCTTTGGGGCGGTGTATCGCCGCTCCGTTCCGCGCGCCCTTGGTCGCGGGGCGTGCTCCACGCCCTCGGCGGGGCGCTACCTGCGTCCGGCCCCTCACTATGCGCGCGCCGGGTGAAGAAATATCCGTGCGGAGCGTGGCCATGAACGGCTGAAATTTTGTACTGTCAGCATCACGTGGGCTGTACAAGTACATGGGCCGATCCGGCCATTGGTCAATCCAGGAAGGGTGAACATCATGCTCCGTGACGAACACTTCACGGGATGGCGCAAGTCCAGCCTCTCGAGCGGGGGCGACAACTGCGTCGAGATCGGCTTCGCCGAGGATGGCAGGGTCGCGGTGCGCGACACCGAGATGGACGGCCGGGGGCCACTCCTGGTCTTCACCGCCTCCGAGTGGGAAGCCTTCGTCGGAGGCGTCCGCCAGGGCGAATTCGACAGCCTCTGAAATCATTTACACAGCGTCAGGAAGCCCTTGCGGTCCGTACCCGTACGGATAGATACTGAGCACGATCTAGGAACGTGGACTGTACAAAGCGGCGTGCAACACAACTCGCCGTGCTGAGCATGGCGCTGGGTTGAGCGTCGACTCGTGCTGCCCGCCCACGCGATCTGTTTCTCACCAAGCCGCAAAGGAATGAGGACATGTCCATCATTCGCGGCGCCGCGACCTCGCCAAGAGCGGCGCCGGAACGCGCATACGCTGGGGGCCCGGCCACAGGTCGGGTGGTGAGGACGCTGTTCTTTGCGGCCGGCATCGCCGCCGGAATTGCGTACGTGGCCAGGCGCTCCCGCGCCGCGGGGGCGCCTGGTGACCTCTCGGCCACCGCGCTGACCCGCCTCGAGGCACGGCTCGTCCGCCTCGAGGCCTCGCTCGACGGGTCCGACGACCCCCTCCCGGCCGTGGTGCTCGCGCCCTACGACGCCGGCACGGGCCGGCTGGCACACGAGCGCCGCCTCTCGGCCTTCGAACGTCGGCTCACGTCTGTCGAGCGCACGCGGGAGTCACGAAATCCGTTGCTGTTCGCCAAGCCGAACGGCACGACCGGGGAGGATCGCCGCCATGGGTGACATCCTCCGCGGGGTGCGGCAACGTGTGCGGCGCCCTCTAGCTCGGGGGGAGGACGCCGCCACGTGCCGCGCTTCCGGCTGGCGGCTGCGGGCCAGCTGCACCGATACGGACGGAGCCATGGTCTGCCCGCTGTGCAGCCGACCCGTGCCGACCCGCCGGGACTCGATGGTCCGCCATCCGGTTCAGGTCATCCAGGACCACCCGGCCTGCGCCTGAGGGTGCGCCGACAGGCGCACCCTCAGCTCTGTCAGTCGACCAGCATCATGGTCCCGAGCGCGGGGCCGTAGACCTTCTGGGCCCCGGCCCGGTCGAGCTCGGTGATGGCGAGCTCCCGCGAGCCGACCTGGCCGCAGAAGTAGTGCATGACCGACTGGGGGTCGTAGGCGGTCAAGTCCAGGGTGTCGTAGGTGGGCTCGTCCGGGCACGCCGCAGGTGCCTCGCTGCGGATGTGCTCGTGCCGGAAGCCGAGCGTGTGGCCCAGCTCGTGGCGCAGCACCCCGATCCGGTCGAAGATCAGGTCGTCGCGGTAGAACGACGGGTCGATCAGCACCCGGCGCCGGGCCGGCGGGTAGGTGGGGAAGAAGGCCGAGGCGATGAACTGCCCGCCGGCGTCGATGTAGCGGACGGTGAAGACCAGCTCGGAGCTGATCTCGTCCGGCGAGGCCGAGACGTCGCCGTGGTCGTCGTGCGCCTTGAGGTGGGCGAACTCGATGCCGCACACCTCCATCCAGGCCTGGGTGGCCTGGGCGGTGCAGTCGACGGCCGTGTCGTAGTCCGACTGGCTGGGGAAGCTCTCCCGCAGGACCGTGTACGTGACGACCTTGCCGGGCCGCCACCGCACGATGCGCCCGCCGGGGGCCACGACGACCAGGGCGTCCTCGCGGCCGCTCTGGTCGGCCGGGGTGAGGCCGACGGCCCGGGCCTTGGCCCGGACGTCCTGCTGGAGGGCGTAGAGCTCGAGCTCGTCGTCGTCGAAGAGCAGGTCGCCCTCGAGGACGTAGTACGTGGCGTCGCCGATGGTCACCCGCCGCGCCGTGTTCCGCAGGTCGTCGAGCTGGGGGGACTGCTCGGCCTCGGCCCGGAGGTGGGGAATGTCCTGGAACGTCTGGGCTGCCAAGGTCTTGGTTCGGGTGGCATCAGCCATGGGGATACTCCCTCGGTAGATTGCAGATGACGTCGGCTGGGGAATGCGAGGTGACCCGGTGATGGGCCAGCGAAACGAGACACTCGAAGCACAAGAGCTCCGCGCCCGTCCGGAGATACGCGAGCAGGTGGTCGAATCGTCCGAGTTCCGCGCGTGGCGGGACGAGCTGCCCACCCTCGAGATCGACGGTGAGCGCTTCTACCTGCCGTGGGGCGACGTCCCCATGGACGCCGACCAGATCGTCTACCACTGGGCCCGCTCCCACGGTCTGCTCGACGGAGCGGAGCGTAGCGACGACCGGGGCCCCGTCGGGAACCCCGGCCGCCGCCCGCCGATGACCTGACCGCCCAGACGCTGCGGCGGTCAGCGGTGGTCAGGGCGTGGCCACCACCGTGATCAGGGCATTGACCGCCGGGTCGACGTCGATGGTGTCGTTGCCCGCCTGGCCGTTGATCGCGAGCCGGTCCGCCGGCTCGCTGCCGGCGATCGCCGTCGTGGTCTTGAGGCCGGTGACCTCGATCCCGTTGCCCGCGGCCGTGGCGGCGATGGCCTCGCTGCGGGCCGAGCCGTTGACGGTGACCAGGTCCTCGGCGCCGTCCGGACCACCGGCCGGCCCGGACAGGTCGACGTTCGCGAGCTGGACGTCGGTGCCCGTCATGTCGTTCACCGTCATCGTGTCGATGCCGCCGAGGGCGGTGAGGTCGAGCGCCTCGACGTCGTCCATGTCCATCCGGATGTTGGCCACGTCGCGCAGGAACAGCGAACGCGACCCGTTGGCCGTCAGGCTCATGTTCTCGTCGGCGCCCGCCCCGTTGAAGTCCAGGGTGTCGAAGCCGAAGCCGCCCTCGACGATGTCGCTACCGTCGCCCGGGTCCCAGCGGAAGCTGTCCCGTCCGGAGCCGAGCGTGCCAGTGTCGTTGCCGCGGTTGCCGTCGACGAAGTCGTTGCCGGCCCCGCCGAGGAACTGCTCGGCCCCGTCGCCGCCGTTCATGCTGTCGTTGCCGTTCTCGCCCTCGACGGTCAGGGCCTCGTCCGCGAACGTGCCGTTGACCTGGTCGACCCGGAACGAGTCGGCACCAGACCGCAGCGTCACGCGGATGCTGCTGAACGTGGCCCGGTCGAAGCTGGCGTCCGCCGTACCGTCGTCGCCGAAGTCGACCTGGAGCGTGCCCGACTGGCCGGGTGCCAGCCGCAGGGCGACGCTGTCGTTGGCCGCCGACCCCTTCACCGTGAGCGTGTCGTCGGCCACGTCGGCCGTGAGTGCGGCGCCCGCCGGGCTTGCCGCAGCGAGACCGGCGGCCACGAAGGCCAGCGAGCCCGCCGCGAGGCCGAGTCGCCGCGCGCCGAGGATGTCTGTGAGCTGCATGGATGTCCTCTTCCTGGGGAGATGACCGGCCGGGGAGCGACCGGTGCACGCCAGTGGACGCCGGGAACGGCCGGCGGTGCATCCGGCAAATTCCCTATCTGCGTCGCTGCGCGCCTGTGGCCCCCGTGAGGCACGATGCGTGCGGGGGCGAGCCTCGCACGTACGGGGGGAACGTCGTGGAGAGCACCGCGGCCGTCGAGGCCGAGCGCCGGGTCGTGTAGCTGACCGGGGACGAGGGTGGCGAGTGCTTCTACAGGTTCCGGTACGTGAGCCGCGCCATCCTGGGTTCGGGGGGCCCGATGGAACCCGTGAGAGGCCGGTCCGCTAGTACGGGGGCGTGGCCGACCGCACCGAGATCCCCGCCGGCGTCCTGCAACGGCTGCGGGCCGCCTGCCTGGCGCTGCCCGAGACGGCCGAGGAGGAGGCTTGGACCGGGACTCGCTGGGTGGTCGCCCGCAAGACGTTCGCCCACGTGGTGGTCATCGCCGACGGCTGGCCACCGGTCTACGCGCGGGCCGCGGGCACCGACGGGCCCGCCACCGTGCTGACGTTCCGCCTCGCCGGTCCGGAGCGGGACGCACTGCGGGCGGCGGGCTCGCCGTGGTTCGCCCCGCCCTGGCACCCGGACGCGGTCGGGCTGGTGCTGGGCGAGGACGTGGACTGGGACGAGGTCGCCGAGCTGGTGGCCGACAGCCACCGGCTCATGGCGCCGCGCCGGCTGGGCCTGCGGAACCCGGACGCCGACGCCTCGTAGGCCCGCGGCCTACGGCCGGGGGTGGGCGGCGAAGAAGTCCCAGATCAGGTCGGTGGCCTCGACCTCGGTGGTGGGGACGTCACCCCCGGCCCATCCCGGCTCGCCGCCGGGCCAGGCGTGGCCGCCGCCCTCCACGGTGTAGAGCTCGACCCCGTAGCCCGCCTGGCAGCCGGTCCGTACCTGGCGCACCACGCTGGCGCTGACCTGCTCGTCGGTGGCGCCGGTGCAGCCGCCGGCCGTGGCCCACACGTCGACCGCGGTCGACACCGGGTCGTAGTCCCCGTCCATGCCGCGCGGTACGGTCTCGGCCGGTCCGCCTGCGTAGGGGACGATGGGGTCGGCATTGCCGTGGAACACGATCGCCGAGACCGGCCCGGCCGGGGCGCAGTCGACCTCCAGGGCGCCGGCGACGGGGCCGATGGCGGCCAGCACGTCGCTCATCTCGCAGCCGAGGCGGTGGACCATCATCGCCCCGTTCGACATGCCGGTGGCGTAGATCCGCTGGGGATCCACCAGGTAGTCCGCGGACACGTCGGCCACCACGTCCCGCACGAAGGTGACGTCGTCCATCATCGTCCGCCCGGCGTAACCGCAGCACAGGCCGGCGTTGAACGTCGCTGACGTCCCGGTCCCCTCGGGGTACACGGCCAGGAAGCCCGCGCTGTCGGACTTCGCGCTCATGCCGCTTATGCGGTTGGCGATCTCGGCACTGCCGCCGCTCCCGTGGAGCACGAGCACCAGCGGGACGGCTTGGCTGCCGTCGTAGCTGGGGGGCACGTGGACGACGTAGGTCCGGTCCAGCCCGCCCCACCGCAGCACGACGGGCACGTCGATACCGGGTTCCGGCGGCGCGGTGGTGGTCGGCGTCGTCCTCTGGTCGTCCCGGCCTCGGGCGATCAGCAGCGCCCCCACGCCGGCCGCGACGACGATGACGATGCCGACCAGCACGGTCAACGTCTTCCCCCATCCCCGCGTAGCGATGCCATTGTGTAGCCCATTTCGCGGAACCGTGTCCGTATCACGGGATGCCAACCCGCGCCTCTCCCGTACCGTGACGGGGATGCGGATCACCAGAGTGGGAGACTTCACGCTGGGCTGGGGCGAGAGCCTGGTGTGGGACGACCAGCGGGGACGGCTGTATTTCGTCGACTGCGCGGCCCGGGCGCTGCACTGGCTCGACGGCGACGGCGACGAGCTGCATACGCTGCCCCAGCCGTCGATGCCGGCCGGCGTGGTCCCCACGACGGAGGGCCTGCTGGTGGTGGCGCTGCACGACGGCCTCTATCTGGTCGACCCGGACGACGGCACCACCGGCCTGCTGGCCCGCTATCCCGACGAGATGGGCGGGCGGGCCAACGACGCCTGCGCCGATCTCGACGGCAACCTGGTGACCGGCAAGCTCAACCTCGGTCCCGGCGAGGGCTCGACCTGGTGGTACTCGGCGCGCCGCGGCTGGCGGTTGCTCGACCCCGACATCGCCAACACCAACGGGCCCGCCGCCGGCGTGCTCGACGGGCAGATGACGCTGGTGGTCGGCGACACGTCGGCCCACTACTACGCCTACCCCTATGAGCCGGCCGAGGGATCGGTCGGGCCTCGCCGCGTGTTCGGCGACATGACCGACCTGGAGGGCGGGCCGGACGGCTCGAGCCTCGACGCCCACGGCGGGCTGTGGTGCGCGCTGTACGGCGGCGGCCAGCTGGTCAGGTTCACGGCCGCGGGTCTCGACCGCGCTCTGCCCCTGCCGGTCGACAACCCGACCGACGTGACGTTCGGCGGGCCCGCCCTCGACCGGCTGTACGTCGTGTCGGTCGCCGCCGGCCCCGACGCCGACGGCGACGGCCTCGACGGGGCGCTGCTGGTGATCGACGGCCTCGAGGTCACGGGGCGTCCCGAGCCCCGGTTCAGCCTGGCCTGATCCGTCACTCGGGCGCGGCCAGGTACGCCTCGGTCAGCAGGTCGCGCAGCGCGCTGTCGAGGTCGTCGGGTGAGCGCACGTTGGCGATGTGGTGGTAGCGGCCGCTGTACGGGATCACCTTGCGGACGATCGTCGGATGGGTGGCCCGCCGCGGTAGGGCGAACGACACCGCCACCCAGCGTTCCATCGGCCGCAGCTGGGCAAAGCCGCCGGCCCGCTTGAGGAAGATCCCGACCGAGACCGGCTCGACGTGCAGCGGTCCCAGCGTCGACAGGTGCGCGATCACGGCCTCGCACACCGGACGCTCGTGCGGGGGGCCGGTGGCGAAGTACTCCTCCAGGTCCATGGCCGGGGCGCACTCGTGGGACTGGCCGGCCCGGCGGAACCGGCGCCCGCACTCGGGGCAGTCCCAGCCGGCCATCAGGTGCGGATCCACTCCTGGAGCCGGGGGATGGCCCGGTCGACGTTGCCGCCGTAGACCCGGGCGAACACCGGCCGGGCCACCACCGCGAGCGGTCCGTCGAGGCTGACGGTCCAGGTCAACGTGGTGCTGTCGGGGTCGCCATGGGGCGTGAACCGGTGGTCGTAGATGATCCGCATGCCGGGCACGCCGCCGGTCCACTCCCAGCGGAGCGGCGGTTCCCAGGCCGTCATGCGGAACGTCGAGCTACCGAAGTACCGGACCCGCAGGGTCCCGCTCGACGCCGGCGTCAGCGGGCCCGGCGGCGACACGGTCACCGACGTGATGTGCGGGGCCCACTCGGGCCACCGCTCGACGTCGGTGAGCCGGCGCCACGCCTCGTCCGGCGGGACCCCGACGTCGAAGACCCGTTCGACCGCGGTGCGTGGCACCGGCCTCAGTCCACCCGGCCGTCGAGGACGGCGTCGAGGTCGTAGCGGACCGGCCGCTCCAGCTGGTCGTAGCCGCAGGACAGCGGGTCCCGTTCCGGGCGCCACCGCACGAACTGCGCTGTATGGCGGAACCGGAAGCCCTCCATGTAGTCGTACCGTACCTCCACCACCCGCTCGGGCCGCAGGGGCACGAACGACATGTCCTGGCGGGCGTTCCAGCGGTGGCCGACGCCCCGCTGGTTCTGGACCTCTGCCTCCTCGGCCGCCCACCGCCACGGATGGTGGTCGAAGTCGGTCACCAGCGGCCGGAGCTCCTCGAACAGCTCGCGGCGCCGGGCCATGGGGAACGCGCCGACCACCCCGACCGACACCAGCAGCGGGCCCTCGTCGTCGCCCGCCGCGCCGGCCTGCCACTCGCGCCACTCGTCCGGGATCACGGATGTGTCCGGGTCGTCGTACAGCCCCAGCAGCAGCGACCCGATCGCGTCCCGGCTGGTCTTGTGGACCCGGTAGCCGGCGACGACGCAGTCGGCGGTGCGGACGTGCTTGATCTTCGTCATCACCCGCTTGTTGGGCTGGTAGGTGAGGTCGTCGGGTTTGGCGATGAGGCCGTCCAGCCCGGCGCCCTCGAACACCTCGAACCAGCGGGCCGCCTCGTCCTCGTCGCGGGTGAGCGGCGTGACGTGCACCGGCGCGCCCGCACCCTCCAGCGCCTGCTCCAGCAGCGCCCGCCGCTCGGCGAACGGTCGGGCGGTCAGGTCGCGCTCGCCCAGGGCCAGCAGGTCGAAGGCCACGAACGCGGCCGGGGTGCGCTCCGCCAGCATCCGCACCCGGCTGTCGGCCGGGTGGATCCGCTGCTGCAGCGCCCAGAAGTCGAGGCCGCCGCCGTCGGGGTCGGCGACCACGATCTCCCCGTCGATCACGCAGCGCCCGGGCATCCGGGTGCGGAACGCCGCCACCAGCTCGGGGAAGTAGCGGGTCATCGGCCGCTCGTTGCGGCTGCCGATCACCACCTCGTCGCCGTCCCGGAACACGATCGAGCGGAACCCGTCCCACTTGGGCTCGTAACACTGACCAGGGGGGATGGACGCGACCGGCTTGGCGAGCATCGGCGCCACCGGCGGCATCACGGGGAGCTGCACGGGCCCATCCTGGCCGCCCGCTACGGTGCGCGCATGATCTCGCATCCGTGCTCCACGTGCGGGGCGGCCATCGAGGGCGAGACGATCGAGGCCTACGGCGAGGCCGGCTTCGCCCACGCCCGGGGCGAGCACCCCGACGACGTCGCCCAGTTCTCCGACATGACGGTCCGCAACTTCTTCGAGGGCGAGGCCCGCATGACCGGCGGGTCGGAGCGTCTCGCGGACATCGGCGACGTGGAGGTCCACCCGGTCACGGAAGACCGCATCGACGACTGGCTCGACTTCTTCGACCACGACGCCATGGTCGGCGTCCCCCAGAACGCCGCCTGCTACTGCCTCGAGCCCCACGAGCTCGCGCCGCGGCAGCCGTTGCCGCGGCAACGCCACTGGCGCCGGCGGCGGGAGGAGGCTGTCGAGCTCCTGCGGTCCGGCACGATGTTCGGCTACCTGGCCTACGCCGGGGGCCGACCGGCGGGGTGGATCAACGCGTCCCGCCGGGCGGACACGACGCTGTTCCGGCGGGGCGACGACGTCGACGCCACGACCGCGTCGGTGGCCTGCTTCGCGGTCGCGGCGCCCTACCGTGGCCACGGGATCGCCCAGCGGCTGCTGGCGCGGGTGATCGAGGACGCCCCGCGCCGGGGGCTGGACGCGATCGAGGCCTACCCGCCGCGGGGGCAGGTGCCGGAGACGATGAACTTCCGCGGGTCCCGCCGGATGTACGACGGCGCCGGGTTCAGCGAAGTCAAGGTGCGCACCCACGACGCCGTGGTCCGCCGCCCGGCGGTGGGAGGCTGATCCGATGCCGAAGGTGATCGCCGACATCACGATGTCGCTGGACGGCTACGTGACCGGGCCGGGCGCCGATCCCGAGCATGGCCTCGGGGACGCCGAGGAGCTCCACGCCTGGGTGATGGAGCAGGACGCGGTCGACACCGAGGTCCTCGAACGAGCGACCGCGGCGTCCGGGGCGGTCGTGATGGGCCGGCGCCTGTTCGACGTCGTCAACGGGCCCGGCGGCTGGACCGAGGAGATGGGCTACGGCGCCGACCAGGCGGCGGCGCCCCCGTTCTTCGTCGTCACGCACGCGGCGCCCGGGGACGTCCGCCTGGTCCGGGAGCTGGGCATGCGGGTCACGTTCGTCGACGACCTGGCGGCGGCCATCGACCAGGCCCGGGCCGCCGCGGGCGACGGTCACGTCGTGATCATGGGCGGCGGCGACGTCATGGGCCAGGCGATCGAGCAGGGGCTGGTGGACGAGCTGCACCTGCACCTCGCACCGATGCTGACCGGTGGCGGCACGCCGCTGTTCAGGCCCGGAACTCGCCAGCTGTTCCGCCAGCGCGACGTCCGCCCGTCGACCCACGCCATCCACGTCGCCTACGAGCGGGTGCCCGCCGGCGAGGGCTAGGCGGCGAGGTGGGGGCGGAGCCGCTCGGCGATGGCGTCGGTGGCGGCCACCGCCAGGCGCGGCACCTTGCCCCACTCGGTGCCACCGCCGGGCAGCGTCCCGGCCACGTGCACGTGGACGTGGGGCACGGTCTGGTGGGCCGGGACGCCGTTGTTCTGCCAGACCGCCACGCCCTCGGGGTCGTAGGCGCCGACGATCGCCGCCGCGGCCCGCTGCACGCCGGCCACGAGCGCGGCGCCCTCGGCCGGTGTGACGTCCAGGATCGTGACCCGGTGGGCGACCGGCACCACGAGGACGTGCCCCCGGCCGCGCTGCTCGTAGGTGACCAGCGTGGCCGTCAGGCCGTCCCGCTCGAGGATCGTGTACGGCCGCGTCCCGGCCAGGTAGGCGCAGAACGGGCAGGCGTCGAGGGCTGGCAGCTCCAGCGGCACGGCCCGATGATCGCAGCCAGCCGCAAGCCGCTCGTCCGGCGGGACCGCCGCGTCGACCGTGAGCGGCGTGGCCCGGGTGGACGGTGCGGGCGCCGTGGCACGCTGGGGCCGTGGAACCGGGGGAGCGGATGCTGATCCGCTGCGAGGGCGGGCCGTCGATGTCGCGCCTGGTGCGCTATCCGCCCCCGGTGGAGGTCGAGGAGGAGACCGGCATGTACGTGCTGGTCGATGACGGGCCGCCGGAGTCGTGGTGGTACGCGTTCGTGCCCCACGAGCTGTGACGGCCGAGGGAGGGGCAGGCGTGGACCTGGAGCTGCAGATGGTGGTGGTGCCGGTGACGGACGTCGACCGGGCCAAGGCGTTCTACGAGCAGGCCGGGTTCACGCTCGACGTGGATCACGCCGCGGGCTCGTTCCGGGTGGTGCAGTTCACGCCGCCCGGGTCGGCGTGCTCGATCTCGTTCGGGAAGGGGATGGGCTTCGACATGCCGCCCGGGGTCCTGCGGGGCCTGCACCTGGTGGCCACCGACGTCGTCGCGGCCCGCGACGACCTGGTCGCCCGCGGCGTCGACGTCGGCGAGGTGTACCACTACACCAAGGACGGCCAGCGGGCCCCCGGGCCCGACCCGGGTCACGGGAAGTTCCAGACCTGCGCCGAGTTCTCCGACCCCGACGGCAACGGCTGGGTCCTTCAGGAGGTCCCGGGGTAGGTCCTTCCGGTCACCGGTTGGCGTAGAGGTCGCGCAGCAGCGCGACCTCCGCCAGGTGGTGGATCACCTCGCGGTTGATGTGCAGCACCAGCGCCGCGAAAGGGTGGTCGGCGAACGGGCCCTCGGCCTCGCCGATCGGCCGGGCCAGGCCCTCGTCGCCCAGCCCCCGGACGCCCGCCACCCAGTGGGCGTAGCCGTCGTCCAGCTGCGCCAGCGCCTCGTCCGCCGTGGTGGCGTAGTCGTGGCCGAAGTAGTCCACCGGCGGGCCGCCGAAGTGCGCGGCGTTGCGGATGCCGAACACGCCCACGATCACATGACCGAGCCGCCAGGCGATCGTGGTCACGGGCGCGGGATCTGGTGGGGGCAACTCGAAGTCGATCACCCACCCGCCGGCGCCGGCCGCCATCGCCGTCGTCGCCTCCGCCCGCGGGCGGACGTTCCACGCGCCCGGCACCGGCTCCCACAGGTACTCGTCGTCGGTGAGGCCGTCGAGCCGGGGCCGGGCCTGGTTCTCCCAGTGGTAGGTGAGCTGCTCGACGAGCTGGGGTCCCCAGTCCATGGCGCTTCTATACCCGGGCCGCCCCGGGTACACCGCGACGGATGGACGCGCAGGACGAGGGCCGCGGGCTGCAGGTGACGAGCCGGCGAGCAGACGGTGCTCTGGCGTGGGGCGAGGTGGCGATCTACTTCCTCACCGCCCTGATCCTGCTGGCCGGGGCCGCGATCCTGGTCGGCGACGCCGTCACCACCTTCATCGACCAGATGGCCGACGGCGAGCCCGTGCAGGCGGCCGCGGCCGAGGTGCTCAGCATCCTGCTCCTGGTGTTCGTGTTCGTCGAGCTGCTGGGCGCGGTGCGCAAGACCCTGCGGGAGCGCCGGCTGCTGGCCGAGCCGTTCCTGCTGGTCGGGATCATCGCGTCGATCAAGGAGATCGTGGTCGTGGCCGGGGCGGAGCGGCCCAAGGACGAGGGCTTCGAGGCCTTCCGTAACGGCATGGTGGAGATCGGGGTGCTGGCCGGGGTGATCCTGATCCTGGCCGTGTCCGCGTTCCTGCTTCGGGCGCGGCAGGAGAAGCCGCCCGAGGAGGACGGCACTCCCTAGGCCTCGTCGCCCGGCTCGACGGGCTCGCGGCCCCGCACAACCGGGAACTGGCGGTCGGGGTCGTCGGCGGGCCTGCGGCCGGTGGGGTCGTCCGGCGGCCGTCCCTGGAGCACTACGGCTCCCGCGGGCGCGTACTGGAGGATGTAGGCCTTGCGGACGTCCGCCGTCACGTTGGGCCCGGTGAGGTGCGGCGTCAGGCTGGAGAACACGACCACCCCGCCCGCGCCGACTTCGGCTACGGCCACGTCGCCCGGGTCCTCGAAGCACTCCCAGCCCAGCGGCTCGACGTAGGTGTGGGACAGGGTGCCCGCCCGGTGCCTGCCCGGGGCGACCTGGGGGCAGCCGTTGTCGGCGGTGGCGTCGGTGAGCGCCACCCAGCACGTCAGGTACTGCTGTGGCTCGACGAAGGCGTAGCCGTTGTCCTGGTGCCACGGGAAGCGGCGGGGCTTCTCCGGCTTCTTGTAGACCGCCTGGTCCCAGTACAGGTTGACGTCGGGGCCGACGAGGTCGGCGCACACGCCGGTGAAGAACGGGTCGCGGGCGAACGCCGCCAACCGGGGAGACCGGGTCACCAGGTGGGTGGTGAAGGTGATGGCGCCGGCTTCGGCGATCGAGATCCGCTGGTCCTCCAGGCCGGCGAGGTACGCCTCGACGCCGGCCTCGAACCGGTCGATCTCGCCGACCACCTCGGCCACGGTGGCGGGATCGAACACCTCCTCGACCACGACGTACCCGTCCCGGTCGAACGCGGCCACCTGGTCGGCGGCCAGCCGCCGGTGGGGCGGGGGCGACGGCTGCCAGGCGAACCCGCGGTTCCAGGGGTGGAGCGTCACGTCGGCGTCGGTCATCCTGGCTCCTCCTCGCCGCCGCAGGTCCTCAGCGGACGGTGACGAAGTCGTTGACGACCCCCGGGTGCAGGTCCCGGGTGCCGGTCGCGGCGAAATGGTAGGTCATGGCCGCCCGCAGGCCGTCGGTGACGTTGTCGCTCGACCGGTGGACGAGGTGGCTGTCGAACACGAGCAGGTCGCCCGGGTCCATCGGCATCGCCACGGCCCCGGACACGTCGCGGTCCACGATCTCGACGTAGCCGATGTTGGCGCCGGGGCGGCGGTCGGGGACGTGCGTGTGGATCGGGTCGCGGTGGGATCCGGGGAGGACGTGGAGGCAGCCGTTGCTCGTGGTGGCGGGCGTGACGGCCAGGGAGACGCCGACGACCGGCCGGGCCGGCTCGAACGCGAAGTAGTAGCTGTCCTGGTGCCAGGGCTGGCCCCAGGCGCCGGGGTTCTTGAAGATGAACTGCGACAGGAAGCAGTCGATCCCGGGGCCGATCAGCCCGGCCAGCAGTCCGGTGAGTGCCGGGCTGGCGGCGAAGCCGCCGAAGACCTCGTCGCGGTGGAGGGTGAACACCTTCGACGCCAGCTCCTCGGGCCGGCCGGGGCGGCCGGCGAGGTTGGACTCCGGCAGGACCAGGCCTGCGGTCGCCGACCTGCCGCCGTCACCGCCGCGGCGGGCGGGCGGGCCGGAGGCGGCCTCGGCCCGGGTGATCTCGACGACCCGGTCGAGCATGCGCTCGCAGTCGCCCTGACCGGCGAAGCCCGTCAGCTTCACGTAGCCGTGCTCGTCGTAGTGGGCCCGCTCGGCCGCGGTGAGTCCGTCGATGGTGCGCATGGGTCTCCCTGGGCGGCGGCCTGTCGCTGGACTGAATACACATTCAGCTGAACAGTCGTTTAGGCTCATGACGTTTGTCAAGGGGTTCCCCGTGAAGGAGGGAGACGGCGAAGTGGTGGCCAAGGGTCCGGCACAGCGTGGCGCGGCGCGCCGGGAGGCGATCGTCGAGGCCGCGCTCGAGGTCTTCGCCGAGCGGGGCTACCGGGCCGGCGCCCTCGGCGACATCGCCGCCCGGGTGGACGTCACCGCTGCCGGGATCCTCTACCACTTCGGGTCCAAGGAGGCCCTGCTCCTGGCGGTGATCGCCGAGCGTGACCGGCTGGCCGCCGAGTCGCTGGCCCAGCTGCCCCGCACCGGTGGGCTCGAGGCCCTCGACCACCTCGTCGATCTGGGCGAGGCCATCGAGAACGAGAAGGGCCTGGCCATGCTGCACACGGTGCTGCAGGCCGAGAGCTTCGACGCCGATGCCCCGGCTCACGGCTACTTCCTGGCCCGCAGCCGGCTGGTGCGGCAGTGGCTCGAGCACGTGCTCAGCGAGGCCCAGCGCGACGGCGACGTCCCGGCCGAGGTGGACTGTGGGGCCAAGGCGCGCGAGTTCGTGGCCTACATGGAGGGCGCCGCGGTCCTGTGGCTGCTCGACGACGAGGTGTCGCTGGTCGAGCTGTACGGCACGTTCTCCCGCTCGTTCATCGATTCCCTGCGTCCCTGATCCGTTCACGACAGGTTCACAACGCCCTTCGTACGGTCGGCGGCGTGCCGCGACCACACCGTCTCGTCGCCGTCCCCGCTCTTGCTGTCGCCGCCGCGGTCGCGGCGCTCGTCGCCGTGCTGCTCGCCGCCGGCGCGTGTACCAGCGACGTCGACACGCCGCCGCCCGAGGCGGCGGCGGTCGGTTGCGACCGCGCGCTGGCCGCCTGGGCCGAGCGGGGGTTCAGCGGCGCGGTCGCCGTGCTGCGCGCCGGCGAGGTCGAGTGCCTGGCCGGCTACGGCGAGGCCGATCGCGCGTCGGGCGCGGCCAACACCGGCGACACCGTGTTCCGCATCGGCTCGGTCACCAAGGCCGTCACGGCGGCGGCCGTGCTCGACCTGGCCGACCAGGGGCGGCTGTCGCTGGGCGACCGGGCGGGCGACCTCGTGTCGGGGCTCCGTGGTCCCGCGGCGGGGGCCACGGTCGAGCAGCTGCTCGACCACCGCAGTGGGCTCACCGGCGCCCACACCCCGGCCGACGACGAGCCGATGGACCACGACCAGGCGGTGGCCGCCATCAGCCGGCTGGGCGTGGCGTTCGAGCCGGGCACCGACGAGACGTACTCGAACGCCGGCTACACGCTGCTGGCGCTGATCGTCGAGGCCCGGGCGGGAACGACCTACCGCGACCAGCTGGCGTCCGAGACGCTGCGACTGCCCGGTGGCGAGCGGGCCGGCGGGTTCTGGGACGGCGAGCCGGCGGCGGCGGGGCCGCGCGCGGTCGGCTACGTCGGGGGCGGCGCCGCCGACGGGCCGGGCCCGGTCGAGGGCGGTCATTGGGCGCTCGACGGCGCGGGCGGGCTGGCCATGTCGGCCGCCGACCTCGCCGCCTGGGTCGACGCCCTGTTCACCGAGCGCTATCCCGGTCGCACCGACCTGCCAGGGTGGGGTCCGCCTCCGGGCGCGTACGGCGAGCCGGTGCTGGCCGCGGCCGGCGGCGGCGACGGCTCGGGCCAGGAGGCGGTGGTGACGTGGCTGCCCGAGAGCGAGCGGGCCTTCGTGCTGCTGTCCAACGGCGACGAGGTCCCGGCCGAGCAGCTGATGCAGCGGGTCCTGCCGGCGTTCGCGCTTGGCGCACCGCTACCCGACCCGCCCGACCGCCCACCCCCCGCCGGCGCCGGCCTGCCCCCGCCGACCGAGGTGGCGGGCACCTACCGGCTCGCCACGGGCGGCGCCCTGACGCTGGCGGCCGCCGGCGACGGCCTCGTCCTCGCCCCGGACGGTGCCGATGCGCTGGCGGCGCTGTTCCCGCTGCCCTACGGCGTGTCCGGCGAGCAGGTGCGCACGCACGAGGGCCACGTGCGGGCGCTGCTCGACGGGGGGACGGCCGACGGGCGCGCCGAGCGGGCCGCACTCGAGGCCGAGGTCGGCACGATCGACGGCGTCGAGGTGCTCGGCACCGTCCAGGCCGGCGGCGAGCTGCGCACCTACGTGCGGGTGACCGGTTCGGGCGGCGATCGCCACGCCTGGTACGCGGTGGACCGGGTGGGCGGGCTGGCGGCCGCGGAGATCGTGGACGGGCCGCCGACGCTGACCGTGGTCGCCGGCGCCGACGCCTACCGGCCCGACGACCCGGCGGGCACGGGCCCCGAGGTGACGGTCAGGATCGTCGGCGAGCAACTGGCGGTGCAGGGGCCGCGGGGCATCGCCTTCGCCGACCGGGAGAGCTGAGGGACACTGGGTCATGCGCATCCTGCTCGTGGAGGACGACGCCGACCTGGCGGAGGTGGTCGCGCTCGGTCTGCGCAACGAGTCCTACGCGGTCGACGTGGCGGCTACGTGCCTCGCCGCCGAGGAGCTGCTGCGGACGACCAGCTTCGACGTCGCCTGCGTCGACCTCGGCCTGCCGGACGGCGACGGGCTCACGCTGCTGCGGCGCTGCCTGACGGACCCGGACCTCCGCCGGCCACGGCGCACGGTCGTGCTCACGGCCCGGGACGCGGTGGACGACCGGGTGGCCGGTCTGGACGCCGGGGCCGACGACTACCTGGTCAAGCCGTATGCGTTCTCCGAGCTGGCCGCCCGGCTCCGGGCCCTCGGCCGGCGGGGGGACCAGCAGGGCTCGACCCTGGTCGTGGGCGACGTGCGGCTCGACCTCGCGGCGCAGAAGGCCTGGCGGGGCGGGTGCGAGTTGCGGCTCACGGCCCGCGAGTTCGCGCTGCTGCGCTACCTTGCGCTCCACCCGGGCGAGGTGCTGTCGGCCGAGCAGCTGCTCGAGCACGTGTGGGACGCCAACGCCGACCCGTTCACGACGTCGGTGCGGGTGATCCTGAGCCGGTTGCGGCGCAAGCTGGGCGATCCGCCGGTGATCGCCACGGTCGCCGGGGCGGGCTACCGCATGGGGGGAGAGCCGGCATGAGCATCCGCTCGCTGCGCGTCCAGCTGGCCGTGCTCGGGTTCCTGGCGATCTACCTGCCCGTGCTGCTGGTGCGGGGCGTCACCGTGGTGGCCGAGACCGATGCGACCGTCACACAGGACGGAGAGCAGGTCACGGCCGAGACCACGACGTCCCGTTCGCCGTGGGTCACGGGCACGGTCGTGGCCCTCGCCCCGGTGGCGGCGGCGATGGCGTGGTGGCTGTCCGGCCAGGCGCTGCGGCCGATCGAGCGGGTGCGGACGGTGGCCGAGGACATCGAGGCGTCCGACCTCAGCCGGCGCATCGGCATGACACGGGGGCAGATCGAGGTGGTGGCGCTGGCGGCCTCGTTCGACGCCATGCTCGACCGGCTCGAGCGGGCGGCCGAGTCGCAACGGCTCCTGGTCGAGGAGGCCAGCCACGAGCTGCGGACCCCGCTGGCCGTGCTGTCCACCAACGCCGAGGTGCTGCTCGCCCACCCCGAGCCGACGCTCGACCTCTACCGCGACGGCATCGTGCGCTCGCAGCAAGCCGCAGGGCGGTTGGCGCACACCGTCGACGACCTGCTGGTCGACGCGCGCGGGCGGGCCCGGGCGCTGGTCCGGCGGCCGGCGGACCTGGTGGCGGTGGCCGCGGCGGCGGTAGACGACGCCCGGGTGCTGGCGGCGGCCGCGGGGGTCACGGTCGCGGTGACCGGACCGGCGGGGGCCGAGGTCCCGGTCGACGAGCCGACGGTGCGGCGCGCGATCGGCAACCTGGTGGCGAACGCGGTGCGCCACGCGCCGGCCGGGTCGACGATCGACGTGGTGGTGGCGCCGGGTGACCGCCAGGTGGCGGTCACCGTGGCCGACCATGGTCCGGGCCTGTCCGCCGACGCCCAGCGGCGGGCGTTCGAGCGGTTCTGGCAGGGCCGGGCCGACGGTGGCGGCACCGGGCTGGGCCTGCCGATCGCCCGCCAGATCGCGCGGGCGCACGGCGGCGACATCACGGTCCGCTCGCCCGGGCCGGCCGGCGACGGGGCGGTGTTCACGCTGACCGTGCGCCGCGCTCCGTGAGCGGGTGTGGGGAACGACAATGGGGCCATGCGCATCGAAGTGGGCGGCGGGCGGCTGTACTTCGACGTCGAGGGGGTCGGGCTCGTCGGCGAGGGACCTCGCATGGTGCCCCGGCCGACGGTCGTGCTCGTCCACGGCGGGCCGGGAGCCGACCACAGCGTGTTCAAGCCCTGGCTGTCGCCGCTGGCCGACAGCGCCCAGCTCGTCTACGTGGACCTGTGTGGCTCGGGGCGGTCCGACCGGGGCGATCCCGACGACTGGGCCTGGGACCGGTGGGCGTCCGACGTCGTCGCCCTCTGCGACGCGCTGGAGATCGACGCGCCCGTCCTGCTGGGCTCGTCCGCCGGCACATGGGTGGCGCTCCAGGCCGCACTCGATCACCCGGGGCGCGTCGGCGGGCTCGTGCTCGACAGCGCCATGCCGGCGACCCACGGGCATGCCCTCGAGGTGTTCGCCCGCACCGGCGGTCCCGAGGCTGTGGCGGCCGCCCGCCGCTTCTACGCCGCCGAGCCGGGCGAGGAGGTGATGCGCGAGTTCGTCGAGCGCTGCATCCCGCTCTACACCCGCCGCATGCCGGGTGAACTTCGGGCAGACATCCTGGCCCGGATCCAACGCAACCCCGAGGTCGAGTGGCGCCTGCGCACGGGCGCCATGGCCGCGTTCGACCCGTGGGACCGGCTCCATGAGGTCGCGTGCCCGACGCTGATCCTGGCCGGCGAGGACGACCCGGTCACGCCGGCCGCCGAGGCGTCCCGCCTCGCGGAGGCCCTCACCAACGCCAGGGTCGACCTCGTCCGCTACGAGAACTGCGGCCACGGCGTGTTCCGGGAGGTCCCCGACGACGCCCTCGCCGCCACCCGCGACTTCCTGGCGAGGCTCTAGCCGCCGGTCAGCTCGGTGCGGCGTCGGGCGAGGAACGAGCGCTCGGCGTCGTTGCCGCAGGCGGCGATGGCCGCGTCGTACGCCTGTGCCGCCAGGGCCTCGCGGCCCAGGCGGCGCAGCAGGTCGGCCCGGACCGCGTGGAGCACGTGGTAGCCACCGAGGTCCAGGTCGTCCACCAGGGCGAGGGCCGCCTCGGGCCCGTCGACCTCGGCGACCGCCACCGCGCGGTGGAGCACCACCACCGCGCCCCGGTCGAACGCCTGCAGCTGGTCGTAGAGCGCCACCACCTGGCGCCAGTCCGTCTCGGCGGCGGTCGGGGCGTCGCTGTGAACCGCGTTGATCGCCGCCTGGATCTGGTACGGGCCCGGCTGGTCGCGGCGCAGGCACTGGCGGACCAGCGCCTGACCCTCGGCGATCAGCCCGCGGTCCCAGCGGGCCCGGTCCTGGGCGGCCAGCGGGATGAGCTCGCCGCCGGGGCCCACACGGGCGGGCCGCCGCGACTCGGACAGCAGCATGAGCGCCAGCAGCCCCGTCACCTCGGGCTCGTCCGGCATCAGCTCGGCCAGCACGCGGCCCAGCCGCACGGCCTCGGCGCACAGGTCCTCCCGCACCAGCCGGTCACCGCCGCTGGCCGCGTAGCCCTCGTTGAAGACCAGGTAGACCACCGCCAGCACCGCCCGCAGGCGGTCCGGCAGCTCGGCCTCGGCGGGCACCCGGTAGGGGATCCGGGCGTCGCGGATCTTGGCCTTGGCCCGCACCAGCCGCTGGGCCATCGTCGGCTCGGGCACGAGGAACGCCCGGGCGATCTCGGCCGTCGTGAGCCCGCCGAGCAGCCGCAGCGTCAGCGCCACCTGGGCCTCGACCCCCAGCGACGGGTGGCAGCAGGTGAAGATCAGCCGCAGCCGGTCGTCCCGCACGGGACCCTCCCCGCCGGCCGGCACACCGTTGTCCGCCTCGGCCAGGGCAACCGCCTGGGCCTGGCGGGCGTCCCGGGTCGACTCGCGCCGCAGCCGGTCGATGGCCCGCCGCCGGGCCGTGGTGATGATCCAGCCGGCCGGGCTGGGCGGCAGGCCCTCGGCCGGCCACCGCTCGGTGGCCGTGGTGAAGGCGTCCTGGACCGCCTCCTCGGCGACGTCGATGTCGCCGAACACGCGGACCAGGACCGCCACCGCCCGGCCGTACTCCGTGCGGAACACACGGGCGATCTCGTCGCTCGACGGGACGCTGCCGGCCGCCGTCACTCCATGACGCCCACGAATGGGCGCACCTCGATGGGCAGGGTGGTGGCGGCCGCCAGCTTGCGGCCCCACTCGAGAGCGGCGTCGAGGTCCGGAGCCGTGACGATCGTGAACCCGCCGACGTGCTCCTTGCCCTCGATGTAGGGGCCGTCGGTCATCAGCGCCCGGCCTTCCGCCACCTTCACCACGGTGGACCGGCTGGCCGGGAACAGCCCGCCGGAGAACACCCACACGCCGGCCTCGCGCATCTCGGCCTTGAGCGCCTCGACGTCCTGCATGACCTGCTCGAGGTCCACGACCTCGGGCGGAGGCGGCTCCTCGCTGTCCGGCTGCCAGATGGTGAGCAGGTAGTGCGTCATCTCGCGTCCTCCGGGGGACCCTACAGCCGGCACCCTGCCGGCCTCTCGCCCCCTACACGAACGGCACGAGCGCAGATCGACAGCCCGCCCGGGTTTCCGTCCCCGCTCGATCGAGTCAGCCGTGGACGCGCTCGACAACCGCCGCAGGCGCCGATCACGGCCTGCTCTCGACCTCCTCGCGGGCACGGGCCAGCCGGCCCGCGGCCCGCTCGGCCACGGCGGCCAGGCGCTCGATCTCCTCGGCGCGGCGCTCGGCCGCCGCCTCGTCCTCCGTCGCCCGCACGTCGCCGGCGGCCTCGTGGTCGGGCCCGCGGTCGTCGTTCGTCATCGGCCTGCTCCTCGGGAGGATCCCGGGTGGCCTACCCAGTCGGAGGAGGCGCCAATCGGGCGCCACCGTCGGCGGTCAACCCACCGCGGCGACCGGGACGTTGGCGTAGCCGGCGACGTTGGACATGCTCACGCGGCGGAGGCCCGCGGTGTCGACCTCGAGGCGGCGCCAGCGGGATGTGAGCTCCTCGATGGCGATCCGGCTCTCCAGGCGGGCGAGGGCGGCGCCGAGGCAGCTGTGGACGCCGTGGCCGAAGCCGATGGCGACGGCCGGCGGGCGGCGGACGTCGAAGTCGTCGGGGCGGTCGAAGGCGCGGGGGTCCCGGGTGGCGGCCCCGGTCAGCAGGAGCACCGGGTGGCCGGCCGGAATCGTGCCGCCCGCGTACGTGCGTTCCTCGACGGAGAACCGCCCCTGGTACTGCGACGGCGGCAGGTAGCGCAGAATCTCCTCGACGGCGCCGGGGATGGACTCGGGGTCCTCGGCCACCGTGCGCCACTGGTCCGGGTTGGCGTCGAAGACCACGATGGCGTTGCCCACCAGCTTGGTCACGGTCTCCGCGCCGGCGCCGCCGAGCATCGTGGCAAAGCCCGTGATCTCGCGGTCGCTGAGGCGCGTGTCGGTCCCGTCGCCCCGGTCGACCGTCACCTCCGTCAGGCGGGTGAGCATGTCGTCGGCCGGGTGCGCACGCTTGTGCTTCACCAGCTCGTGGAAGTAGCCGGCGACCTCCAGCATGGCGGCCATGCCCTCGGGCGTCGGGTCCATGTCACCGGGGTGGCGGTGCAGCGAGAGGTCGAGCCACTCGCGGATCTGCTGGCGTTCGCCCGCGGGCACGCCCAGCATCCGGGAGATGATCTCGACCGGGAACGGCGCCGAGAAGTCGACCACGGCGTCGAACGAGTCCCGGCCGGCGAGGGGGTCGAGGTACTCGCGGATCACCTCGCGGACCATCGGCTCCAGGCTCGTGACCGCCCGGGGCGTGAACACCCGGCTGACCAGCGCCCGGAACCGCTCGTGCTCGGGTGGGTCCATCATGATGATCAGCCCCATCGAGCGCACGATGGCCGGATCCCGGGTCAGGCTCGACAGGTCGACCCCATGGGCGCTCGACAGACCCCGCCAGTCCCGGTGGGCGGCGACGACGTCGTCGAAGCGGGACAGGGCATAGAACCCGTACCGCTCGTTGAAGTACACCGGCGCCTCGTCGCGCAGCCGGCGGTAGACCTCGCTGGGGTCCTCGAAGAACTCAGCCGAGAACGGGTCGAACTCCACTGCTGTCGCCGTCACGGGGCCTCCCTCGGAAAGCGTCGTATGCACATCCATGAAAGCATCGCTTTTCCGCCAGTGACTAGTGTCCGCCCCTGCTGCGCGTGGTCCAGTGGGCGACCGGCAACGTCGGCCGGCACGCGGTCGCCGCCATCGACGACCACCGCGACCCGAAGCTGGTCGGCGGTCTCGACGAGTCGATCGTCGACGAGACGCTGCTCCTGCTGATCGGCGGCGACGACACCGCGCGCCACGTCATCAGCGGGGGCATGCTGGCGATCATGGAGCACCCCGACCAATTGGCGGCGCTGGCCGCCGACGCCGGCCTGCGGGAGGCGCTGGCCCGCCTGCCCGACCTCGAGCTCGACACCGACGAGCCCCTGCCGTACCGGCCGTCGAACTTCGTCAGCGGGCTGGAGGCGATGCCGGTCCGCTTCGCCCCCACGCCGGTCCCGGCATGAGCGGCGCCTTGGAGGGGATCCGGGTCGTCGAGCTCGGCGTGTGGGTGGCCGGGCCCGGCGCCGCCGGCATCCTCGCCGACTGGGGCGCCGACGTCGTCAAGATCGAGCCGCCCGGGGGCGACCCCGCCCGGACGTTCCAGCGGCTGATCGGCGGCGACGTCAACGCCGTGTTCGAGCTCGACAACCGCGGCAAGCGCAGCATCGCCCTCGACCTGGCCAGCGAGGCCGGCGTCGGCATCGCGCGGCGGCTGCTGGCAGGGGCCGACGTGTTCGTCACCAACATCCGGGCGAGCGCGCTGGAGCGCCTCGGCCTCGGCCCCGATCGCGCCCGGGCCGACCACCCGGAGCTGGTCTACGCCATCATCAGCGGCTACGGGCTGGACGGGCCCGACGCCGACCGGGCCGCCTACGACATCGCCGCGTTCTGGGCCCGGGCCGGGATCGCCGAGTCGCTGCGGGTCCCCGGCGGACCGCTGCCGTTCCAGCGGGGCGGCATGGGCGACCACTCGGCCGCCATGACCGGCGCCGCGGCGGTGTGCGCGGCGCTGGTCGGCCGGGCCCGCACGGGCCGCGGCCAGGTCGTGTCGACGTCGCTGCTGCGCCAGGGTGCGTACACGATCGGCTTCGACGTCAACGTCTCGCTGATGCTCGGCCGGACGATCGTGGTCGGGCAGCGCGAGACGATGTACAGCCCGACGGTGAACAACTACACGGCGGGCGACGGCCGGCCCTTCTGGATCGTGGGGCTGGAGGGCGACCGCCACTGGCCGGCGCTGGCCCGGGCCGTCGGCCGGCCGGACTGGCTGGAGGACGAGCGGTTCGTGTCCGGGTTGGCCCGCGCCACCAACTGCGGCGCGCTGATCGCCGAGCTCGACGCCATCTTCGCGACCCGCCCTCTGGACGAGTGGGCGGAGGCGTTCGCGGCGGAGCCCGACCTGTTCTGGAGCCCGGTGAACACGATCGACGACCTGCTGGCCGACGCCCAGTTCCACGCGTCGGGCGCCGTCGTGGGCGTGCCCGACGAGGACGGTGGCCGGGCGATGTTGGCCACGCCGGCCGACTTCGACGGCGCCCCGCCGTCCCCCCGGTGGCGGGCGCCCCGGCACGGCGAGCACACCTGGGAGGTGTTGGCGGAGCTCGGCCTGGACGCGGCGGCGATCGAGGGGCTCGTGACCGACGGCG
Organism: Acidimicrobiales bacterium; assembly: GCA_035649475.1. Lineage (GTDB taxonomy): Bacteria > Actinomycetota > Acidimicrobiia > Acidimicrobiales > VFJN01 > ZC4RG19. The sequence continues at coordinate 25,984 of DASRJM010000048.1, forward strand.
CCGCCATCGACGGCCGGGCTCGGGAGACCTGACGGGGCGTGGCGTCCTCGGGCGGGACCCGGACGAGACGGCCCGCACCCTGGCCCGCTGGCTGGGCGAGGTCGCCGGCGTCGACGGTCCCGAGGTGTGCGACGCGGCGATCGTGTGCCACCGGCTGGCCCAACGAGACGATCCTGTTCTCCGCGGCCTGGGATGCGGTCGGCCACCCGCCGGACGCGGTCGCTGGTCGTCCGGGTCGCCGCCTCGGGGCACCGGGTGTTCCCCGACGACACGTTCCTGCGCCAGGACGCGGTGATGCACGCGCTGGCCGAGCGCAGCGACGTGCCGATGGCCCACATCCACCGAGCGGCCCGGTGGTCGGCGGCGACCGGTCGCTCTGCTGGCGCGGAGGGGTCGGAAAACATCCAGACTTTTTGCATGAGGGAGGGGCCGATGACCCCGACGGGCAAGGTCGACAAGGCGGCGCTGCGGGCGCTGCTCCGTCGCCGACCGCGTCTACGTGCCGGAGCGGGGCCAGGTCGTACTGTCTGGTCCCGTGAGCGAGGTCCGGTCACAGGTCGACGCCATCGAAGCCGCGTACCTGTCGGCCGCGTCCGCGTCGGGGGACTGAGCGATGGGCGTCGTCGTCGTCACGGGGGCCGCCAGAGGCATGGGTCGGGCCTGCGCCGACCGTCTGCTGGCGCGGGCCGACCACCTGGTGGCCGTCGACCTCGACGCGCCGGACATCGAGGGCACCGTGGGCCTGGCCTGCGACGTGTCCGACCCCGCCGCGGTCGGCCGGTTGGCCGACGAGGTCCGCCGCCTCGGGCCGTTCCGCTCGCTCGTGCACGCGGCGGGGATCTCCCCGACGATGGCCGACCCCCGGCGCATCTTCGCGGTCGACCTGGTCGGCACCCAGCTGCTGCTCGACGCGTTCGAGCCGCTGGTCGAGCCGGAGTCCGCCGCGGTGTGCTTCGCCTCCAGCGCCGCCTACCAGATCGCCCTGCTCGGCCCGGACCCGGAGCTCGACGCCCTGGTCGAGGACCCGGGGGCGGAGGGATTCCTCGACCGGGCCGCCGAGCGGTTCGACGACAGCGGGATCGCCTACGCGTGGGCCAAGCGGGGCGTGGTCCGGGCCGCGGCGCGCGCCGCGGTGGCATGGGGCCCACGGGGCGGTCGGGTCACGTCCCTGTCGCCAGGGCTGATCGACACCGGCATGGGCCGCCAGGAGTTCGAGGCCCACCCGGAGATGCAGGGCATGCTCGACGCCACGCCGCTCGGTCGCCTCGGCCGGCCCGAGGAGGTCTCGGCCGTGGTCGAGTTCCTGCTGTCGGAGGCGGGGTCGTTCGTGTCGGGCATCGACGTGCTGGTCGACGGCGGCGGCTTCCAAGGCCTCCGCGCAATCATGTAGATATCTTGGACACCATGGCACCCTCCTCCCACCATCCCGCCGTCCGGGTCGAGCTGGTCGATCACGTCGGCACGGTCACGCTCGACCGGCCCGAGGCGAAGAACGCCTGCACCGGCGACATGTGGGTGGCCATCGGCGCCGCGTTCCGCGAGCTGAGCTGGTCGGGCGCCCGGGCCATCGTGCTGACCGGCGCCGGCGGCGACTTCTGCGCCGGGGCCGACCTCGGGGGCGGCGGGCGGAACGAGGGCCGCTCGGGCGGCCAGCAGGGCAGCATGGTCGACGCCATGCGGGTGCTCGGCGACGTCGTGCTCGCGGTCCACCAGTGTCCCGTGCCGGTGGTGTCCAAGGTCGACGGCTACTGCGTCGGCGCCGGCCTCGGCCTGGCCCTGGCCGCCGACATGACGTGGTGCGCCCACCGCGCCCGATTCTCCGCCATCTTCGCCAAGCGCGGCCTCAGCCTCGACTTCGGCACAGCGTGGTTCCTGCGCCAGCGCATCGGCGCCCACAAGGCCAAGGAGCTGGCGTTCACGGCCAGGACGCTGAGCGGGACCGAGGCCGCCGAGCTGGGGCTGGTGAACGCGGCGGTGCCGGCGGACGAGCTCGACGGCGCGGTGCAGGCCCTCGTCGAGACCATCGCCGCCGGCCCCCCGATCGCCCTGGCCATGACCAAGCGCCAGCTCGACGGCGCGTCGACGAGCTCGCTGGCCCAAGCGCTCGAGGTCGAGGCGCTGGCCCAGAGCCTCAACGCCACCACAGCCGACCTCCGGGAGGCATTGACCGCGTACATGGAGCGCCGCCCGCCGGAGTTCACCGGCCGCTAGGAGCACGCATGGACACCACCGACTCGGAGAGCTGGGATCCCGTCCTCGACCACCTGGCCCAGCGGCGGGCGGCGGCGCGGGCGATGGGCGGCGAGGAGCGGCTGGCCAAGCACCGGGCGGCCGGCAAGCTCGACGCCCGGGCCCGGATCGACCACCTGCTCGACCCCGGCTCGTTCCACGAGATCGGCACGCTGGTCGGCCGCGAGGACGAGCCCGCCGACGCCCTCGTGACGGGCTCGGGACAGGTCGAGGGCCGGCCGGTGCTTGTGGCGGCCGAGGACTTCACGGTCAAGGCCGGCACGATCAGCCAGGCCGGCAACTCCAAGCGCTACCGGGTGGCCGAGCTGGCGGTCCAGGACCGCGTCCCGCTGGTGATGCTGCTGGAGGGGGCCGGCTACCGGGCCGACGGCCGCGGTCACGCCCGCACGCCGACCGACCTGCTGGCCCAGGCCCGGTGCTCCGGCCGGGTGCCGCTGGTCAGCGCAGTGCTGGGCCCGTCCGCCGGGCACGGCGCGCTGGTCGCGCCCATGTCGGACTTCGCGGTGATGAGCCGCCAGGGGTCGATCTTCACGGCCGGCCCCCCCGTGGTCTCCGAGTCGCTGGGCGAGACCATCACGAAGGAGGACCTGGGCGGCCCGGCGGTGGCGCTGACCAGCGGGCTGGTCCACAACCTGGCCGACGACGACGAGGCAGCGCTCGACCTGGTGCGCGCCTACCTCCGCTACTTCCCGTCGTCGGCCTGGTCGTACCCGCCGTTCGACGAGGACGGCGACACCGGCCCCCGCGCTGTGCCGGAGCTGCTCGACATCGTCCCCAGCAACGGCCGGCGGGTCTACGACATGCGCCGCGTTGTCGACGTGGTGTTCGACGCGGGGTCGTGCTTCGAGGTGCAGCCCGACTTCGGCCGGTCGCTGCTGTGCGCCCTGTGCCGGCTGGGCGGGCATCCGGTGGCGGTCGTCGCCAACCAGCCGCTGGTGCTGGCCGGCTCGATCGACGCCGACGGCGCCGAGAAGGCGTCGCACTTCATCACCGTCGCCGACTCGTTCCACGTGCCGCTGGTGTTCCTGTCCGACAACCCGGGCGTGCTGCCCGGCCGGGCGTCGGAGCAGGACGGCATCCTGCGCAAGGGCGCCCGGATGTACGCCGCCCAGACGCTGGCGACCACGCCGAAGTTCGAGGTCACGCTGCGCAAGGCCTACGGCTTCGGGTCGATGGTGATGGGGATGATCCCCTTCGACGGACAGTCGGGCGTGTTCGCGCTGCCCGGGGCCACGATGGGCGCCATGGGCGCGTCGGCCATGAGCCGCGCCCGCGGGTCCGATGAGGACGAGGCGGCCCGCCTGAGGTCGCTGGAGGTCGAGGCGTCGTTCCGGTCGGCCCGGACCCTCGGCTTCGACGAGTTGATCGACCCCCGGGAGGTTCGCAACGTGCTGCTGCACTCGCTCGAACGGGCCCTGCACCGCCGCCAGGCACCGCCCGAGCCCGTCGCCCGCATCGGGGTGGCGCCGTGACGGCCGACGGCCGGCTCGCCGGCAAGCGCGCCCTGGTCACCGGCGGGGCGTCGGGGATCGGCCGGGCGACCGCCCAGCGCTTCGTGGCCGAGGGGGCGCGGGTGGCGGTCGGCGACCTGAACGAGGCGGGGCTGGCCGCCCTGGCCGAGGAGCTGGGCGACGCCGTGGTCACCCGGCGCTGCGACGTCACCGACGAGGCCGACGTCGAGGCGCTGACGGACGCCGCGGTCGACGGCTTCGGCGGCCTCGACATCGCGTTCGCCAACGCCGGCACGGGGTCGGTGCAGCGGGTCGTCGACATCGACCGGGCCGAGTGGCAGCGGGTCCTCGACGTGAACCTCACCGGGCCGCTGCTCACCATCAAGCACGCCGCCCGCCGCATGGGGGAGGGTGGGTCGATCGTCGTGACCGCCAGCCTCAACGCCGTGCAGCCGGGCATCGGGATGGGCGCGTACTGCACGTCCAAGGCCGGGGTGGCGATGCTCGTGCAGGTGGCGGCGCTGGAGCTCGGGCACCGGGGCATCCGGGTCAACGCCGTCGGCCCGGGGCTGGTGCGCACGGGCCTGACCGAGGGCGCGTTCGGGCTGCCGGGGATCGTCGAGGGCTACGAGGAGAACACTCCGCTCGGCCGCCACGCCCAGCCCGAGGAGGTCGCCGGCCTGGTCGCCTACCTCGCCTCGGACGAGGCGTCGTTCGTCTCCGGGTCGCTCCAGCTGATCGACGGCGGCGCCCACACGATGCGCTACCCCGACCTCCTCGGCATCATGGGGTTGCCGCCGGGCTAGCGACCATCGTCGAGCCGGCGGCCGCCCAGTCGGTGGACACGAAGCGGTGCCGGATCAGCCACTCGTCGCCCACCGGCACGAACCGGTCCCGGTAGCGGCCGTAGTGATCGAGGCCGATCTCGGTGAACACCGTGAAGTACGCCACCACCAGGGCGTGGTCCGGGTGCAGCTCCACGAACCGGACGTTGCTGACGCTGTGGCGCACGATCGGGCGGCGGCCGCCCGCCGGGCCGGGCGGCGCCGCGGGCGCGGCGTCGCGCCGGCCCACCCCGCCGATGTACGCCACGATGGCCTCCCGGCCGCGGTGGACCTCGCCACCGCGGATCTCCAGCTCGCCGTCCTCGCAGAAGGACGCGGCCACGTCGTCGAGCCGCAGCGAGTCGCCGCCCCACGAGTAGCGCGCCAGCGTGTCGCGGATGCGCTCGCGGGTGGCGAGCTCGGCCTCGGTCATGACAGCGGGTCCACCCGGAGCCGCTCCAACCGGCAGCGGGCGATGCGCCACGTGCCGTCCTGGCGGACGTACTCCTCGACGTAGTGCCCGTAGCCGGTGAGCCCGGCCCGCTCGCCGGACCCCGGACGGCGCCACTCGACGTAGTCGAACATCGCCCACGTGCCCCGGGCCGTGTCGGGCCCGGTGAGCTCGATCTCGGGCATGTGGCCGTGGTGCACGGTCTGGGTGCCGTTCAGGGCCTTGCTCACGAACCGGACGATGGCGTTGCGCCCGTGCTCGACCGCGTCCGCCTCGGGCACCTCCATGACGGCGTCCTCGGCGAACACCTGCCCGAACCGGTCCCAGTCCTTGTGGTCGAGGTGGCGGAAGTAGCGGGCCTTCAAGCCCTTGATCTCCTCGATCGCGAGGAGCCGCCGCACCACGTCTCCGTGGCCGTCGTCTTGGTCGGTCACGTGTCCTCCATCCGGTCGTAGGCGGCGTCCATCGCGTCGCGCCGCCGGTTGTAGTACGCGTGGTGGCACCCTGCCCGTGAGGTCGACCGTCATCGCGGGCCAGGCTAGCCTATACCTCTAGATGTTTGATGCGAACGCGTCCCGAACGGATCCCCGGCCGGGACCGCACCGAGCCCTGGCCACGACGCCGCCCGTGGCGCCCGGGGCCGCGCGGCGGACCACGTCGATCGACGTGACCCGGCCCGACGGGCTGCTGGGCCCGTGCGCGATCGTGCTGCGGGGACGGGACGTCGCCGCGGTCGCCGGGGGGCGCACGGAGGTCGCCGCCGAGGTGGCGCTGACGGTCCGGGTCGACCCCGCCGGTCGGCTGGGCGAGGCGACCGGGCCCGGCGCGGCGGTCCTCGAGCCGCTGGCGGGGGCGAGCCTGCGATCTGGCTTCGGCCGGCGCCTCGCCGAGGCCCTGCCCGGCGACCTGGAGCGCCGGGCCCTCGTGGCGTCGCTGCTGGAGGACATGGCCGGCGCGTTCCTGGTCTCGGGCTACGCGCCGCTGCGTGCCGGTCTCCTGCCCGCCGACCCGGCCACCGCGACGCAGCGGGCCGCCCTCCAGGCGGACGTGTGCATCGGCTGGCGGGTCGGTGGCCTGCTGCACCGGGTGCTGGCCGAGGAGGGCCGCAGCGCGGTCCCCCTGGGCCCGACGGCGCCGGCGATCGAGCGGGCCGACCCTGCGGGCTGGCACGACCTGCCGCCGCTCGGGGAGGGGACCGTCCGGCGCCGCCGGCTGCTCGAGGCCGTCCTGTCGTCCGCTGGCACCGGCGCCGCGATCCGTGCCCACTTCCGGGACTCGCACGCCGGGGGCGACGGCGAGACGGTGATGCACGAGTACGCCGTGGACGCGGAGGTCGACGGCGACGGCCGGATCGCCCGGGTCGACGTCGACCCCCGCGTGCTGCCCTGGGAGGCGTGCCCCCTTGCGGTGGCCAGCGCGGCCCGGGTCGTGGGCGTGGCGCTGGCGGACCTGCCCGGCCACGTGCGTGCCGACGTCGTCGGCACGTCGACGTGCACCCACCTGAACAGCACGCTGCGCTCGCTGGCCGACGCTCGCGCCCTGCTCGCCCCGGCTGGTCTCGGCGCGCCGGACGTCCGGGTACCGTGGTCCCGACGAACGACGTGAGAGGCACATGGCCACGAGACCCAGGCCACGCCGCGACGGCCTAGCTCGCCCGGCGCAGCGCGAGAAGCCGGAACAGATTGCCGACGAGCTGCGGCGCCTGATCGTCGCCGGCGATCTGGACGAGGGCGAGTACATCGGCCACGAGCCCGAGCTCATCGAGCGCTTCGGCGTGTCCCGCCCGTCGCTGCGCGAGGCGCTCCGCATCCTGGAGACCGAGGGTCTGATCTCGGTCGTACGGGGCGTCCAGGGCGGCATCGTCGTCCACCAGCCGGACCACCGCCAGGCGGCCCGCGGCGCGGCGCTGGTCCTCCAGGCCCGCAACGTGGCGCTCGCCGACGTGTTCGAGGCCCGCACGATCATCGAGCCCGCCGCCGTCCGGCTCGTCGCCCAGGGCCGCGGCCGCCGCTCGGCCGCTCGCCGGCTGCGGACGCTCATCGCCGAGCAGGAGCGGGTCATCGACGACCCGGAGGAGTTCGGCCGGGCCAACGCCCGCTTCCACGAGGAGCTGGTCGGCATGGCGGGCAACCAGACACTCACGATCGTCGCCGAGATGTTGAACGAGGTCGTGGCCCGGGCGGTCACGGCCGTCAGCCAGGCCGCGGCGGACGGCGACTCGCTCGCCAAGCGCCGGCGGAGCGTCCGCTCCCAGGAGCGTCTGGCGTCTCTCGTCGAGGCCGGCGACTCCGACGAGGCCGAGGAGCACTGGCGGACGCACATGGGCGTCGTCGGCAAGGTCATGCTCGGGCAGCGGGCCAAGACCGTGATCGACCTTCTCGACCACTTCTGACGGAGCCGAAGGAGCGAGCGCCATGCCGCGTGGGACGCCGGACGAGCGGGACGACGAGGCCGCCGACTGGCACCGGCGCGTCGTCGGGCGGTCGCTCCGCACGGCGGCCGAGCGGTCGGTCGACCGGGGCAAAGCGCTGATCCGGGCGGCCGCGGTCGTGCTCGAGCGGGCCAACGGCGAGGACATCACCGTGCAGGACGTGGCCGACGAGGCGGGCCAGTCGCTCCGCACTCTCTACCAGTACTTCGAGAGCAAGGACGATCTGCTCCTCGCCGTGTTCGAGGAGGCGATGCGGACCTACGCCCAGCTGCTGCGCACCGCGATCGAGGACCTCGACGCCCCGCTCGACCGGCTGGCCGGGGCGATCGTGGCCGCGGTGTCGATGCCGGCGTTCAGCGAGACCGGGTTCGACCGGGGGCTGGCCCGGCTGCGGCTCCGGCTCGCCGAGTCCCGGCCCGAGCTGGTCGGTCGGGCCCAGATCGCGGTCACGACGCTGATCCGCGAGTTGGTCGAAGCCGCGGCCGCCGCCGGGCGCATCCGTGGCGAGGACCCCGAGGCGGCCACGTTCATGGTGCTGGCGCTCAACGCCGCGTTCATCACGACCGAGCGCCTGGGCAACGACACCGGGGTCGGCCGGCCGGACATCCCGGGCATGGTGACGTTCTGCCTCCAGGGCCTGGGCGCCAGCGTCGAGCCCGCGTGGCTGGACGGCGTCACGGCGAAGGTCCGGCTCCCCGCCCGCCGCCCCCGGCTGGTCCCGGGAACCCCCCGGTCCCGGAACGGCCGGCGCCGGGCCACCGGCGCCAAACGGCCGGCCAGGAAGGCCTAGACCCCCGCCGCGATCCCCCTCGGCTTGCGCGACGCCTACGACGGTTCCCGTCGCCTCAGCAAGCGCGAGTCTTGCGGCCGGCTCCGGGCATACTGGACCGCATGGCCGAGCGGCCTGCGTCCAGCTACCGGGAGATGGCGCCCCCGCCGGCGCTCGCCGAGCACGTGGAGTGCCTGTGGATCCACCGGCTCGGCGACGGGGAGCGGATCTACCGCCAGCCCGTGTTCCCGGACGGTCGCATCGACCTTGTCGCCGTCGGCGACGACGTGGCCGTCGCAGGCCCGGCCAGCCGGCCGATCACGCAGTCCCTGGCGCCGGCGACCGTGACGCTGGGCGTGCGCTTCCGGCCCGGCGCGGCGCCCGCCCTGCTGGGGGCCGGCGCGCCCGACCTGCGCGACCGGGACACCGCCCTCGACGACCTCTGGGGCCGGGACGGGGCCGCGCTGGCGGAGCGGTTCGCGGACACCGCCCGGTGGCGCGACCGGTTGCAGGTTCTGGTGGACCACCTGACCGGCCGGCTCGCCGAGGCGCGGGCGCTCGACCCTGTGGCGGTCGGCGTCGCCGCGGCGCTGGCCGACGAACCCGGGCGCCCGGTCGCCGAGCTGGCGAGCAGGGTGGGGCTGAGCGAGCGGCAGCTGCGCCGACGGGTCGAGGACGCCGTCGGCCATCCACCCCGCACGCTGGCCCGCATCCTGCGCTTCCAGCGCTTCCTCGACGGCGCCCGCGCCGCGGGGCCGGAGCGCGACCTGGCGCGGCTGGCAGCGGAGACCGGCTACGCCGACCAGCCCCACCTCACCCGCGAGAGCCGCCGCCTCGGCGGCCTCCCGCCCGGAGCGCTGCTCGCCTGGGAGGCCGACCGGCTGGCCGGCTGACGTCCGGAACGTTCAAGACGCCGGCGGCCCGGGCCGTTCATGCTGCCGGCATGGCCACGACCACCGCACTCGCAGCGCCCCCGCTCCCGGTGCTCCGGCCGGGCGAGCCCGCCTACGACGCCCGGCGTTCCGGCTTCAACCTCGCGGTCGACCACCGACCCGCGCTGATCGTCGACGCCGCCGGCCCCGACGACGTGGTCGCCGGCGTCCGGCTGGCCGCCGCCGCCCGCCGCCCGGTGGCGGTGATGAACACCGGCCACGGCCCGTCCCGGCCGGCCACCGGCGCCGTGCTGGTGCGCACCGACCGCCTGCGCCGGGTCGACGTGGACCCGATGCGGCGCACCGCCCGGGTCGAGGCCGGGGCCGCCTGGCGCGACGTCATCGACGCCGCCGCGCCGCACGGGCTCGCCCCCCTGGCCGGATCCAGCCCCCACGTCGGGGCCGTCGGCTACACGCTCGGCGGCGGCGTCGGCCTGCTCGCCCGCCGGTTCGGCTTCGCGGCCGACCACGTGCGCCGGCTCGACATCGTCACCGCCGACGGACGCCTCCAGCCCGTGACCGCAGCGGCGGATCCCGACCTGTTCTGGGCGCTGCGCGGGGCGGGCGCCAACTTCGGCGTGGTGACCTCGATCGAGGTCGACCTGTTCCCGGTGGTGACCCTGCTCGGCGGCGAGCTGTGCTTCGCGGCGGAGGCGGGGGAGGACGTCCTCGACGCCTACGCCGGCTGGGCGGCCGAGGTGCCCGAGACGGTGGCGTCGTCGGTGCTCCTGCTCCGCTACCCGGACGATCCGGCACTGCCGCCCGGGCTGCGGGACCGGCACGTCACCCACGTGCGGGTCGCCCACAGCGGCGACGACCATGCCGAGGGCCGCCATTGGGTCGAGGCGCTGCGGCGCCTCGGGCCTCGGCTCGTGGACACGGTCCGGGTGATGCCGTACGCCGAGGTCGGCACGATCCACCACGAGCCGGTCGACCAGCCGGTGGCGGCGTTCGACCGGAACGTGCTGCTCAGGCCCGTGGACTCGGGCGCCATGTCCGTGCTCGCCGCTCACGCCGGCCCGGGCGCGGGCGCCCCCTTCCTGACCGAGTTGCGGGCGTGGGGCGGCGCCCTGTCCCGCCCGGCGACCCCGCCGAACGCGGTCGGCGGCCGCTCCGCCGCCTTCTCGCTGCTCGCGGTCAGCGACCCGGCGCCGGGCGACCGGGCCCGGCGCGACGCCCTGCTCGACGCGCTGCGCCCGTGGGCGACCGGCCGCACCTACCCGAACTTCTCCGGCGTCGAGGACACCGCGCCCGCCGCCGTGCGGGCGGGCTACGAGTCGGAGGACTACGCCCGGCTCCGGAAGCTCAAGGCCGCCCACGACCCGCACAACCTGTTCCGCGTCAACTTCAACATCCCACCCCTCGGAGAGGAGACACCATGACCGATCCCACGCTCGACGTCATCGGCATCGTCGTCGAGGACATGGCGAGGTCGCTGGCGTTCTACCGCCAGCTCGGCCTCGACGTGCCGCCTGACGGCGACGACCAGCCCCACGTCGAGACCACGCTGCCGAACGGGCTTCGCCTCGCCTGGGACGCCGTCGAGACCGTGCGCTCGTTCGACCCCGACTACGAGGCCCCCACGGGCTCGCCCCGGGTCGGCCTGGCATTCCTGTGCGAGAGCCCGGCCGCGGTCGACGCCACCTACGAGAAGCTGACCGCGGCCGGCTACGACGGCCACCGGGCGCCGTGGGATGCCCCGTGGGGGCAGCGCTACGCGCTGGTGCGCGACCCCGACGGCAACTCGGTCGACCTGTTCGCCCCGCTTGGCTGACGCACGTCGAGCCCCGAACTTGGCCAGCTCCTCCGGCTCGGCGTCGCCGGCGTCGTCGGGCGGCGCCGAGCGGAGCGCCTCCTCGGCCTCGGCGACCTCCCGGAAGACCTGCTCCTTCGCGTCGAAGTAGTGGTAGAAGGTCCCGTGCGACAGCCCGGCCCGGTGGGCGATGTCGGAGACGCGTGCCTCCCGGAAGCCGGCGTCCTCGAACACCAGCTGGCCGCGCCGAGCAGGCGGGCCCGGGTCCGGGCGCCCTTGCGCGACCGCGGGCCCATTGTCCGCCTACCCGGGCAGCTCGGCCTCGACCGCGACCCGGTCCGGGTCGAAGCTGAGGAAGCCGCCGATCGGGGAGCTCTCCGGCAACGGGTCCTCGTAGCTCCAGGCCACGTCCTCGACGACCTCGTCGCCGACCGCCGCCGCCCAGTACGTGGCCACGCCCTTGTAGTTGCAGTACGTCTCGGTGTCCGTGCGCCGCAGCAGGTCGGTGCGCACGTGGTTCGGGTCGACGTAGAGGCGGGGGCCCAGCGCGGTCTCGAACAGGATGATCGTGTCGTCTGTGTCGACCAGCGGCGTGCCGGCGACCTCGACCCGCAGGCTCCGGCGGGTCGGCCGGCAGTCGACCCGGTGGTAGGGGTTGGGCGGGTAATGGACGAGCTTGCGACCCTCCTCGTACCAGGCGTCGACCGCGTCCCACGGGACCTGGACGAACCCGGCGGCCTCGGGCTCGGGCTCGCGGGGCAGGTCGCCGACCTCGTCCTCGGGAAACGCGTAGGCCAGCGAGCGGCCGGCCCGGTGGACGAGGAGCGCGTGCTCGGTGTCGATCACCGACCGCCCGCCGACCACCCCCTGGACCCGGCGGGGGTGGGGCTCGAGATACACGACGCCGGGCGGCACGGGGGCCGAGAACCGCCCGAACGGCTGGGGGCTGAGGGGGCCGCGGGCGGACGTGAGGCTCACAGCGCCGTCCTTTCGTCGGGGCTCCGGCGGGGGTCGGCGAAGGCGCGGACCATGGCGTCGACGGCGAACGACGCCACCAGGGCACGGTCCTCGTCGTAGACCTGGCACTCGGCGTGGGTCATGCCGTCGCCGGCGAAGGTGGAGCGATGGTGGTAGAGCAGCCAGCGGTCCGCCCGGACCTCGGCGTGCAGGGACAGCGAGATGGCGTTGATGGCGGTGGACAGCGTCCGGTGCGCCTGGTCCTGGCCGATGCCGGCGTGGGGCCGGAGGGCGGCGGCGATCGACATGTGGCCGGTGAACTGGGCGACAAGGCCGGCGTGCAGCGGTGCGTCGGCGGGCACGTCGCGGACCCGGACCCAGGCCGCCAGCTCGGGCGGGCCCAGGGGTGCGTCGGGGTCGCCGGTGTACGCGCCGTCCACGACCCGCAGGTCCCGGCCGGTCACCGCCATGTCGAACGGCACCGCCTCGTAGGGGCCGGGCAGGTCGGGGGCGGCGTCGGCGTGGCGGATCACGTCGGGCGCCGTGGCGTCGAGCAGCAGGGTGCCGGCCGCGCAGGTCCGGCCGCCCTGGACGGCCCGGGCCGCCAGCGCGGTGAACGTGCGGCCGGCGGACACCTCGTCGAGGTCGATGCAGTAGGGCCGCTGGGCGTCGGCGGCCCGGGTGAACACCATCGACGCCGACACGGCCCGCCGGCCGGGGGCGTGGCGGCCGGCGGCGACGATGGCCTGTCCCAGCATCTGGCTGCCCTCGACCACCGGCCGGCGCCAGTCGGCGCGACCCTCGCTGCGGTAGCGCAGCTCCCCGTCGGGCCGGACGTCGAGCACCGCGATGAGGTCGGTGGCGTCGCCCCAGGTCGGGAAGCGCTTGGTCGTGACGTCCCGCTCGTCGTCGCCGTCCCGGGCGTCGACCAGCACGAGCTCGACCTGCGCGTGGTCGAACGCCACGTGGCCCCCGAGGTCCCCGTCGCCCGCCCGCCACGAGCCGGCGTCGAGCCTGTCCAGCGCCGCGGCGTCGACGTCCGCCCGCGGGAACCACAGCTGCGGCGCCTCCTCATCAGGGTCGACCCGGACCGCCGCCCCAGTCTCCGCGACGACCGTGCCCCGACTCGTGGCCCTCGCCCGGTACGGGACGGGGGAGCGGGTGGCCGGCATAGGCCGCGATGCTACGTTCGACCGATGAGGTCGCACCGATGAGGTCGCACCGATGAGGCACTGGTTGACCTACCCGCTCATCGCGCACCCCTTCGAGCCGGAGTTCGTCACCAAGGCGGGGATCACCCGGTTCGCGCGCGCGGCCGAGGTGGCCGGATTCGACGGCCTCGGCTTCACCGACCACCCGGCGCCGTCGCACAAGTGGCTGACTGCCGGCGGCCACGACGCCCTCGACCCGTTCGTGGCCCTGACGATGGTCGCCGCCGCCACCGACCGGCTGCGGCTCATCCCGAACATCGTCGTCCTGCCGTACCGCAACCCGTTCCTGGTGGCCAAGGCCGCGGCGTCCCTCGACGCCCTGTCGGGCGGGCGGTTCGTGCTGTCGGTGGCCACCGGCTACCTCCGCAGCGAGTACAGGGCCCTGGGCGTCGACTTCGAGCGCCGCAACGAGCTGTTCGACGAGGCGCTGGCGGTGCTGCGGGGCGTGTGGTCCGAGGACGAGTTCGCCTTCGAGGGCTCCGGCTACACGGCCTCGGGCGTCACGGCCAACCCCAAGCCGGCACACGTGCCCATCTGGATCGGCGGCAACAGCGCCCTCACCCGCCGCCGGGTGGCGGCCCGCGGCGACGGCTGGAACCCGTTCCCCGCGCCGGCCCGCCTCGCCCAGACGGCCCGGACGATCCCGCTCGAGGGCCTCGACGACCTCGCGCCGATGCTCGACCACCTGTGGCGCCACGTCGAGGAGGCGGGCCGCGACCCGGCCGCCATCGACGTCGCGTTCACGACCGGCGAGCCCGGCCCGGCGGACCCGGGGTTCGACGCCGGCGCCCACCTCGACGCCCTCGACCGCATGGCCGCGCTGGGCATCTCGTGGAACAGCATCAGCGTCCCCGGCGACTCGCTCGACCGGGCCGTCGAGGCCGTCGAGCGCTACGGCACCGAGGTCATCGGCGCTGGCTGAGGGTCAGATGTACATCCCGCCGGTCACGCCGAGCACCTGGCCGGTGACGTAGCTCCCGCCGTCGGAGCAGAGGGAACGAGCCGGCGGCGGCGCCTCGCCCGATGCCGGAGGCACCGCCGGTGACCGCGGCGACCCGGCTCACCGGTCATCCCCCGAGTGGTTTCCACTCGAGGTGCAGGGTGGTGAGGCCGCGCAGCACCCAGGTCGGCTCGTACTGGAAGCGGCGGGCGCTCGGGCGGCCGTGGTGCTCCTCCGAGAGCCGGATGTCGCCCATCCGGTCGAGGATCCGCTCCAGGCTGACCTTGGCCTCCACCCGCGCCAGCGGGCCGCCCGGGCAGGAGTGGACGCCGCGGCCGAACGCGACGTGGGCGCTGGCGTTGGGGCGGTCGACGCGGAACTCGGTGGGGCACTCGAAACGCTCGGGGTCCCGGTTGGCGGCGCCGTTGAGCAGCATGACCGGGGTCCCCGCCGGGACGTCCACGCCGCCGACGGTCGTGGTGCGGCGGGCGAGGCGGAAGTCGGCCTTGACCGGGCTCTCGATGCGCAGCGCCTCCTCGACGAAGCCGGGGATGCGGTCCCGGTTGGCCCGGAGGTCGGCCTGCACGTCCGGGTTCTCGGCGAGGTGCTTCAGGGCCGCGGCCAGCAGGCGGGCGGTGGTCTCCTGGCCGGCGGCGAAGAGGAACGTGGCGGTGCGCACCACCGCGGTCACCTCCGGCGTGGAGCCGTCGGGGTAGGTGGCCAGCGCCAGGTGGGTGATCACGTCCTGGCGGGGCTCGCGGCGCCGGTCCTCGACGTAGCGGGCGAACCACTCGTCGAGCCCGCCGAGCGGGTTCTCGCCGACGTTGCGCTCACGGTCGGCGCCGACCCTGCCGGGACCCGGGCGCAGCCCGAAGAACTCGCGGAACCGCTGGTGGTCCTCTTCCGGGACCCCGAGCAGGTCGGCCACGACGAGCATGGCGAAGGGCTGGGTGTACGCGGCGATGAACTCGCAGTGGCCCTCGGCGACGAACTCGTCGAGCTGCTGGTCCGCGAGGCGCCACATGAAATCCTCGTTGTCCTTGAGGCGCTTCGGGGTGATCAGCCGCATGAGCAGGGCCCGCTCGCGGGTGTGCTCCGGGGGGTCCATCGTGACCATGTGCTCGTGCATCGGGAGCCGGTCCCGGTAGCGGTCGACGAGGTCGCTCACGTCGTCGCCCTCGAGCGGCACGGGGAACGGCGCGAACGGTCCGACCACCGAGTTGCACGACGAGAACGTGGTGGTGTCGCGGTAGACCTCCATCGCCGCGTCGTAGCCGGTGACCGCGACGACGCCGAGGTGGGGGAGCGCGAGCACGGGGCACTCCGCCCGGAGCTGCTCGAAGTAGGGGTACGGGTCCTCCACCAGCGACTCGTCGCTGAAGAAGTCGATCGTCCTCCAGTCCATTGGCGCACCCTTCGGGATCCCGGTCGGCCTGGCGCCGTGCTAAGCACTCGCACAGCACGTGCTGTGCGAGTGCTTAGCATTCGGCCGCCGGCGTGGCAACCTGTGGACATGAGCTCGTCATCCGCCCCGACCCGCCGCATCGGCGGCCCCGACTCGCAGTCGCGGGCCATGCTGCTCGACGCCGCCGAGCAGCTGATGGTGGAGGAGGGCTACGCCGCCGTCACCTCCCGCCGCGTGGCGGGCAAGGCCGGACTGAAGCCGCAGCTCGTCCACTACTACTTCCGCACGATGGACGACCTGTTCGTCGAGCTGTTCCGGCGCCGCGCGGATGTGAACCTGGAACGCTTCGAGCGGGCCGTGGAGGCCGACGGCTCCCTGCGCAACCTGTGGCGCCTGAACGCCGACCCCCGGGGCTCCGCCGTCACGATCGAGTTCGTCGCCCTGGCCAACCACCGCAAGGCCATACGCGCCGAGATCGCCCGCTACGCCGAGCGGTTCCGGGCCGCCCAGCTCGCCGCCATCACCGCCGCCCTGGAGGCCAACGGCGCTGCCGACCAGATGCCCCCGGTGGTGGCCCTCCTCCTCATGACGGGCCTGACCCAGATGATGGCCCTGGAACGCGCTCTGGGCGTCACCACCGGCCACGACGCGACCATGACCTACATCGACGACGCCCTCACCCGCCTCGAGCCAGGCAGGTCCTGACCGCCGCCGGGGCCGGGCGTCGAGAACCGACGCCGCGGGCGCTACTCGGGGAGGACCTCCGCGCGGGCCGCGAGGATGGCGCGGAGCCGGGACTCCACGGCCTCCGTCGCATGGGCGTCGGTGAAGACGTACGAGCGCTGCGTGCGGATCGCATCGACGACGTTGGCGGCGACCGTCGCGGGCTCGACGGTGCCGATCGGGTTCATGCCGGTGCGGATCATGCCGGGCATGACGACGCTCACGCCGACCCGCGCCCCGGCGTCGGCGAGCTCCGCCCGCAGCACGTCGGACAGGCCGAGCACCCCGTGCTTGGCGACGGTGTACGGGCCGAGCCGGGCAAGGGGGAGCACGGCAGCTATCGACGCGACGTTCACGACGTGCCCCTCGTCGCCGCTGTCGAGGATGCGCGGGACGAACGCCCGCACGCCGTGGATGACGCCCCACAGGTTGACGTCGAGGACGCGCTGCCAGTCGGCGAGGTCGAGCTCCCAGCTCGTGCCGCCGTTGACGATCCCGGCGTTGTTGACCGCGATGTGCAGCGCCCCGAACCGGTCCACCGCGTGCCCGGCGGCACGAGCGACGGCGTCGGGATCGCGCACGTCGACCTGCAGCGCCTCGACCTCGCCGCCGTGGGACCCGACCGACGCTGCGGCCTCGCCGACCGCGTCACCGTCCAGGTCGGTCATCAGCACCCGCACGCCCTCGGCCGCGAGCCGGTCGGCGACGGCGAGGCCGATGCCGCTCGCCGCGCCGGTGACCACCGCGGCCCGCCCGTCGAGTCGATCCACGGGCGGACCCTATCGGCACCCGCCACACCCGCCGCACGCACGTGACACAGGTGTCAGCTACCGTCACGGCGTGGGTCTGTCCCTCGCCGGTGCGACCGTCCTGCTTACCGGCGCCTCCTCGGGCATCGGGGCCGCAGCGGCGCCGGTGCTCGCCGGGCGGGGCGCGACCGTCGTGCTCACCGGGCGGCGGCGCGAGCGGCTCGACGCCCTCCTGGCCTCGCTGCCGGGTGACGGCCACGCCGCCATCGCGGCCGACCTCGCGGCGCCGGGGTCACCGGAGGAGGTGGTCGCCGCCGCGGTCGCCGCGGTCGGGCCGCTCGACGTGGTGGTGCACAACGCCGGGACGCCGATGCGCCGGCCCGTCACGGCGCTGTCGCTGGAGGAGGTCGACACCACGCTCGCCGTCAACACCCTGGCACCCGTGCGGATGACGCTGGCGACCCTGCCCTCGATGGTGGCCAGGGACCGAGGCTGCCAGGTCTACGTGTCGAGCCTCGGCGGCCGTCTGGGCATCGCGGCCGAGTCCGCCTACTGCGCCAGCAAGTTCGCCCTCGCCGGTTGGGCCGAGGCGGTGGCGATCGACCTCTGGGATTCGCCGGTCGACGTGCGCCTGGTCCTGCCCGGCGCCATCGACACGGAGATCTGGGACCGACCGGGCAGTGATCGCGCCCACTACGACGGCCCGCTCGAGCCCCCCGTGACCGTGGCCACGGCGATCGCCGACGCCATCGAAGGCGACGCCTTCGAGGTCTACAGCCCGGACCTGCGCGGCGTCGTCGAGTGGAAGACGTCGAACGCCGACGCCTTCCTCGCCGGCGTGGCCGAGATGGCCCGAGGGGCGTCGCCGTGACGGCCGGACGCCCGGAGGCCGACCACCAGCGCCGGTCCGTCGACTTCCGGCTCCCGCCGCCGGTCGAGGCGTTCCGGGACCAGTTGCGGGCGTGGCTCGTGGACAACCTGACCGACGAGGTCCGCGACGCGGCCCGCCGCCGGGGGGTCGACGATGACGCGCTCGCCACGCTGCGGTCGTGGGATCGGACGATGGCCGAGGCGGGCTGGGCCGCCATCTCGTGGCCGGCGGGCTACGGCGGTCGCGGGGCCACCGCGCTGGAGCAGCTCGTGTTCACCGAGGAGACGATCGCGGCCGGAGCCCCGACCCCGGTCAACGTCATCGGCATCAACAACATCGCCCCGGCGATCATGCAGTACGGCACCGAGCAGCAGAAGCGCGAGCTGCTCCCGCGGATGGTGCGCGCCGACGACATCTGGTGCCAGGGGATGAGCGAGCCGGACGCGGGGTCCGACCTGGCGTCCCTGCGGACGCGCGCGGTGCGCGACGGCGACGACTTCGTCGTCACCGGCCAGAAGACGTGGACGTCGAATGGCCACCGCGCCGACTGGTGCGCGCTCTTCGTCCGCACGAACCCGGACGCGCCGAAGCACCAGGGCATCTCCTGCCTCGTGGTCGACATGCGGTCGCCGGGGATACAGGCCCGCCCGCTGCGCACCCTCACCGGCGACGCCGAGTTCGCCGAGGTGTTCTTCGACGACGTCCGCGTGCCCGCCTCGGCGCTGCTCGGCCCGCTCGATGGCGGCTGGGCCGTCGCCGCGAGCACGCTGGGCCACGAGCGGGCGGGCGCGGCGCGCCTGTACGCCATGATCCGCCTGCGGCTGCACGACCTCGTCGAGGACCTCCGGGCCGCCGAACGGCGACGCCTCGTCGACCTCGACGACCCGCTGCTGCTCGCTCGGCTGGGCGAGCTCGACACCCGCCTCGCCTTCCTGGCCGTGCTCTGCCGGCGGGCGATCGCGGCGGCGGACGGCGAGGCGTCCGGCTCGGCCAGCCTGGCCAAGACCGTCTGGGGCGAGCTCGAGCAGGACGTGGCCGCGCTCGGCTACGACCTGCTGGGCGCGCACGACCCGGGCGGGCGGTGGTCGGTCGCCCGCCTGTCGACGCGGTCGCTCACGATCGCCGGCGGGACGACGCAGGTGAACAAGAACGTCACGGCCCAGCGGGTGCTCGGACTGCCGCGCCGGTGAACGCGGAGACGGACGAGCAGGTCGCGCTGCGCGACACCGTGCGGCGGGCGCTCGCTGCCGAGTCGCCTGACCGGGCGTGGGAGCGCCTCGCCGGACTCGGTGCGCTGGACGTCCTCGTGCCCGAGTCCTGCGGCGGTAGCGGGCTCGGGATGGTCGAGGCGGCGATCGTCTCGGAGGAGATCGGTCGAGCGCTCTGCGCCGGGCCGTGGCTGGCCACCGCCGTCGCCGCGGTGCGGGCCGCTGCCGCGGCCGGCGCGGCGTTCGTCCCCGGGGACCGCCGGGCCGCGGTGGCCCTGCCGTGGCCGGGCCACGGTGCCGGCTTCGCCGTCGACGGCGCCGCCCGCGTCACCGGGGTCCAGGACCACGTGCTCGGCGCGCCACTGGCCGACCTGCTGCTCCTGCCGGCCACACGGGACGGCGGGGTGGTGCTGGTCGCCGTCGAGGGTGCGGGGGCCGAGGCCGAGCCGGGCCTCGACGCCACCACGTCGGTCGGCACCGTGTCGGTCGCCGGCGCGCGTGGCGAGGTCCTCGGCCCCCTACCGCACGGTGCCCTCGATGCAGTGCGCGACGACGTGCTCGTCGCCTGGGCCGCGGACGCCCTCGGCGCCGCCCGGGCGGTCCTCACCCTTGCGGTCGAGCACGCCAAGGTGCGACACCAGTTCGGCCAGCCGATCGGCGCCTTCCAGGCGGTGCAGCACCTCCTCGTCGACGGGCTGGAGACGGTCGAGCTCGTCGCCGGCGGCGTCCTCCACGCCGCTTGGGCGGCCGACGCGGGGGAGAGCGCCGAGCGCCACCTCGCGGCGCTGCGCCTCAAGGCCTTCGCCGGCCGGCTCGCCACCGTCGGCGACATCGCGATCCAGGTCCTCGGCGGCATCGGCTGCATGTGGGAGCACGACGCCCACCGGTACCTCCGGCGGTTGTTGGGGTGGTCCGTCGCGTTCGGGTCCGCGTCGTCGTACCAGGTCGCCGTGGGCCGCTCGCTCGTCGGGGCGAGGACATGACCTCGCGCCCGGCCGTGCGAGTATGACGCCCGTGTCAGACATCGAGGAGGGGTGATGCCAGGGTTGTGCGCAGGCCGGGTGGCGATCGTGACGGGCGCAGGACGCGGCATCGGCCGCGAGCACGCGCTCATGCTGGCCTCGGAGGGTGCCTCGGTCGTCGTGAACGACCTCGGCGGCGGCACCGACGGCACCGGGTCCGACATCGGCCCGGCCAAGGAGGTCGTGGCGGAGATCGAGGCCAACGGCGGCACGGCGATCGTCAACGGCGCCGACGTGACCAGCTTCGACGAGTCCGGCCACATGGTGGCCGAGGCCGTCGAGGCCTTCGGGCGGCTCGACGTGCTCGTCAACAACGCCGGCATCCTGCGCGACCGCATGGTGTTCTCGATGTCGGAGGCCGAGTGGGACGCGGTCGTGGCCGTCCACCTGAAGGGCCATTTCTGCCCGACCCGCCACGCCGCCGCCCACTGGCGCGAGCGGGCGAAAGCCGGCGACGCGGTCGACGCCCGGATCATCAACACCGCGTCGCCGTCCGGCCTGTACGGCAACGCCGGCCAGACGAACTACGGCGCGGCCAAGGCCGGCATCGCCGCCATGACCCTCGTCAGTGCGCTCGAGCTCGGTCGCTACGGCGTGACCGCCAACTGCCTGGCGCCGACGGCGATCACCCGGCTCGTCGCGCCGGTGATGGGCGGCGAGGAGAACATCCCCGAGGCGACCAGGCAGGCGCTGGCCCCCCGCTGGGTGGCGGCGGTGGCGACCTGGCTCGCCAGCCCCGAGTCACGCCACGTGACCGG
Organism: Acidimicrobiales bacterium; assembly: GCA_035649475.1. Classification (GTDB taxonomy): domain Bacteria; phylum Actinomycetota; class Acidimicrobiia; order Acidimicrobiales; family VFJN01; genus ZC4RG19. Next base: position 46,689 of record DASRJM010000048.1, read on the forward strand.
GCGGGTGTTCGACGTCCGGGGCGATCGCATCGTCGTCGCCGAGGGGTGGCACCGCGGCCCGGAGGCGCCGAACGCGGGCACGCCCGAGGGCGTCGGCGCGGTCATGGCCGACCTCCTCGCGGCCGCCCGACCCAACGGCGACCTCGACGGCAACGACGCCCCCGATCGCTTCACGATGTCCTGATCAGGACCGGGGCGCCTTGTTCGCCAGGGGGACCCCGTAGAGGCGGGACCAGTTCTCGCCGACGATCCTGACCTTGGCGTCGAACGGGATGTCCAGCTTCTCGAAGCCGTCGACGGCATGCGGGTAGGCGGAGTCGCCGTGGGGGTAGTCCGTCGAGAACACGAGGTTGTCGGCGCCGAACCAGTCGACGTACTGGCGCGCCGTCGCCTCGTCGGCCTCGACCGACAGGAAGCAGTTGCGCCGGAAGTAGTCCGACGGCTTCATCGTGAGGTCGGTGGCCTCGTACCAGCCGGTCCACTCGTAGTGCTCGTCGAGACGGTGCAGCAGCCACGGTGCCCACGAGCAGTTGCCCTCGAGGAGGGCGACGCGCAGGTCGGGGAACCGCTCGAGGACGCCGCCGGCGCACAGGCTCACCGTCACGAACTGGATGGCGAGCGGCTGGTTGAACGTGTGCCACATCATCAGCCGGTCGAGCACCTCGAGCGAGAAGTCCGGCCGCAGGTACGTCTGGCCGCCGCCGTGGAAGGCAACGGGCACGTCGAGGCGCTGGACCTCGGCCCACAGCGGGTCGTACGCGGGGTGGTGCCACGGCCGGCGGTTCACGCACCCGGGCGCCACGAACACCGCCTTGAACCCCAGCTCCTCGACGCCGCGGCGGGCCTCGGCGACCGCCCCGGGCACATCGTGGGGGGCGACCATCGCCGCGCCGAACATGCGGTCCGATGCGTGGGCGCAGAAGTCGGCGAGCCAGTCGTTGTAGGCCCGGGCGATGGCGCTGGCGTACTCCGGCTCAAGCCCGTCGGGCCCGACGCTGTCCACCGAGTCGAGGCCCAGGACGAACAGCCCGCGCGATGGGAAGAGGACGGCGAGGTCGAGCCCCTCGACGTCCATGGCGTCGACCTGCGACGCCGCGTCCCAACCCCGCGCCTCGGGGTCGGCGTAGACCGAGTTGTGCTCCTCCCGCCAGCCGGCCCGCCGGCCGCCGGTGCCCGCGGGACGGATCCGGCCCAGGCGCAGGAGCGAGTGGTTCTTGACCCGGACCCGCATGTCCCGCGGCAGCTCGGTCAGGCCGATCGGCGCGGCATGGGCGAACGCCGGGTCGATGTAGCGCTGCCACAGGTCGGGCGGCTCCATCACGTGCAGGTCGCTGTCGGCCACGACGTGCTGCCGGAGCGAGTCGACCATGCCGAGAATCTAACATTGGCGTCATGTCAGCGCTCCGTCCGTACGTCCGCACGACCGGCTTCGCGAACTGGAACCGCTACGCCGCTGTCAACGACGAGTTCATCGACATCCACATGGACCCGGACGCCGCCAGGGCGGTGGGCATGCCCGACGCCTTCGGCATGGGCAACCTGCGCATCGCCTACCTGCACAACCTGTTGCACGACTGGCTCGACGGGGGCGGCGACATCGTCGAGGTCCGCTGCGAGCTCCGGGGGGTCAACTTCAAGGGAGACGTCCTCACGTGCCACGGCACGGTCGCCCGGGAGCGCACCGTCGCCGGCCACGACCTGGTGGACGTGGACCTCGGCGTGCGCAACCAGGACGGCGTGGAGACCACACCGGGCTCGGCGTCGGTGGTGCGCTTCCGGGGCGGGGTGGCGATGCCTCCGCTGCCGGCACCGACGCCGGCCTCGGGCTCGGCCGAGCCGGGCTCGTTCCTCGACGTCGCCACCATCGAGAAGGTCGGCCGCACCCTGCCCGCGGTGGCGGCCCCGCCGGTCGGCCCCAACGACATCGCCCGGTGGGCCATCGCCACCTACTGGCCCGAGCCGCCGCCGGCCCCGTTCCTCGACCGGGCCGCCGCCGAGGAGGGGCCGTGGGGCGGGGTCGTGGCGCCGCGGGACTTCGACCCTTTCGCCTGGATGCCGAAGCGACCGTGGTCCGGCGACTGGCTGTGGGGCATGGGCACCGAACCGGGCAGGCGGGTCCTGAACGGCGGGCAGCGCAGTGTCTACGGCGTACCGATCCGGCCCGGCGACGTCATCTCGGTCACCCGCCGGTTCGTCGACGTCGTCGAGCGGGAGACCAAGCGGGGCCCGATGGTGTTCTTCACCAGCGAGCAGCGCTGGGAGAACCAGGACGGCGAGCCGGTGCGGGTCGGCGAGACGACGACGATCTACTACTGATCGTCGGTGCCGAGGACCTCGGCGGCGACCCGCAGGGCCTCGTTGGCCGCCGGCACCCCGGCGTAGACCGCCGTCTGGATGAGCACCTCCACCAGCTCCTCGCGCGTGAGCCCGACGTTCAGCGCGCCGCGCAGGTGCGCCCGGAGCTCGTCGGAGCGACCGAGCGCCGCGAGTTGGGCCACCGTGGCCAGGCTGCGGTCCCGGATCGCGAGCCCCGGCCGCGACCAGATCATCCCGAAGGCCGTCTCGGCGACGTACCGGTAGAAGTCCGGTGCGAGCCTCGCGGCGGGGAACGTCCCGGTCGCGCCGGAGGCCATCTGCGGCCACAGCTGCGCCTGGATCTCCCGACCCTTCGCCAGCAGGTCGTCGTCGGTCATGACCCCACCCCCTCGAACAGGCTCACCGTGCACACGCTGCCACCGCCCACGAGGTGGGCCAGCGCGGTGCGGGCCCCCTCGACCTGGCGATCACCGGCCGCGCCCCGCAGCTGGTGGACGATCTCGTGGACCATCGCCAGACCGGTCGGGCCGCCCGGGTGCCCGCGGGCGATGAGGCCCCCGTCGGTGTTGAACGGGATCGACCCGCCCAGCGCCGTGGCGCCGGTCTCGACCAGGCGCTCGCCGTCCCCCTCCGCGCAGAACCCGAGCAGCTCGTAGTACTCGAGCTCCTCGTTGGCGAAGGCGTCGTGGCACAGCGCCAGGTCGACGTCCTCGGGGCCGAGGCCGGCGGCTTCGTAAGCGGCGGCCGCGGTGTCCCGGGTCATCGAGGCCGGACCGACCACCGGCCCCAGGAACGTGTGCCCGGGCGAGTACGTCTCGCTGCGCAGGACCGACGCGACCGGGCGCACGAGGCGCCGGCCGGGCTGGCGGCCCCGCACCAGATCCTCGGCGGCGACGATCACGCACGCCGCGCCGTCGTCGGCCGGGCACGCCATCATCGCCGTGAGCGGCTCGGACACCAGGCGCGAGGCCAGCACCTCCTCGACGGTGACCACGTGGTCCGTCTGCCGGTCGCTCCACGGGCAGTGGGCGCCGTGGTTCCAGTTCTTGGCGGCGACGGCGGCGAAGTGCTCGGGCTTCGTGCCGCGATCGTGCATGCGGCGCTGGGCCCACAGGGCGAAGTACGCGGCGGGGAGGATCGTGGCGTCGAGCTGGTCGCGACCGGTGCCCCGCGACCGACCGCCGCCGCCCGCCATCTCCGTCATCTTGTCGAAGGCCAGGGCCATGGCGACCCGGGCCCGGCCGGAGGCGACCGCCCACGCCGCCTCCCGGAAGGCGACGAGCCCGGTGGCGGAGGCGTTCTCCACGTGCGTGACCGGCAGCCCGGTCAGGCCGAGCTCCTTCATCGCGCGCACGCCGAGCAGTGAGCCGGGCTGGATGTAGCCGACGAACGCCTCGTCGACGTCGGCCAGGGTCATCCCCGCATCGTGGAGGGCGGCGAGGCCGGCGTCGCGGGCGAGCTCCGCCGTCGACCGCGGGCGGTGGTCGCCGAACCGGACGATGCCGCTGCCGGCGACCGCGGTGCCCGCCAGCCTCACGGCTCGGTCCCGTCGACCGGCCGGAAGCGGAAGATGACGACCTCGCGGCCGTCGTCGTCGGTGCGCAGGGTCTCGAGGTCGAGCTCCATGTCGATCCCGATCCGGAAGTCGTCGGGCCCGCCCAGCAGGATGGCCTGGACCCGCGGCCCTTCGGGCAGGTCGACCTGCCCCACCCCGTAGGCGTCGACTCGGGCGTCCTTCTTCGCGAACAGGGGGACGTGGACGTAGGTCCAGGTCCACAGCCGGCCGCGCGGTCCGAGCAGGACGTTCTCGCAACCCTCGGCCAGGCACCGGGCGCACACGTGCCGGCGGGGGAAGAAGTGCTCGCCGCAGGCCGTGCAGCGACTCCCGAGCAGGCGGGGCGCGTCGGCGGGGTCGTCGGGAACGGTGAAGTACCCGTCCTCGATGGGGACGCGGGCCATCACTCCGGGTCCGAGATGGTGAGCGGCCGCCCGGCGCGGGCCTCGGCGGCGAGGACGAGGTCGCTCCAGTCGCGGTCGCCGAGGCCCCGGGCGAGGGCGTCGGCCAGCACGCCGTGCACGGCGGCGGCGACCGGCGCCGGGACGCCCGACGCCGCCGCGACCTCCTCGATCAGGCGGGCGTCCTTGGCGGCGAGGGTGAGGGTGAACTCCGGGGGCCGGCCGCGGGTGCCGATGCCGTCGACCCACCGGTCGATGAAGAAGTTCGTCGCCCCGCCGGTGCGGACGACCTCGACGGCGGTGCGCAGGTCGAGCCCGACGGCCGCCGCCAGCGACAGCCCCTCGAGCGACACCCAGGTGCAGGCAAAGGCGAGGAGGCTGTTCACCAGCTTCATCGTCATGCCCGCTCCGACCGGCCCGAGGTGGAACGTCGCCCGGCCCAGCCGGTCGAGCACGGGCAGGCAGCGGGCCACGGGCTCGTCGTCGCCGCCGACCATGAAGACCAGCATCCGCTTCCGGGCGCCGACCGCGCCGCCGGTGACCGGCGCCTCGACGAAGTGGTGGCCCGTCTCGGCCAGCCCGGCCGCCAGCGCCCGGTTGCCGGCGGGCGACGAGGTCGAGAGGTCGAGGAGGATCGCGCCGGCCGGCGCCGCCGCGGCCCACGCCGACGCCACCTCGGCGACCGCGTCGGGCGTCGGGAGGGACGTGATCGTGATCTCGCTCGCCGCGGCCACCGCGGCGACGTCGCCGCCGGCGGCGCCCGCCACGCCGGCCACGCGGGCCGGGTCGAGGTCGGCGACCGCAATCTCGTCGCCGTCCGCCACCAGGTTGGCGGCGACGGCGCCGCCGATGTTCCCCAACCCGATCACCCCGACCCGTACCACGGCCGGTCACCCTAGCCGGGCCGCCGTTCTCTAACACTGGCGTCAGCTACTGTCCCGAGCCGTGCAGCACCCGTCGGCCCACGTCGCCGCGCGCGGCGACAAGCACGCCCTCGTCATGGGCGCCAGCGGCGAGACCCGGACCTATCGCCAGCTCGAGGACGCATCCAACCGCGTCGCCCAGCTGCTGCGCGCCCGCGGGCTGCGCACCGGCGACCGGGTCGCCGTGCTCCTCGTGAACCGTCCGGCCTGGTACGAGGTCGTGTGGGGGGCACTGCGCGCCGGACTGTACGTCACCCCCGTCAACTTCCACCTGACCGCGGGCGAGGCCGGCTACATCGTCGCCGACTGCGGCGCCCGCGCCCTCGTCGCCGACGCCGGGCTGGCGGGCACGGTGGCCGCCATGGGCGCCGACCTCGGCGGCGTCGGCACCCGCCTCGCCGTCGGCGGCGAGCTCCCCGGCTTCGAGCCGTACGCCGAGGCCGTGGCGGCGATGCCCGCCGAACCGATCGGCGACGAGAGCGAGGGCTCGTGGATGCTCTACTCGTCGGGCACGACGGGCCGGCCCAAGGGCGTGAAGCCGCCGCTGCGCGGCGACGCCCTCGGTGCGCCGCAGCCCTTCGCCTCGCTGCTCGTGGGGCTGTACGGGTTCTCGGAGTCGACCGTGTACCTGAGCCCGGCGCCGCTGTACCACGCCGCGCCAGCGGGTTGGACGACGATGACGCAGCGCCTCGGCGGCACCGCCGTCGTGATGGAGCGCTTCGACGCGGAGGAGTGGCTCGCCCTGGTCGAACGCCACCGCGCCACCCACTCGCAGCTCGTCCCCACCCACCTGGTGCGGCTGCTCAAGCTGCCCGATGACGTGCGCCGCCGCTACGACCTGTCGAGCCTCGAGCTGGTGGTGCACGCCGCCGCGCCGTGCCCGCCGGACGTCAAGCGGGCGGCCCTCGACTGGCTCGGGCCGATCGTCCACGAGTTCTACTCGGGCAGCGAGGGCAGCGGGTTCTGCGCCATCGGCCCCCAGGAGTGGCTGGACCACCCCGGGTCGGTCGGCCGCTCGCTCATGGGCGCCGTGCACATCGTCGGCGAGGACGGCGAGGACGTCCCCGTCGGTGAGGAGGGCCAGGTGTGGTTCGAGAGCGCAACCCGCTTCGAGTACCACGGCGACCCGGCCAAGACGGCCACGGCCTGGAACGACCGGGGCTGGAGCACGATGGGCGACATCGGCCGGCTCGACGCCGACGGGTACCTCTACCTGACCGACCGCGTCGCCAACACGATCATCAGCGGCGGGGTGAACATCTACCCCCGCGAGGCCGAGGACGTCCTGATCGTGCATCCAGCCGTCCACGACGTCGGCGTCGTCGGCGTCCCGGACGACGAGATGGGCCAGCGGGTGGTCGCCTTCGTGCAGGTCGAACCCGGTGTGGCCGCGGCCGACGCCCTCGGGGCCGAGCTCCTCGCGTGGTGCCGCGAGCGGTTGACCCACTACAAGTGCCCCACCGAGGTCCGCTTCATCGACGAGCTCCCCCGGCTGCCCACCGGGAAGCTGCTCAAGCGCGCCCTCGTGGGTCCCGGCATCTGACAGTCGTTCGCGCGGTACCCCCCCTGGGACTCGAACCCAGAACCTGCGGATTAAGAGTCCGTTGCTCTGCCAGTTGAGCTAGAGGGGCACACCCCGGTGTCCCGGGGTCGATCAGCCTACCCGACCGACACGGGACATCGTCCAACCACGACAGGATGTTGCCCACCGAGCCCAGGTCGGCGACACGGCGGCCGGAGGCTGTGGCCGCGGCGGGGACGACGACGCCGTCCCCGCCGGGCCCCCCAGGTGCCGAGCCACCTGGCCCCGGGTTCATGGTGGCGGAGCCATCGGGCACCGTGGTGTCGCCGCTGACACCCCGGCCGCGTCCCCGCCGTGAAGACCTCGTCGGCGAGGACGTCCCCGGTGGGGGCTGTCGGTGGCACCACCGAGAACGTCACTGCGGCCTCCAGCTCGCCCCTCGTCGAAGCAGTGATGGCGTCGTCGTCATCGCCGGCGGGGCCGGAAGGGGTGCGCTCGGTCGCCAGGAAATACGGTGGGCGGGCGTCACCCTCCGCCGCCCGGCGGCGATCACGGTGACGGACGATGCCATGGCTGGGGTTGACAGGTTCAACGGCGAGTTCGATGAGGTGCTGGCGGCGGCGCAACGAGGCGCGCCCCGGGCCTTCGAGCGGATCTGGACCGCACTGGCCCCGGTCGTGACCGGCTACCTGCGCACCCAGGGGTCGAAGGAGCCCGACGACCTCACCAGCGAGGTGTTCGTCGCGGTCCTGCGCAACATCGGCCGGTTCGCCGGCACGGAGGCCGGGTTCCGGTCGTGGGTGTTCACGATCGCCCACCGCCGGCTGCTCGACGAGCGCCGCAGCCTGGGCCGGCGTCCCGTGTTCGCCGACATCGCCGAGGCGGCCGACCTGCCGGCCGGCGACGACGTCGAGGCGGCCGCCGAGCGGCTGCAGCGCACCGCCTGGGTGCGCGAGATGTGCGACGGGCTGTCGCCGGACCAGCGCGACGTGCTGCTGCTCCGGCTGCTCGGGCGGCTGACGATCGAGGAGGTGGCGGCCGCCGTGGGCAAGACGCCAGTGGCCGTGAAGGCCCTCCAGCGGCGGGGTTTCCGGGCGATCGGCCGGACACTTGCGTACGAGGAGGTACCCCTGTGAGGCCCGCCGGCGATCACGACGCCGGTATGGAGGCAATCCGCTACATCCATGACGACGTCGTCGAGGCGATCGTCCGGGGCGACCCTGTCCCGGACGTGTATGCGCCCGTCGCGTCGTTCGCGGAGCAGGTGCGGGCGCTGGGAAACGCGCCTGCTCCGCAGCCATCGCCCGAGCTGGCGGCGCTGTTCGCCACGGACCAGGTCACCGCGGCCCGCGCCCGGCGACCGGAGGGGAGCCGCCCCTCGGGGGCGGACGAGGCCGCCGTCCCGGCCGGCAGGGTCGTCGGCCTGGGTCGAATGGCCAAGCTCAGCCTCGGGACCTCGCTGGTCGCCGCTGGCGTCGTCGGCGCCGGGATCGCCGGGGTGCTGCCGGCGGCGGCCAACGACGCCGTCCGCGGAGCGATCGAGGTCGTCTCGCCCGTCGAGTTCGACCACCCCAAGGACAAGGCGCCCAACTTCGGCACTCGCGTCTCCGCCGACGCCACCGGCGAGAGCGACGGTGAGAACGGGGTCGACGGCCAGCAGATCTCCGAGGAGGCGCCGGGGGCGGCCCACCGCGACCGCGGGGCGTCCCCCGACGCGCCTCCGGGCGAGACCGGCGAGACCGGGCTCACCCGGGCCGACCAGACGCCCGCCGCGCCCCACGCCCCCGACGGGTCGCCCAGCGACACCAGGCCCGGCGGAAGCGTGCCCGGCCAGCCGGGCGACCCCGACGCGGACGGCGATCCGGGCCGCGGACCCCAGGACGACCGCGCAACCACCACGACCGCCGAGAACGGCGACACGGACGACGAGTCCGCCGGCGGATGAGGGCCCCCCAAGTCTGATCCGCCGGCGTGAGGCGCCAGCGCGCCAGGGCCGCCCCGGGGTTGCTCCCCCCCGGCCCGGTGCGCTGGTGCCTCCCGGTCTACGGCGACACGGTCCTGCCGGCCGCCTCCGGCAGCGTTCGCTGAGTCGGGCGGCTTCCCGCCCACTGCCGTCCGGCTCAGCGCATCTACCGTGGTTCGATGCGCGGTCGGACGATCCACCTGGTGCGCCACCTGACCACCGAGGGGGCGCCGGGGGCCTGGCTGGACCGCCACGAGCTGCAGGCGTGGTTCGACACCGAAGGCGAGCGCGGCATCGTCGCCGGCGCCCGCCCGTCCGCTGGGCTCCGGCGCCTGGCCGCGGCCAGCCGCTACCTCGTGGTGAGCCCGCTGGGGCGGGCCCAGGCCACCGCCGGGGCGGTCCTGGCCGGCCGCGAGCAGAGCGATCGGCCGGAGGTGGTCACCGACGCCGACCTGGTCGAGATCCCGCTGCCGACGCTGCCGGTGCCGTGGGTCCGGTTGCCGCTCGACGCCTGGGACGCGGCCTGCCGGGCGGTGTGGCTCCTGGGCTGGTCCGGCCGGGTCGAGTCCCGCGGCGACGCGTTCCGACGCGCCCGCCGCGTCGCCGGCCGCCTGGACGACCTGGCGGCCGAGGGGCCGGTCACCGCCATCGGCCATGGGTTCACCAACATCCTCGTCGCCCGCGAGCTCCGCCGCCGCGGCTGGTCCGGGCCCCGGCTGCCGGATCACCGCAACGGCGGGACGACGACGTTCCGCTCGCGGTGACCGGCGGGCTTTCAGCCGCTGAGGTCGGCCCGCGCACAGCGGCGGGGTGCGCTGACGGGATTGCAACGGGCGGCGCCGTCGCCGGGCAGGTCGGCGACGTAGCCGGTGCCGAACTGGTCGTCGGGGAACACGTAGTCGGTCGACACGTAGTGGGCGCCGGAGGCGAACGCCGCGTCCCGCATGGTGGTGTCGCCGCTGCGGGCCTGCACGGTCTCGGCGTCGGCACGGGTGCGCACGATGAAGCCGGCGGCCACGAGCTCGCGGATGCGGTCGCCCTGGAAGATCGGGTCGTTGACCACCATCATGGCCGCGTCGGGGTCGGTCTCGGGGACGTCCACGAAGACGCGCCGGTCGGCGATGTCGGGGACCTGGGCCCGGTAGGCGTCCCGCTTGGACCCGTGGTCGTCCAGCATGAACAACACCTGGCCCCGGGCCTGGTCGAGCCGCGGCCACCGGCCGGTCCGCACGGCGTCGGCCAGGGTCGCGGCCCGTCCCCGCACCTCGGCGGGCGTCAGCACCCGGTCGGCGGGGAAGACGGCGTCGATCTCCTGCTGGAGGGCGGCGAAGTCGGGACCCGACCACGGCCGCGGCTGGACGAAGCCGAACCCGGGATCCGGGATGACGTCGTCCTTGGCCTCGATCTGGATGGTGATCGGCAGGTGGCCGGGGTGGGTGTCGGACCAGGCGCGCACCTGGGTCAGGCAGATCACGAGCGTGGCGCACGTGGCGCGGTAGTCGACCTCCTGCACGTGCAGCACCTTGAGCCCGGGCCCGGCCAGGGCGGGGTCCGGCGGCGCCAGCCCCAGCAGCGGCACGAGCACCGGTGCGGCGTACCGGCCGCCGGCCGAGTCGTCGACGAACACGTCGAGCTCGATCTGGCGGACCCCGGCGTCGAGCTCCTCAGCCAGGGGCCGGTGTGTGTACTCGAAGCCCTGCGCCAGCTCGCCGATCGAGCTCTCGAGCGCGGCCTGCAGCGCCGGCTCGGGCTGCACGTGGTAGCTGTTGTGCGAGGCCAGGACCTGGATCTCGTTCATCCGCACCGTGAGCCGGGGCCCACCGCCCCCGTGACCGCCGCCGGGGCCGGGGACCGTGCAGGCCGCCGCCAGGGCCAGCGCGGCGGCGAGCCCGGCGAGAGGAAGGAGGGCGGGGCGGCGGCGGGGCGTCATCGCCCGGGTGGCGCTCAGGGCTTGCACCCCACGCCGACGTAGACGGGCGTCGGCCGGCCTGCGGGCGCCGGCGACGGTCGCCCGTCGGGGCGCCAGCGATCGATCTGCACCAGGCCCGGTTCGGCCATCGCCAGGCCGTCGAAGAACTTGGCGATCTCGGACCGGCTGCGCACGACGTAGGGCTGCCGCAAGGCCTTGTCCAGGCGCTCGGCCGCCTCGTGCATGGCCTCGTCGCCGAGGTCGAACGACGAGTGGGCGATCGCCAGGCAGCTCCCGCTCTGCAAGGGCTCCAGCAGCTCGGTGACGAGGCGGTAGGGGTCGTCCTCGTCGGGAACGAAATTCAGCGTCGTCAACAGCAGCACCGCCACCGGCCGGTCGAAGTCCAGCGTCTCCCCCGCGTTGCGGATGATCGTCTCCGGGTTTCGGAGGTTGCCGTCGACGTACGTGCTGACGGCGCCGCCGTCGCCGTCGCTGGTTCGCATGGTGTGCGCGTGGGCCAGGACGACCGGGTCGTCGCCGACGTAGACGAAGCGGGACCCCGGCGCCGCCTGCTGGGCGACCTCATGGATCTTCTTGGCCGTCGGGATGCCGGCGCCGATGTTCGCGAACTGGGCGATGCCCTGCTCGCCGGCCAGGTAGCGCACGGCCCGGCCCATGAAGGCCGACAGGGTCCGGACGGCGGCCCGGGCCGTGGCGATGCCGCCGGGCAGCGCGTCGCCGACCTCCTCGGCCACCTCCCGGTCGGTGGCGAAGTTGACCTCACCGCCGGCGAGGTAGTTCAGGACGCGGGCGGGGGACGCGATGTCGGTGTCGATCGCGAACGGATCGTCGTCGCCACTCGGGCCCGGTGGCCTAGCTCCCAACGACCCATCTCCCCCGGTTGTGCCTGGTCGGAGCGCAAGTGTAGGCGGCGCGGCGCCCGGCCTCACGTCCGGGGATGGGTACCACCGGCATGGGCCGGCCGGGGCGTGGCAGCCTGGAGCGATGCCGCAACTGGCCACCGAGACCGTCGGGCACGTGAGGGTCTTGAGGCTCGATCGCCCCCAGCGGAAGAACGCGCTCACCGCCGCACTCGGCTGGAGCATCGTGCGTGCGGTGCGGGACGCCCACGCGGACGACGACGTCCGGGTCGTGGCTCTGACCGGCAACGGTGACGCGTTCTGTTCCGGCCTCGACCTCGGTGGCGGCGACGACACGCCGGTCGAGACCGGACTGTCGGACCAGGCGCAGATGCTCGACGACAAGGGCTGGGTCGGGCGGTTCCTCCTCGCGTTGCGGTTCGACACCGACAAGCCCGTCGTCGCCGGGATCAACGGGGCGGCCGTGGGTGCGGGTCTGTCCCTGGCGATGGCCGCCGACATCCGGATCGCCGCCGACTCGGCGCGGCTGCACCCGGGGTACCTGCGAGCGGGCACGTCGCCGGACGGGGGCCTCACCTGGTCTCTGCCATCCCTGGTCGGGCACGAGGCTGCCATGCGCTTCCTGCTGGAATCCCGATTCGTGGACGCCGACGAGGCGCTCCGCCGCGGACTCGTGTCGGAGGTCGTCCCCGCAGATCAGCTCGACTCGCGGCTGCTGGAGTTCTGCGGCGCGGTCGCCGCCCAGGCCCCGTTGGCGGTACGGCGCACGAAGCACCTGGTCGCCAGGACGCCGTTGATCAACGATGTCGGCGCACGCATGACCGATGAGATCCGTAGCGCGCTCGCAGGACTCGACAGCGAGGACGGACAGGAGGCGGTGCGGGCGATCATCGAGAAGCGGGCGCCGGAGTTCCGCGGGCGTTGAGGTGACCGACCGGGTCGGCCGGAAGCAGCCGGCGATCGACGACTTCCTCGGCCTGCTGCAGCACGAACGGCGGGGAGACACGCGGGTGGGACGGACGCCCGACTGGTACGGGCCGGTGGTGTTCGGCGGCGTCGGGCTCGCCCTCACCATCAGTGCGGCGTGCGGCGACGCCCCGGTCGGAAGCCGGCTCCACTCGGTTCACGCCCACTTCCTCCGACCCGTGAAGGGCGGGCAGGAGATCCACTTCCGCAGTGACGTGGTCAAGGCCGGACGCACCGTCAACCTGCATCACGTCACCGCAGCGCAGGACGGCAGACCCGTCATCACGATGGCGTGTTCGTTCACGGCCGATACCGACGGGTACGTGTACGACCTGTCGGGGATCCCCGACGGCGTGCTGTTGCCCGAGGAGCTCCCGGAGCCCGACGTCACCCAGTACGACGACGGTCCGTGGGACGAGCGTTGGCTCGGGCCCAGTGCGCTGCGACCGGACGGCACCCGGGAGGCGACGCACCGCCACTGGTTCCGCCTGCCCCGGAGCCTCGACGACGACCCGCATCTGCACGCCGCGCTGCTCGGGTACGCCACCGACTGGACCGGCATGGGCGGCCGGCCCCTCCACCTCGAAGGCGACGTCACCGGCATGATCAGCCTCGATCATGCCGCCTGGTTCCACCGGCCCGCCCGCGCGGACGACTGGCATCTCCAGGACGTCCAGAGCCTCGTCAACGCCGGCGGCCGCGGCACGCTGCGCGGCGTGATCCGGAACCGGCAGGGCCTCATCGTGGCGTCGATGGCGCAGGAGATGCTCCTCCAGCCGGTCACCCCGGCGGGCGAACTGCGCTGAACCGCGGGCGACCCGAACCCCCGTTCTTCATGGTGGACGGCGGCGCTACCCGATGTCCGCCGCGGCGTCGAGCGCAGCCGCAGCCCACGCGTCCGGCGCGGGGCGATCGACGTCGACGATGGCGAGACGGTCGCGGAGCCGGCGAGGCATCGAGGGAGCCACGATGTCACGGTGACCGGCCGTGACGACGACAGCCACCAGGGCCTCGTCGAGCGCCAACCGCTGCGGGACCTTCACGGGATGGACCCCATCGAACACGGCGTCGTCCCGCTCGGACAAGGTCTCCCACCGGAAGTAGAACCTGACGGCAGGTGGATAGCCGCGTCGCAGGTCTGCGGGAACGAGGTCACGACCGAGAGACCGGCTGAGCGCGACCGCCTCCGGCGCTCGGCAGCGACCGTTGGCGAGCATGACGTGGTCGAAGTAGTCGGACGGCTCACCCCAGGTGCTGTCCGCGGCAAGGCGAGTCCCCGTGCGTCCCGTCACGGCGGTCGCCGCGAGCAGCGCGCCGGAACGGAGGATCTCGACCGCAACGGCCGCCGGCGCGCCGTGACAGACGAGGCTTGCCCCGCAGCCGTCGGGGAAGGCGTCGGTGCAGCACTGCGTCGGGAAGGAGCCTGGGCTCGGCCGCTCGGAGGGGGGCCGCCAGGTGTCCCAACGGGACAGACGTCCGTCGGCGACGACCGTGACGCGCCGACCGTGAGCATGCTCATAGGTCAGGAAGTCCGACACGGCTTGACGGTCGAGCGGGCCGGGGCCGTCGAGACGGACGGCGTGGCGGTAGCGCCATTCACCATCGGGTCCGCCGTGCGGGAAGGGAAGTCCGCCGACGGCGAGCTCGAGCACGGAGGACCGACGCCCGGTCATGAGTCGTCTCCTTCGGCCCGACGGCGACTGACTGGCGTAGGGTCGGAGCGCACGGTAGCCGGCCCGGAGGTCGTAGGAATGAGCGTCTACAAGGTGATCGAGATCATCGGCACCAGCACCACGTCCTGGGAAGACGCGGCGTCTTCCGCGGTGACCAAGGCCCGCGAGACGCTGCGCGACCTGCGCGTCGCCGAGGTCGTGAAGCAGGATCTCGACGTCGGCACCGACGGTTCCCTCACGTACCGCACGAAACTGTCGGTGTCGTTCAAGTACGAAGACAGCTAGTCGCACCGACCTGAGGAGACGAGGGCGTAGGGGCCCGCATGTGCCCGGCCTGGCTGTGGCCGTGCGACCCCTGCGTCCCGGCTTCCGCGCGCCGACCCGCGCCGTCGGGCTTCGCTTCGCCATCGAGCAGTTGCGGGTCGGGACCGGCTCAGTCGTGGTCGGGGTCGAGGTGCGGGGCTGCGTCCAGCACCTCCGCGGCCTCGTCGGCGTCCCGGTACTCGCCGACGATGATCTCCCCGTCGTAGCTGGAGTGTCCGTAGATGGCCCAGGTCGACTTTGCGACCTGAAGCACCTGGCCGTCCACCTCGATGCCGATGGCGACCAGGTCGGCGAGCTCGGCAAGGTCCTCGCGCACCCGATCGGCGTCGGGGCCGTCCAGGTGCTTGGGGTGATCGGGATGCGACTCAGGCATGACCACCGGGCTCCCTCGTCCCTCCGCCGGCACCGCCAGTCGGCTCCCACGAGGATAGCGGTCACGGGGGCGGCGAGGGCAGGGCGTTGAGGCATGTCCGGGTCCCGTGCGTGACGCGGGTTCAGTGGAGCGGTGACCAGCTGCTCGTGCGCAGGAGCTTGCTCTCCCATTGATCGCGGTAGCGCAGGCCCCGGTGCATGTACGATCCCGGCCATCTGCTGGGGTCGTAGTTCTCGGGCTCGGAGATGAGGTTGAGCAGCAGGCCGTAGTCGAGGATCCGTTGCATGAGGATGGCTTCGGGTCGGCGGTGGGTGCCGTAGGCGACCTGGAAGCAGGCCTCGATGTCGAGGATCCTCCGGTCGGGCGGTGTCTGCTGCATCATCTGGAAGTACTCCGCGTCCCAGAAGTCGATGTAGTCGTCGAGGGCGGCGGTGGGCCAGCCGGTGTCCTCCATGTACAGCGACACCTCGTGCTCCGTGCCGGCGACCGGCACGTGGGCCAGGTCGATGTCCTGCAGGGGCGACCATTCGACGGGCACGAGCATCTTGCCGTCGACCTGGTGGCGCAGGTCGCCGACGGCCCGTGACCAGTCGTGGAGCGCTCCGCCGCTCAGTGCCTCGGCCAGCCGCTCGTAGGCGTTGCCGTCACGAACTGCGGTGACCGTGACCACGTTGTAGGCGGGGCCGCTGCCGTGGGCCTGGTTGAGATACCAGAGCAATCGGGCGTCGTCACCGTCGGCCAGTAGCGGCATCCATCCCTCGCGGTAGGCGGCCTCGAACTGGTGTTCCTTGTCGCCGACCACGGCGTGGACTTCGTGCATGAAGAGCATCGTCAGCGCGTCGCTTCGTCCTCGAGGATCACGGCGGCCAACTCCTGGCGGCTGACCTTGCCGAGGTTGCTGTAGGGCAGGTCGTCGGCGAAGACGATCCGCTGGGGCAGCTTGTAGCGGGCCAGCCGCTCCGCCGCGAACGCCCGGAGGTCGCCGGGGTCGAGGTCCTCACCGTCCACGGTGACGACGACGGCGGCGACCCGTTGCCCGAGCTCGGGGTCGGGCACGCCGCAGACGCCGGCGTCTCGCACGGCCGGGTGGCTGCGCAGCACCTCCTCCACCTCGATCGGGCCGAACTTCTCGCCGCCGCGGTTGATCGTGTCGGTCATGCGGCCGACGGGGTGGAGGTAGCCGTCGGTGTCGAGGAAGGCGAGGTCGCCGGTGCACAACCAGTCCGAGGTGACGTTCTGCGCGGCCCGCACCCACACCTGCCCGACGGCGTCGACGGGGCAGTCGGTCTCGGCGGCCACGTCGACGATCCGCAGCTCGACGCCGGGGAGGGGCCTACCGGCGGAGCCCAGCTTGCGGCGGGCCCGGTGGTCCTCCGCGGTGAGGGCGGCGTAGGCGCCGAGGGTCTCGGTCTGGCCGAAGGCGTTGACGAACCTGACGTCGGGCAGGGCGTCGAGGGCCCTCTCCACCAACGCCACCGGGGCGGCGGCGGCGCCATAGCTGATCTGCTGGAGCGAGCTCAGGTCGCGCCCCGGGAAGTCGGGGTGGTCGAGGATGCGCTGGAGCATCGTGGGCACGATGAACGTCTGGGACACGCGGTGCTGCTCGACCGCCTGGAGCCAGGCACCGGCAGCGAACTGGGGCAGCATCACGACGGTCCGGCCCGACCGCAGGCTGACGAGCAGCCCGAGCGTGCCGCCGATGTGGAAGACGGGTGCCGACATCATGTCGACCACCGGTGGGGCATCGGGGTCGATCGGCGCGGCGTAGAAGCCCAGGCGCTCGGCGACCACGCCGTGGCTGATCGAGACCGGCTTGGGCTGGCCGGTGGTGCCGCTGGTGAACAGCACCAGGGCGTCGTCCGCGTCGTCGACGGCGGCGGCCGTGCCGTCGAGCTCGTCCTCGTCCAGGCCGGCCACGTCGTCCTCGCCGAGCACCGCGTCGTCGCCGAGGGCCCCGGCCAGGCTCGTCCGGAACGGCTCGCCGGCAACGCCGACCCGGGCGTCGACCGCCGTCGCCAGCTTGCTCAGCTCGTCCGTCGTGAGCAGGACGTTCATCGGCGCCGACGCGGCGCCGATCCGGGCCGCGGCCAGGATCGTGGCGACCGACAGCACGCTGCCGTTGTCGACCAGTGCGACCCGGGCGCCGGGCCCGACCCCACGGGCGGTCAGGGCCGCAGCCACCCGGCGCACCCACTGCTCGAGGTCCCGGTAGCTGCAGTGGCGACCGCCGACGATCAGCGCCGTGCGCCGGGGTACCTGTTCGACTGCGGGATCGATGGCCCGTCCGACGTTCATCGTCCCGGCCTCACGACAGCGGTGACCACGAGGCGGCCCGGAGCAGCTTGCTGCGCCACTGGTCGCGGTACTCGAGGGCGTCGTGCATCCAGGTGCCGGGCCGGCTCATGTCCGCCGGCATGTCATGGGTCAGCAGGTGCACGAGCCCGGGCATGCTGTGCACCTTCTGTATCAGCGTGACCTCGGGCCAGCGCCCGGCCCCCGGCATCGTCTGGCCCGCCACCTCGATGCGGAGCAGCACATCTGCCCCGGCGTGAGCGCCGAGCACCTTGGCGTAGACGTCACGCGCCGCGGTGATGTACTCGTCGACCTTGCCCCGCTTGGGCCACATCGTGTCCTCCATGTAGAGCGTCGTGTCGTGGTGGCGGCCGTCGGTCGGGACCTCGGCCAGGTCGACGTCGAGCGGCGACCACGCCAGCGGCATCAGCAGACGGCCCTGCACGCGGTGCCGGCAGCCATCGACCTCACGGACCCACGGGCGCAGGTCGCCGCGATGGACCCGCTGGGTCAGACGCTCCCACGCCGCGCCGTCGGCCAGCCCGGTGACGGTCACCGCCTGGTACGACGGACCGGTGCCATGAGCGTGGTTCAGGAACCACAGCAGCCGGGCACCCTGGTCGTCCGCGAGCGCCGCCATCCACGCCTGGTACGCGGCCTCGAACTCCTTCTCGCGCGTGCCCACCATGTGATGGACCTCATGGAGGAGCAGCACCCGAACGACCCCCTCGCCTATCTACCGTCCCGCGCCCCCCTGACTAACACCTTTGTCACTTTCCCGGCCAGTGTGCGCGTCGTGCCGACATGCCGTGGTCCAAGCCGGCCACACGGGAGATCGGAGCGCCTCACGGCGCCGCGGCGATCGCGACGACCGACAGCGAGGTCGCGTCCTGGTCCGCGAGCACGCGTACGATCGGCAGGTCGAGCGCGGCGTGGTAGGGCGCCAGACCTTCGACGACGCCCGGTCGCGCCGATGCCACCACGCCGACGCTCCCGAGCGGGACACCCATGTCCTCGAAATGCTGGCGGTGGCCCGCGTCGATGTTGCGGTAGAGGCGCTCTTCGTCGCGGAGGCGTCGCCGCGAGCCAGAGCCCACCGCGACCCGGACGTACGAAGCAACCACGGGGGCGGTGCGCCCCGCCTCGTCGGCACCTTCATGCACCCAGCGGCGCGCCAGCGCCGCCTGGGCGGGCAGCATCCAGTTGAGCAGGACGCCGTCGGCGATCGCTCCGCCCAGGTGGCACAGCCGTGGTCGCATCGCTGCGACGACGATTCGTGTCTCCTCCGGGAGGAGCTCACGCAACTCGCCGACGGCGCGCTCGACGGCCTGGATCGGCGAGCGCAGCTGGCCGGACCCGATCCCGACGCAAAGCCTCGCGGGATCGAGCCCGAGGCGGTCGATCGCCGCAGCGATAGCGGCCGGCTGATGTCGGTCGAGGGGAAGGACCCCCACGCCGAGCCCGAGTTGAGTTGCCGCCGCCGCGAACTGCGCGAGCGTCCTCAGTCCGGGAGCGGCCGGCCCGTCGTTAGACCACACGGAGTGGTAGCCGAGGTGCTCGCATCGAACGGCGAGGTCACGAGCGAGACCCGCGTCGAGACCGGACGTGACGCCGAGCCCGCGGCAGATCGGCGTGGACGTGTCCATCGGCCCCTCACACCCCCTCACGGGAGACGCTCGAGGATGGCTCGATGTTCTGGTTCGCGCGGAACAGGTTGTCCGGGTCGTAGGTCCTCTTCACCGCGGCGAGGCGCGGGTAGTTCTCCCCGTAGGCCGCCCGGACCCGCTCGGGGCCCTCATCACCCAGGTTGTTCACATACACCGACTCCTCGAGGTGGGGCGCCATGGCCTCGAACAGCCCCCTGGTCCACGTGACGTTGCGATCCGAGTCAGCCGCCTCGGACCACTGTGACCCGATGAGGAAGTCGTACTGCTCGCCCCGATGGGCGAACGCGGTGGCCGACGGGGCGACGCGGCTCGCCGCACCGTGCATCTGCTGCAGGCCGACGCCGCTGGCGGACGAGGGCATCCGCGGGACGAACTCCATCAGGGTCCCGATGGCGCCCTCGGTCACATCGCGCAGCCAACCCGACTTCCAGCAGTGGAGGCGACCGGCGGGGTATCCGTCGTCACGGACGCTCTGCAGCGCCGTATAGGGCAGGGGCTGGATCCCGTCGTCCATCGGTGGTCCGAACGTCCGCAGCGGTCGCAGAAGATGTTCGCCCTCGTCGCTCGGACCGCAGTAGCACACTGCGATGGACACCATGGGCTCGCCGGTCGGGCTCAGCCCCAGCGACGCGGCGGTGGACAGCTCGTCCGGTGCCGCCTTGACGAAGTCGTCGTAGAAGCGGAGTACCGGGGAGGCCACGCTCCACGGGTAGGTCAACCCACCGGCGAGCACGTGGCCGACCGGATGAAGGCGGTACTCGAAGGACGTGACGACGCCGAAGTTTCCGCCCCCTCCTCGGATGCCCCAGAACAGGTCTTCGTTCTCCCCGGCGCTGGCTCGCAGCAGCCGGCCATCGGCGGTCGCCACTTCGGCCGAGATCAGGTTGTCGCACGCGAGCCCGTAGCGTCCGTTGAGCCAGCCCAGCCCGCCGCCGAGCGTGAGTCCCGCGATCCCCGTCGTCGACACGACTCCGAGCGTCGTCGCCAACCCGAACGCCTGCGTGGCGCGGTCGAACTGCCCCAACGTAAGCCCGGGCCCGGCCCGGACCGTCCTCGTCCCAGGATCGACCCGGACCGCCGTCATCGCGGACAGGTCCAGCATGACGGCGCCGTCGCCCACGGCCTTCCCTGCGATGCCGTGACCACCGCCGCGCACCGACAGCAAGAGTTCGTGTTCGCGTGCGAACGCAATGCAGCGGACGACGTCGGACGCAGCCACAGGCCGGACGACGGCGAGCGGGCGCCGATCGATCATGCCGTTGAACACGACGCGAGCTGTGTCGTAGCCCTCCTCGCCGGGGCAGATCACCTTTCCCCCCAGACCAGACCCGAGCTCCTGACGAATGACGCTCCGGATCTCGCCGGCGTCGACTGCCATGCGCAACTCCTCTCAGAACCGGCCGCCGGACCCAGTATCGGAGCAGTGGATCCATAAGAACAATCGAAGCTAGAGTTGGAATCCATCAGGAGTGCTACTAGTTCGATCCCACAGGCCGCCTGGCCCAGCCTGGAGTTGCGCCACTTGGTGGCTCTCGTGGCCGTCGCCGACACAGGTACCTTCAGCGGTGCCGCCGAGCAACTGGGCTACACCCAGTCAGCGATCAGCCAGCAGGTCGGCGCCCTCGAACGCATCGTGGGCACCCTTCTGTTCGAGCGCCCGGGTGGCCGCCGTCCGGTGCGCCTGACGGCAGCCGGAAAGTTGCTGTTGAGCCACGCCCGGACGGTCCTCGCCCGAGTCAGCTTCGCCGCGGCCGACCTGCGGGCGCTGGCATCGGGCGACCAGGGCGAGCTGCGAGTGGGAACGCTCCCGAGCATCGGCACCAAGGTCCTCCCCCGCGTCATCGGGAGCTTCCGGACGGCGTGGCCGGGCATCGAGATCGTCCTGCGTGAGTCCCGCGACTCCGCCGATCTGATCCGTGCCGTGGAGACCGGCGACGTCGACGTGACCTTCATCGAGATCGGCCTGCACGACACCGAGATGCTGGAGGTCCGCCCGCTGCTCGACGACCCGCTGGTGTTCCTCGCGCCGGCAGCCGCTCCCGAGGCACGCCACGCTGTGGCCGACATCGCCCACATCTCCCGCCTCCCGATGATCGGCACCCGCAACGCCGGTTGCCGGCAGATCATCGACGACGTCTTTCGCCAGGTGCCCGTCTCGCCGACCTATGTCTTCCGTTCCGACGACACCCCGACCATCCAGGGCCTGGTCGGCTCGGGGCTGGCCTACGCCGTGCTCCCGCTGCTCACGGTCGACGAGAACGATCCGAACGTGGCGATCATCCCGCTCCGGCCCGAGCACCCGCCCCGCCGCCTCGGCATCGCGTGGCATCCCCGGCGCAGGCCAGCGCCTGCCCTGCGGCCCTTCGTCGACGCAGCGGCTGCGATCTGCCGCAACCTGGCCGACCGATGGGCGACGTCCGGGTCCGGAACGACGAAGACCCACGACCCGTCCCGGGACCATCTCGAGAGCGGACCCGGTGCCGCCGCCGTCGGCCCCCGACCCGCGTGACTCGAGGCTCTGATCGCTTCCTTTCAGTTGTCGTGGGCTGTGGTGAACTCGAGAACGGCCTCGGCGAACGACGTCGGATCGAACACGAAGGCGAGATGGCGCTGTCCGGGTAGTCCGTGGAGCCGGGCTCTTGGCAACCAGGCAGCGACCTCGCCACGATCGAGGAAGAGGGAAGCGTCGGTGTCCTCGCCGTACAGGTAGAGGGTTGGGACGTCGGGGGGCTGGACGGCCTGCAGCCGACCTCGTACCTCGTCGACCACCCCCAGTTCGCGCGGTACCTGCCGGACCGCCGCACGGAGCCTTGTCCACACTGGCTCGACCGAGCGGAGCACCTGCACCTCGGCGTCGACGACGCCGACGCTCGACAGGACGACGTCGAGGGCGCGGTCGAGATCGCCGGCGTCCACCGCCGAGCGCGTCTGATCGATCCCGCTCGTCGCGAGGCCATCGATGTTCAAGGGGGGCTCGTACAGGGTCAACGAGCGCAACGACGACGTCTCCATGGCGGCGATGAGGCTGTAGATCGCTCCGCCGGAGTGGCCGAGGAGATGAGCGGAGTTCCCGGCGGCGTCGAGGACGGCCATCACGTCCTCGACCTCCCGCCCGAGTCCGTAGTCAGGACCGTCGCCGCTGCCGCCTCGGCCACGGCGGGAATAGACCCAGACCGTGTGCCGGTCGGCCAGCGGTGCTTCGATGGGTACGAAGGTGTCGATGTCTCCGTTCGCCCCGTGCACGAGCACGAGCGGGGACCCTCGGCCGGAGCAACGTGCTGCGAGCCGCGTTCCGTCGGCGGACGTGATGTTCGTGACCGGCACGGCCTCTCCTTATATGTCGTCGTGAGCTGTCATGCGGTTCGGCTTCACCGGCATCGCTGATCGAGTGACTGCCGGTGGTCGTGGCGCTCCGATCGCTGCGGCGGGCCGGTCGTCGACGTACCGGGCGTCGATCAGCTCGGCGATGTGCTCGGCGTCGCGTCCGACGCCGCCGAGCAGCGAGGAGGTGAAGGCCGACAGGAACCACAGTCCCAGGAAGTACAGGCCGGGCCGGGACTCGGCGACGCCGCGGTGGTGGACCGGGAGACCCTCCCGGTCGGTGACCGGGAGGTCGATGAAGGAGAAGTCGGGCCGGAAGCCGGTGCACCAGATCACCGTGGCCACGTCCATGACCCGCCCGTCCTCCAGCAAGGGGGAGCCGTCCCTGGTACCGACCGTTCTCGGCACGCGTTCCACGCCGGCGTTGGCGAGCTCCTTCGGCCGCACCCGTTCCAGTGGCGCGGTCGTGGTCAAGGCCTTGGGTCGCACCTTGCGGCCGATCGGGTTCTGCACCGTCAGCACCCGCGAGGCGAACCACCAGAACGGAGGGGTCAGCACCCGGTCCCATCGGCCTCCCGTGCGGACGGGGATGTGGCCGGTGTCAGGGCCCGACAGCCAGGTCGGGCGGGTGCCACAGACCTCGAAGGCGATCTCGGCGCCGGAGTTGCCTGCCCCCACCACCAGCACGCCGCCGTCGGGCAGCCGGGCCGGGTTGCGGTAGCGGTTGGGGTCCAGCTGCAGGATTCCTGGGTCGAGGTCGGCGGCGAAGGCGGGGATCCGGGGACATCGGTAGGCGCCGGTCGCCACCACCACCTGGTCGGCTCGGAACCGGCGCTCGCCGGCCGCCAGCACGTACCCGTCCCCGTCCCAGGAGAGCCGGTCGACGCGGACACCGTTGCGGACGGGGAGGTCGAACGCCGTCACGTACGCCTCCAGGTACTCGGCGACCTCGTCCTTGCTGGGGTAGGAGAAGGCGGGCGCGGGGAAGGGCATGCCTGGCAGTCCGTCGTAGCGGGCCGGGGTGAACAGGCGCAGGGAGTCCCACCGCCGACGCCAGGAGTCGCCAACCCGCCGGTCGGCGTCCAGGATCACGAAGGGCCGTCCTCGTCGTGCCAGGTGGTAGCCGACGGCGAGACCCGCCTGACCGCCGCCGATGACCACCGTCTCCGAGTGCTCCGGGGTGGTGGCCAGGTCGGACCGCCCGGTGTGCACCCCCTCGCCCGCTCGCGGAGTCATGACTGCCCCCGCGGACCGGCCGCGACCGGGTCGAGGGCGGTCAGCAGCACGCGAAGGAATGCCTCGGGCTGTTCGAACGCGGGGTCGTCGCCGGCGTCCTCGATCACGTGGAGCGGCCAGCCGTGGCGTGCGCTCGCGGCCTGGGCCGGTCCGAGGCGCACCTGACGGTCGTGGCGGCCCCAGACCAGGGTCGTGGATGCGGCGATCCGGGCCAGGTCCGCCGGTGGGATCGCTGGCAGGCCGAGCTGCGGCATGATGCTGCGCAGGGCGGCCTTCTGGCCGGGGTCGCGCGCACCGCTCAGCGTGTACGCCTCGAGAAGCGGACCCCGCTCGCCGAGCTGCTCGCGTAGCGCCTGATGGTCGACCATGCATTGGCGAAAGAGGCGTTCCTGCGTTCGCTCGGTCGGCCGCATGACGTAGGCGAGCAAGGCAAGGGCGAATCCCGGCGCCGGCCGGAACCGGCCGAGCCCGTAGCTGTCGACGAGCACGAGCGGGGCGACCCGGTTGCCATGGGTGGCGGCGAAGCGTGCCGCTATGGCGCCGCCGAGGCCATGTCCGACCAGTGCCGGCGCGGATCGGCAGGTCCGCTCGATCAGCTCGCCGAGCCAGGCGATCACCGAGCTGGCGTCCGGCGGATCGCCGGTCACGGTTGAGGCGCCGTGGCCAGGCAGGTCGGGGACGACGACCCGACGGGTGCGCACCAGGTCGGGAATCACGCGCAGCCAGCAGGCCGCGAACTCGCCGGCGCCGTGCAGCAGGACGACCGGCGGACCGTCACCGCCCTCGAGCACAGCGGTCGAGACGCCGGCCAGCTCCATCCGTCGCTCGGTCACGGGCATCGTGGACAGCAGCTCCTCACGAACGGCCTCGGGCGCGACGTGCCTGGTGCGGGTCGTGCTCATCGCTTGCTCCTCACGCTTCGGCTGTGCCTCTACGGTGCGACGTGGCCGCGACGCGATGCGTCGGCGGAACCACCCAAATTGGGCACTCGCGTGCGTGGGTGATTCCCGCCAGGACGGTCAGATGAGCCCGTTGCGGTAGGCGTGGGCCGTGGCTGCGGCGCGTGAGGACACGCCCAACTTGGCGAGGATGTTGCTCACGTGGCGGTCGACCGTGCGCTCGCTGAGGAACAGATCAGCGGCGATCGCTCGATTGGTCTGTCCCGCCGCCACCAGGCGCAGAACCTGCACTTCCCGCGCGGTGAGCCCGCCGGCCGACCGGGCGGCCGGCTCACGGGTCAGCGCCTCCACCCGCGTGAGGTCCGGCGCGGCCTCGAGCTCCCGGAAGACCCACTGCGCGGCGTCCAGCTCCATCGCCGCACTGTCCTGGTCCCCGAGCTGGCGGCAGGCCAGCCCTATCAGCACGCGGACCCGCGCCGTCTCGTACGGCACCTCCAGCCCCTGCCACGCCGTCCAGGCCTGGCGGAGCGCTTGGAGCGCGGCGCGGGCGTCGCCCTCCTCGAGGAGCACGCCGCCCCGGGCGTAGTCAGCCACAGCTGCCAACAGGGGCGAACCGAGATCCTCGGCGAGCTGCTCCAGCTCGTCGGCCGCCGCGTGCGCCACCTGCACGTCACCTCCGGCGAGCATGATCTCGACGTAGGCGGCGAGCAGCTTGGACCGGGCCACCCGGTCGGACGCCTCGTCCAAGACCCGGCGGATCGCCGCCCCTGCGGCATCCACCTGCCCTTGGGCCAGTCGCAGCTGAGCCAGGCCGGGCTGCGGCTCTCGTCCGAGCTGGCTGGCCCGGCGGTAGGCCTCCTCGGCCTCGGCGAACTCGCCGCGTAGCCGATGCAACTCGCCCAGCTGGTAGAAGCCCATCCCGGCCGCTGGCTGGCCGGGTGGTTCCGAGAGGCGTTCGCAGGCCCGCCGCGCTTCCTCCATGGCGTCCGGCCAGGCACCGTGCAGCTGCATGATCTCCGCCCGGTGGACCAGGCACTGGCCGCGGAAGGGGACCAGGTCGGGTTGTGAGCCGCACCAGTGGGTCAGTGCGGCGGTCCACTGCCGGGCTCGGCGCAGGTCGAAGATCTCCTGGCACGTCTCGATCACGGCGCAGTAGGCGATCCCGGCGACGGTCGGAGACACCTCGTCGGCCTCGACTGCGACCATGACCTCGTCCAGCAAGGCGACGCCGGCGGCGGTCTCGCCCAGTGGGATCATCGCCCCGCCCAGGCCGAGCCTGGCGAGCGCGATCAGGTCCGGGTCGCTGAAGCGCTCGCCGATCTTGGCCGCCTGCCGGAAGATGGCGGCAGCCGTCGTGGCGTCGCCCTCGACCAGGCGCTGGAGGCCGACCGGGAACAGCAGGTAGCCGTGCTCGACGCACTCCTGCCCGTACTCGTCGAGCAGTCGGTGGGCCCGGGCGATCCAGCCGCCACCGCGGGCGATCTCGCCCTGGTTGAGGAAGCTGAAGGCCAGCCAGAACGCGCACCGGACGGCTCTGTCCACCTCGCCGCGGCGCAGAAACTCGTGATGCGCACGCGCCCCGGCGTCGGCGCCATCGTCGTCCCTGCCGATCAGGTACGCAGCGGTCGACATCCGCTCCAGATCCTCCGCGTCCAGTCGCGAGGCCCGGTCCGCGGTCGACAATCGAGTGAACGCGTCCGCCCATGCCCGGCGTCCGAACGACTCTCGCCCCCGATCGAGCGCATCGGCCGCCGTCATGCACACTCCCCGCCGTCCGCGCAGGCACAACCCGGGTCGAGTCGTCCGCGGACCTCCGGCACCAGCACTAGCGGTGTACCCGCGAGAGGCTGGCGTTGCGCCTGACGTGTGAGCGTCCGATGGCCGTGCGCACTCGGTGATGGTCCTAGCGGCGGAGCCAGCGCGCAAGCGCTGTGTCCCGCCGTTTCGAGCGTGGGCGGCGTGCCGTCGGTAGGCTGACGGGGCGCGTGCCACGGAGTGGCACAGCCACGGCACGCCTCGTGGAGTGAACAACGACGGCGGAGGGATCACGATGGCTTACCGCTCCCGGTCAACGGGCTGCTGGAACGCGGGCGGGCAGTGACATGACGACGCACGCCATTGACACCGGCGAGCACGAGTGGGGCGTCGACAGCGCCGTCACCACCTTGTTCGACTTCGACTACGAGGCGGGGCGAGACCAGCTCCTGCGCCTCTACGACAAAGGCACCCGCAAGCAATGGATCGGGTCCGATCGGATCGACTGGTCGACCGAGATCGACCCGGACAACCCGACGGGCCTGCCCGACGAGTTCATCGCCATCCACGGCACGCCGTGGTGGGACAAGATGAACGACGCCGAGAAGGGCGAGGTGCGGCGGCATTTCGAGGCCTGGCGATTCAGCCAGTTCATGCACGGCGAGCAGGGCGCGCTGATGTGCGCAGCCAAGATCGTGCAGACGGTGCCGGATCTCGACTCGAAGTTCTACGCCGCCACCCAGACCATCGACGAGGCCCGGCATGTCGAGGTCTACGGCCGCTACCTGCACGACAAGATCGGGCTGGTCTACCCGCTCAACCAGAACCTGCGGTCTCTGCTCGACGACGTCATCGCCGACAGCCGCTGGGACCTGACCTACCTGGGGATGCAGGTGCTCATCGAGGGTTTGGCACTGGCCGCCTTCGGCCTCATCCGCCAACAGGCGACCGATCCTCTGGCCCGGGCCATCAACACCTATGTCATGCAGGACGAGGCTCGCCACGTGATGTTCGGCCGGCTGGCGCTGCGCGACTACTACCCGCAGCTCACCCAGCCCGAGCGCGACGAACGCGAGGAGTTCTGCGTGGACGCGTGCTATCGGATGCGCGACCGCTTCCTCGGCGAGGAGGTCTGGTCGAGCCTGGACCTGCCCCGGGAGGTCACCGAGTACGTCGACAGCAGCGAGGTGCTGCGCCAGTTCCGCGGTTTCCTGTTCGTGCGGATCGTGCCGATCCTGCGCGACATCGGCCTGTGGGGCAACAAGGTGCAGCAGGCGTTCGCCGACATGGGGGTTATGGCCTTCGCCGACGCCGACATCGACGCCGCCATGGCCGAGGACGAAGCGGCCGGCGACGAGCTCGACGCCCGCATGGCCCGCGTCAAGTCGGTGGCCGCCGAGGCCTGACCGGCAACCTGGTCGACACCTAGCCCAGTCCGGGCCGGCTTCGTCAGATGGTCGTCACTCGTGGTCGCTGGGCTCCAGGATCACGACCGGGATCTCCCGTCGGGTGTGGCGCTGGTACACGTCGTAGCGGCCGACGACACCGCGGTGGAACAGACGAGCGAGGCCGCGGTTCTCCTCGTTGACGAGCTCCCAGAGGCGCTCCCGTTCCTCGGCATCGGCCACCCGGGCATGGGCTGGTCGGTGCCGCCGACCGACCTGCACCTGCACCTCGGGGTTGGCCTCTAGGTTGAGGAACCAGGCCGGGTGCCGGGGCGCCCCGCCGTAGGAGGCCACGACCACATAGTCGTCGCCGTCCCGGGCGTAGACGAGAGCCGTCGTCCGGGGCTGGCCGGTCTTGCGGCCCACCGTGTGGAGCAACAGGGCAGGACGGCCGGCGACGTGGCGGCCGACAGCGCCCCGCGTGAACCGGTAGGCGCGCTGATGCAGCAGTAGGTACGGACCGATGACATACGAGCCTGGGGTATGGCGCACGGAGCAGCAGCGTAAGCCCCGGCACCGGCGAATTCGCTCCGTCCCCGCCCCCGGTCGCCGAGCACACGCGACAACGACATGCGCGGAACGACTGTGCCACCCGCCGTCAGCTCGCGCGTCGTTCGGCTTCTTTCCTGATGCGATCGAGCGATGCGCTGACGGTCGCCTCCCACTTGGACGCAACCTGGTCAGCCCACCAGCGGCCCAGCCCCCAGAAGTCCGCACCCAGCTCGCCGGCGTACTCCAGTCGAGTCGTGCCCTGTTCCGGGTGGAGCGTGAACCGCTCGACCACATGAGGAACCGGGCCGCGCACCAACCGGAAATCGATCGTCTCGGGACGATCGAACCGGACCGTCTCAACCGTCGTGGTGACGATCCTGCCGCCAACCGGCGTCCGATGAGCGGCGAGCACCATGTCGCTGCCTCGTTCCAAGACCTCGAT
>DASRJM010000049.1:0-3381 GCA_035649475.1 Acidimicrobiales bacterium
TGGTGCTGTTGCACGGGTTCGGGTCGCAGCACCGGGAGAACTGGGTGGAGACCGGGGTCGTCGCCGGCCTGCTGGCGGCCGGCCGCCGCGTGGTCGCCCCCGACGCCCGGGGCCACGGCGCCTCGGCCCGCCCGCATGACCCGGCGGCGTACGCGGGCAACGCCATGGTCGGCGACGCCCGGGCGCTGCTCGACCACCTGGGCGTGACCGAACCGCGGTCGGTCGACGTCGCCGGCTACTCGATGGGCTCGGTCGTGGCCGCCCGCTGGGTGCCGGAGGACGAGCGGGTGCGCTCCGTCGTCCTCGGCGGCGTGGGCGTGAACATCGCCAACGGCGCCCGGCGCGCCATCAAGGGCCTAGCCGCCGAGGTCCTGCTGGCCGAGGACCCGGCGAAGCTCGGCCAGCTGGCCCGGGACATGCGCCAGAGCCTGGCCGACAAGGGCAACGACCTGGCCGCGCTGGCCGCCCTCGACTCCGCGGGGCAGGACGACCCGACGCCCCGGCACCTGGCCGGCATGGGCGTGCCCGCCCTGGTCCTGACAGGCGACGCCGACTGGCTCGTCGGCTCGCCGGCCGACCTCGCCGCCAAGATCCCCGGCGCCGCCTGGCGGACCGTGCCCGGGGACCACCTCACAGCCTGCGAAGGTCGACTCTTCCCCGCTGCCATCGTCGACTTCGTCACCTCACCAGCCCCGACTCACCCGAGCGAGGACCCCGTACCGTGACCGACCGCACCCTGCGCGGTGCCGCCGCCATCGTCGGCGTCACCGACATCGCCTCGCCCACGGGCGAGCTCGACGCCCACGGCCGTGCCCTGGAAGTGGCCATGATCCACGAGGCGCTGGAGGACGCGGGGCTGACGCTGGCCGACGTCGACGGCGTCGCCCACGCCGGCTCACCGACGTCGATGGCCGAGTTCCTCGGCGTCCAGGCCCGCTACCTCGACGGCACGATGGTCGGCGGGTCCAGCTACGAGCTCCACGTCGAGCACGCCGCGGCCGCCATCGCCGCCGGGCTGTGCGAGGTCGTGGTCGGCGTGTACGCCGCCACCCCCCGCAGCGACCGCCACCGGCGCGGCGCCCCGCCGCGGTACGGCCCCGGGCGCCAGCCGCCGGCCGGCATGGGCCCGACGATGGAGTTCGAGATGCCCTACGGCCTGCGGATGCCGATGGGCGCGTACGCGCTCGCCGCCAGCCGCCACATGGCCGTCTACGGCACCACGGCGGAGCACCTGGCGCAGATCGCGGTCGACACCCGGGCGTGGGCGGCGTTCAATCCCCAGGCCCGCTATCGCGACCCGATCACGATCGACGACGTCCTGGCGTCGGACATGATCGTGTCGCCTCTGCACAAGCTCGACTGCTGCCTGGTGACGGACGGCGCCGGGGCGTTCGTGATGACGTCCGCTGCCCGGGCCCGGGACCTGCCCAGACCGCCGGTCTACGTGCTGGGCGCGGCCACCGGCGGGACCCACCAGATGGTCAGCCAGATGCCCGACGTGACCGTCACCGGCGGTGCGATCTCCGGGCCGGCCGCGTTCCGGATGGCGGGGATCAAGCCCGACGACG
Source organism: Acidimicrobiales bacterium (assembly GCA_035649475.1). Lineage (GTDB taxonomy): Bacteria > Actinomycetota > Acidimicrobiia > Acidimicrobiales > VFJN01 > ZC4RG19. Next base: position 1,569 of record DASRJM010000049.1, read on the forward strand.
TCAACCTGCTGATGAGCTACGACAGCTTCACGATCACGGCCCTGCTGCACCTCGAGGACCTGGGCTTCTGCCCCAAGGGCGAGGGCGGCGCGTTCGTGGAGGACGGCAGGCTCGGCCCGGGCCGGGGCCCGCTGGCGATGAACACCAACGGCGGCGGCCTGTCGTACACGCACCCGGGCATGTACGGCATGTTCCTGCTGGTGGAGGCCGTCCGCCAGCTGCGGGGCGAGACGGGCGACCGCCAGCTCCCCACCCACGACGTGGCCGTGGCCCACGGCTCCGGGGGCGTTCTGTCGACGATGGGCACGATCGTGCTGGGCACGGAGGCGACGTTGTGACCAAGCTGCTGGAACCGCCGGTGTCGGAGGTGAGCGCCCCGTTCTGGGACGCCACCCGCGAGCAGCGCTTCGTGCTGCCGTGGAGCACCGCCACCGGGAAGGCGATGTGGTACCCCCGGGAGGCCGACCCGGTCGACCCGGACGCCCCGATCGAGTGGCGGGAGGCCAGCGGCGAGGGCACGGTCTACGCCTTCGGCGTCCACCACCGGGCCGGCGCCGGGCGGGACGAGGCCGAGGGGCCCTACGTGGTGGCGATCGTCGAGCTGGCGGAGGGCGTCCGGATGATGTCCAACGTGGTGGGATGCCCGCCGGACGACGTGGCGGTGGGAATGCCTGTCCGCGTGACCTGGCACCCGCTGTCGGACGGCCGCCACCTGCCGCAGTTCACGCCGATCACGCCGGCCTGAGGCCGGCATCACGACGGGACCAGAGGGGGACCGAGGGGATGACCGACGCCGACACGCGCTACGACGAGGCCGCCAGGGTGGGCATGGGCGCCGCCCACTGGGCGGCGGAGCAGCCGGACCGGCCGGCCATCCTGTCGCCGCACGGCGACCGCACGTTCTCCGAGCTCAACGCCAACGCCAACCGCCTGGTGCGGGCGCTGCGGGCCCGGGGCGTCGGGGCGGGCGACTCGGTCGCCCTGATGGTCAGCAACCGCCCCGAGTTCGCCGAGGTCATCGGCGCGACGAACCGGGCCGGGCTGCGGTTCACGCCGATCAACTGGCACCTGACCGCGGACGAGGCGGCCTACATCGTCAGCGACTGCCAGGCCACGGCGTTCGTGGCCGACGCCCGCTTCGGCCCGGTCGCCGCGGGTGCGGCCGGGCAGTCGACCGGCGCCGCGGTCCGGCTGGCGGTGGGCGGCGCGATCGACGGGTTCGAGTCCTACGACGCCGCGGTCGCCGGCGAGTCGGGCGACGACATCGACGACCCCCGGCTGGGCCGGTCGATGCTGTACACGTCGGGGACGACGGGCCGGCCCAAGGGCGTGCACCGCAGCGAGGTGCCGCCCACGTCGGGCCTGGCGCGCCTGTTCGGCTACGTGCCCGGCGAGACGATGCACCTGTGCACCGGGCCCGCCTACCACGCCGCTCCGTTGGCGTTCTCCGTGGCCGGCCCGCTCAACGCCGGGGTCGGCGTCGTGCTGATGGACGGCTGGTCGCCGGCCGAGACGCTGCGGCTCATCTCGGAGCACGGGATCACCCACAGCCACATGGTCCCGACGATGTTCCACCGGCTCCTGTCCCTCCCGGACGAGGTCAAGGCTGCCGCCGACGTGTCGTCGCTGCGCATGGTGATCCACGGCGCGGCGCCGTGCCCGGTCTCGGTGAAGAAGGCGATCATCGAGTGGTGGGGGCCGGTGCTGCTGGAGTACTACGCCGCCACCGAGGGCGTGGGCACGTTCGTCACCAGCAGCGACTGGCTGACCCGGCCGGGCACGGTGGGCAAGCCGGCGACGGCCGACCACATCC
>DASRJM010000050.1:0-2543 GCA_035649475.1 Acidimicrobiales bacterium
GGACGGTGACGTCGTCGCCCAGGGGGGTGTCCAGGATGTCCAGGACGGCGTCGGGGAGCCGGTGGTTGGCCATCTCGGTCGCCTGGCGGGTCAACGCCCGCAACGGCCGCGTGATCGACCGCGACACCAACCACGTCGCCAACACGGTGATCCCGATGGCCAGCAGCGCCAGGATCCAGTACACCCACACCCGCTGCCGCGCCGCGTCGGCCAGGCTGTCGGCCTTGTCCCGGAGGACCTGGCTCACGTCGTCCCGGAACCCGATGTAGCTCTGGTCCTCGGGTACGTCGACCGCCGACAGGATCCGCTCGGGCGGGACCTCCTGTCCGGCGATGGTGGTGTCGGCCAGCTGGAGGAGCTGGGTGTTGAGCTGCTCGGGCAGCCCGGACGCGACCACGCTGCGATACGGGTCGCGTCCCGCGGCCTGCAGGGCGGCGTCGTTGCGTTCGAGCAGGTCGGTGAGCGTGGCGATCTCCGCGACCTCGCCCCGATCAGCGGGACCCTCGGTCAGCGCGCTCTGGAGGAGCGTGCGACTCAGGTCGGCGATGACCTCGATCTGGCGGGAGATGGTGTCGACCAGCTCGGCCCCCTGCCGCAGCTCGGGGTCGTCGATCGCCACCGCGACCCGGGTGTTGGCGTCGAGGAACGGCGCGATCAGGTCGGCGTACCCGTCGAACACCGTCGAGCTGAAGACGGAGTTGTCGAGCGTGCGCTCGCTCGTGTTGCCGTCGATCTCCTGCCGGAGGCCCTCCAGGCCCGACAGGCCCTCGAGCGCCGGACGGTAGGCCTCGGCCACCGCGCCGCCCCGCTGGAGGATGTGGGCCCGGAACTCGTCGATCTTGGTGTCGGCGGCCGTTCGGCTCTCCTCGAGGGTGCCCGCCTCGAGGGGGAACTCGTCCTCCAGGCCGATCAGGTAGGTGACGGCGAAGTTGCGCTCGTTCTCGAGCGCCTCGGTCACACCGGTCGGACCGATCGGTGCCGTGGCCAGGTCGGCCTGTTCGCTGACCGAATGGACCTTGCGGGACGCCTGGGCGACCTCGATGACCGTGATCGCGAGCAGACCCAGCAACGGCGCGGCCAGAGCCGCCCACAACTTGATCGAGATCGGGACCCGACGCACGCAGACTCCCTATTGGGGGGTGGGCCAGTGCCGACACATCACCGCCGACGAGCCTGGCGACAGGCCATCATCGCGGATGAGCGACCACCGTGCAGGAACAAACGACTACGAATCGCGAAGATCGAGGTCGCGGCAGCCGCCGCGATCGTCGTGTCAGGGGTTCCCGTCGGGCCCTTCGTCCTCGGCCGATCCCTCGATGTGGGTCTCGTCCAGGCCGCGTTGGACCCCGGCGCTGAAGTCGGCCAGGAAGCTGTAGACGTCCTTGGCCGAGTGCTGGGTGGAGAAGCCACCGGCCGCGCCAGCGGCGGGAGGTCCGGTGGAGAAGCCACCCGTCGTCGGCCCCGCCGGCGGGGAGTCCTCGGGGGCCGGCCCGGGCAGCTCAGGACCCGGGCCGCGCAGCGGGACGCCGCCGGCCGGAGTCAAGTGCGAGCGCCGGTCGGCGCTCGGCTGCTGGGGCGTGCGCCGGATGCTCACCGTGTGGGTGCGGGGCAGCTGGGCGCCCCGGATGCGGCGGGTCAGGCCGGCTGCCGTCTGGTCGCTCGTGGCCTCCGGCAGGTTGGCGCCGGGGAGACCCCCGGCGAGGCTGCCGGGCCGGGCCGGGCCGCCGAGGCCACCGGGCCCGTTGGCGGCGGCTGCCGGGCGCGACGGTGGGTGGGTGGCCGCCGGAGGCTGGTGGCGGCGCGGCAGCGGCGGTGGCTGCAGTGCGGGGGGCGGTCGTAGCGGCAGTGGTGGCTGCGGCGGAGCCGGCGAGTCCGCGGGCGGCTGCCCGTCGGCCGGCTCCGGTGGGACCGGGATCGGGTAGCCGCTGGGCGGTGTGATCGGGAACGGCGGCAGGTGGCTGAGCGCCGGCGTCCCGGTGGCCGGGCTGAGCGGGTTGCCGGGCCGGAGCGAGCCCGGTCCGGTGCCGGGCCCCACACCTTGACCCGGGCCCGGCGGTGCCGGCGGGACCGGTGGGACGTCCTGGCGCTGGCTGGTGTACTGGGCCAGGGTCTGGAGCAGGTCGTCGTTGGGCTGCGTGCCCGGGTTGGAGGGCATGGCCTCGGGCAGGCGGGGCGTCCGCTTGGTGAGGCCGCTGGCGGTCAGACCGCTCGGCGGCCCGCCGGTGGCCGTCCCGGCGAACGGCAGCGCGGCCGGTGGCTCGGCCGGCGCCGGCCCCAGCTCGGCCAGCGCGGCCAGGTCGGTCGGGCCGGTGATGACCTGGACCTCGGCCGGCGGGATGACCTGCGGTGTGCCCCCGTCGGCCGTGGCGTCGATGGTCAGCAGGGTGGGCGGGATGTTGATGGTGGCGGTGATGCCGTGGCCGGGGGAGTTGTGGAGGGTGACGTTGATGTTGTGGCGGGCGGCGAGGTTTCCGGCGACGTAGTGGCCGAGGTATTTGGAGGGGGCGATGGTGAAGCTTTCGGCGCCGGCGAGGCGGCGGTTG
>DASRJM010000051.1:0-2706 GCA_035649475.1 Acidimicrobiales bacterium
CCTCCTGCTCGGTGCGCTCGCGGTCGTTGCGCTCGCGGGTGTCGGCGTCGTCCTCCGTGACCGAGAGGAACACCACCGCGGCCGCCAGCAGGATCGCCGCGACAGCGACTGCGATCGTGGCCGTGACCAGGCGCCGGAGCTGGAGTGCCGCCTGCTGCTGGGCCGCCGCGGTGCGGGCCTGCAGCACGGCCTGGGCCTCGGACCGCTCGTCGCTGTCCGGTGGGGCCGAGGCGGCCGTGCCGGCCACCGTCTTGAGGTCGCTGCCCCACAGCCGCTCGAAGGAGTCGGTCGCCATGCCGCCGACCCTAGGCGGCGTCGAGCCAGCGCACGGTCAGGGCCCGGCCGAGGGCGGCGGCCATCGTGCCGGTCTCGTGGTCGATGGCCTCGCGGGTCGCCGGATCGAGGGGGCCCCACGGGGCGATCGTCAGCTTGGCGGCGGCCCGACCCCACGACGCCACCAGGTCACCGTCCACCATCACCCGGCAGGCCAGGCTGTTGAGCAGGCGGCGGCTGATGCCGGGCTCCGGCTCCCGCTCGGCGACCGCCGGCGGGGCGGCCGGCACGACCGTGCCGGCGTCGAGGTGGAGGTAGGGGTCGCCCATCGGCAGGAACCGGGCCCCGGACGGCGGCGCCGCGCCGGTGAGCGCCGGCTCGTCGGCGGCCAGCAGGCTGCGGGCCCGGCCGTCGAGGGCGACGGGCACGAGCTCGGGCACGAGGCGGCGCCAGGTCTCGGCCGCGTCGGCCCGGGACACGCCGGCCCACCGGGCGAACTGGCGCTCGTCGGCGGGCCCGTGCCAGCGCAGGTGGCGGCGGGCCAGCTCGAGGCGGGCCTCCTCGTCGTCGACGTCGGGCGCCTGGACGGGGAGGACGTGCACGTACCGTGCGTCCCAGCGGATGTGGAGCCGCCCGGTGGCGGCGGTCATCCGGACCCAGTAGTCGCCCCGGAGCTCGGGCACGGCGGGCATGAGGACCCGGGTGGTCTGCGGCTCGCCGTCGAGCATCGTGTGGATGTCGTCGGCAACGCGCTCGAGGGCCGCGGCCTGGGCGGGGTCCCGGGGCATGGTCCCCCGGGTGAAGATCCCGACGTCGGCCCGGGGCACGACGTAGTCGGCCTGCCGGAACCAGATCTGCACGACCTCGGGGTCCTCCCACGAGTCCGGTCCGACGCCGCCGGCGCGGGCCGCCAGCGCCAGCAGCGCAGCCCGGGGCGCGGTGTCCTGCAAGCCGCCCCGCGCGGCTGCGGCCAGGCACCCCGGCTCGACCGGCAACCGCTCCGAGAGGTGCATCGCCCGGGCCCGGAACCACCCCACGGTCCGGCGCTCGACGGCGGGCGTGGCGGCGTCCGCCTGCTTCCCCTTCCCGGCCGATCGGGAGGCCTGGATCGCCCGGGCGTGCTCGGTGAAGGCGGGCGGGAGCCGGATCCGCATCATGATGGGCAGTCTGACGCCTCCGTGACGGCATGAACGCGCACCCCGCCCCGGCTGGACGACCGGCTGGAGGCCGCGCCCAGCACTACCACGATGCCGAGGAGCCACCACACGCCCGCCCTCATCCTGTCGAGCTTGCCCGGTGCGGCGGCGCTGCGTGGGATCCCTCCGGATTGGGGCGTTGCCCGTCCTGGAGAAGCAGCGGCCGGCGGATCGCCCGCACCTACCTGTTGGCTGCGCTCTGGGGGGTCCCGGTGTCCGTGCTTATGATCGAGACCGATGCGCGCTGTCGTCGTGCGCCGGGGGCTTGTTGCGGGGGGACTCCTTGCGTTGGTGGCGTGCCGTCCTGTGTTGGTGAACGTGCCGGAGCCGGGACATGGCGTGATTGGCACCGGCGTCCACGATCCGCCTGCGATCAGCGACGACGGCACCGTGGTTGCGTTTCCAACCTCGGACTTCCTAACGGCAGAAGACCACGACGGCACGTGGGACATCTACGCCCGCGACCTCCTCCGGCGGGAGACCCGGCTGATGTCCGTGAGCCCCGCTGGCGGGCAGGGCGGTTGCGGCACGTTCGCCCCGTATGTGAGCGGCGATGGCCGCTACGTCGCCTGGCATTGGTGCTCGTTCGGCTCCGTGGTGCCACCACCGCCCGGAACTGTCGGCACGTCGACCTATGTGAAGGACCGCGTGACCGGCGAGCTGGAACAGATCGGGATACCCGAACACCTCCAGCTGCCCGCGGGAGGCTTCGGACTGCTCGACCGCGACGGGTCGCACATCGTGTTCTGGTGTCACCCGCAGCCCGGAGACGAGATACCGGTCGGTGTCTGCGTCCAGGATCGCGGGACGCTTGACACGACGGTGGTCTCGCGCCGGACCGACGGGGAGATCGCCCGGGCGTTCGCCGTGCCGATGTCGATCAGCGACGACGGCCGCCTGGTGGCGTTCGCTGCCACGTTCGCCGGCGTCGTCCCGGGCAGCAGCGATACCCGGCAACAGCTCTTCGTGCGCGACACGGTCGCCGGAGTCACCCGTCCGGTCACGATCAGTCCTTCGATCCTGTCGGGAGATCTCGACGGTCGGCTCAGCGGTGACGGCACCGCCGCGGTGGTGTGGCAGAGAGAGCCGCCGTACCACATCGTGCACAAGGACCTCGTGACCGGAGCGGTCCATCGGGTCAACCAGTCACGGTGCGGCGACGCCGCGCTCTCACCGGATTACGCATGGGCGTCGATCTCCGACAACGGGGACGTTGTGGCGTTCCAGTCCGGCAGCG
>DASRJM010000052.1:0-16895 GCA_035649475.1 Acidimicrobiales bacterium
CGCCGTCGCCAGACGCCACCGGCCGGCGAGCCCCGCGGCCACCGCCGCGCCGGCCAGTGCCGTGGTGGCGGCGTGCCACCGGAACGCGCCCGGTGCCACCCCCAACCGGCGGCGCCAGCTCCGCCCGTGGCGCCGGGCCAGGAGCACGTCGTCGCCGTTGCCGCGCTGGGCGGGGACGCTGACCCACCACGGGGCGGGCCGCACCGGGTGGCGGCACCGGCGGGTGCCCCTCCGGAGGGTCCAGCCGGCGTCGAGGAGCCGCAGCGCCAGGTCGGTGTCCTCCCGGTAAGCCCGGGGGAAGCGCTCGTCGAACCCGCCCACCGCCTCCAGCGCCGTCCGCCGGACCGCCAGGTCGGCCGTGATCCACGGCGCGCCGGCCAGGCCGGCGACGTTCCGCTCCCAGTCGGTCGGGCGCCGCCCGGCCGGCAGCGGCACGTCGATGCGACCCTGGACGGCACCCACGTCCGCGGCCGCCGCGGCCAGGTCGACCTCCAGGCCCCGCACCCAGCCCGTCGGGAGGTCCACGTCGTCGTCCACGAACGCCACCCACGGCGCCGCCGTCGCCCGCCAGCCGGCGTTGCGCGCCGCGGCCGGTCCCCGCCCACCGCCGAGCACGACCCGGACCCGGGGGTCGTCCGGCACCGGGACGGCCGGCCCGGTCCCGGCGGGGCGATCGTCGACCACCACGACCGTGCTCGCGGCCGGCAGCTCCCGGGTCAGCGACCGCAGCAGCACCCCCACCGACGGGCGTCCGACGGTCGGCACCACGACGTCGATCACCGCGGCCGCCGCAGGACGAACGGGCTCAGCACCAGCAGGTCGACGGGCCCCGAGCCCCAGCACTCCAGCGCGTCGCGGGGCGTGTCCACCATCGGTCGCCCCGCGGTGTTGAAGCTGGTGTTGACCAGCACCGGGACCCCGGTCCGGCGCTCGAACGCCGCCAGCGTCGCCGCCATCAGCGGCTCGTCGCCCGGGTCGACGGTCTGGATGCGGGCGGTGCCGTCGACGTGGACGACGGCCGGGATGCGGTCCCGCCAGCCGTCCCGGACGCGGTGCACGAACAGCATGTAGGGGCTGGGGTGGACGCCCTCGAAGATGTCCGGGGCGCGGTCGGCCAGAACCATCGGTGCCACGGGCCGGAACTCCTCCCGGCCCTTGATGGCGTTCATGCGGCCGAGGTTCTCGGGCCGGCGAGGGTCGCACAGCAGGCTCCGGTGCCCGAGCGCCCGTGGCCCGTACTCGCTGCGGCCCTCGAACCAGCCGACAACCGCCCCCTCGGCCAGCGCAGCCGCCACCTCGTCGGCCAGGTCCCCGGATCCGTCGGGGCGGTGGTACGGGAGCTCGGCGGCCTTGAGCGCGGCCTCGATCTCGTCCTCCCGCCAGCCGCGGCCGAGGGCCGCGGTCCCGAACGGGGCGCAGCGGTCGCCCCGGCGGGTGGCGGCGGCCAGAGCGGCACCCAGTGCCGTGCCCGAGTCGCCGGCCGCCGGCTGGACCCACACGTGCTCGAACGGCCCCTCGGCCGCCAGCCGGCCGTTGGCCACGCAGTTGAGCGCCACCCCGCCGGCCAGCGTGATCGCGCGCTCGCCGGTGCGGGCGTGCAGCCACCGGGCCAGGTCGAGCACGACAGCCTCCAGCCGCACCTGCACCGCGGCGGCCAGATCGGCGTGGCGGTCGTCCCAGCCCTCGCCGGCCTGCCGGCGCGGGACCAGCTCGCCCAGGTCGATGCGGCCGACCCGGAAGCCGCCGTCGCCGTCGGCCCGGACCCGCTCGGTGAACACCGGCCCGAACCGGGAGGGGTCGCCGTAGCTGGCCAGCGCCATCACCTTGTACTCGTCGGAGGACCGCCGGAAGCCGAGGTGCTCGGTGACCTCCTCGTACAGCAGGCCCAGCGAGTGAGGCAGGGCCTGGGCGGCCAGGACGTCCAGCCGGCCGTCCCGCCACCTGCCGCCCAGGTGCGAGGCCCGCTCGCCCCGGCCGTCGAGGACCAGCACCGCGGACGTCTCGTGGGGCGCGGCGATGCACGACGAGGCGGCGTGGGCGACGTGGTGGGCGACGTAGTCGACCCGGTCGGGGCCGAGGCCCGGCAGCGCGGTGGCCAGGAAGCGCGGCACCCGCCGCACGTACAGCGTGCGCAGGCCCTCCCACTCGTCGGCGGTGACGTCGGGCCCGCCGGCCGGGGCCAGGTCGGGGTCGTAGGAGTAGGCGACCGCGTCCACGTCGCCGGGGGCGAGGCCGGCGTGGTCGAGGCACCAGCGCATCGCCGCCACCGGCAGCTCCCAGGCCGAGAACGGCACCGGCTCCTTGCCGTGCTTGCGCCGGCTGAACCGCTCCTCCTCCGCCGCCGCCACCGTCTCCCCGTCCACGACCAGCGCGGCCGCGGGGTCGTGGAACACGGCGTTGACGCCGAGCACCGTGGCCATGGCGGTCCTCCTATCCCTCCGTGCCGGTGGCCGCAGCCTGGAGGATCCGGGTGGTCGACCGACCGGGCACCAGGGGCACGTACACGACCTCCCCGCCCCAGGGGCGCAGCGCCGCCGCCTCCGGGATCTCGCCGGCGCCGGCATGGTCGGCCCCCTTGACGAACAGGTGGGGGCGCAGCCGGGTCAACGCCTCGGCCGGCGTGTCCTCCTCGAACGCCAGCACCGCGTCGACAGGGGCCAGCGCCTCGAGAACGGCCGCCCGGTCCTCGACCGGGTTGACCGGCCGGTGCCGGCCCTTCAGCCGCCGGACCGACAGGTCCCCGTTGACGCACACGATCAGGCAGTCGCCCAGGCTCCGTGCCGCCTCCAGCAGCCGGACGTGCCCGGCGTGGAGCACGTCGAAGCAGCCGCCGGCCACCACCACCGTGCCCCCGCTGCCCCGGACCCGGGCGGCCAGATCCACCGCCCTGTCCGACGGACCGCCGGCCGGGCCGGGCTCGGGGGCGAGGGGGAGCCCGCTGCCGCCGGGGCCGACGAAGCCCCCGAGCACCTGGCGGCGGGCGTCGTCCACTGCGCCGGCGACAGCCTCGGCGGCGCCGCAGCCCCGCGCGCGGGCGACCACGAGGGACGCCGCGAACCGGTCGCCGGCGCCGCACGGGTCGCCGGTGGCGGCTGCGGTGGGAATGCGGCGGGGCGGCCCCCCGGGGACGGCCAGGACCGCCCCGTCGCCGCCGACCGTCACCGCCACCGCGCAGCTGAAGCGGCACGCGAGCCGGGCCGCGACCGCCCCGTCGTCCTCGCCGGCGGCGTCCGGGCCGGCGAGCGCCCGGGCCTCCGCGGCGTTGGGCACGAGCACGTCGAGGCCGCCCTGCGGCGGGACGGCCCCCCGGGGGTGGGGGTCCCACACCACCGGAATGCGCCCGGCCAGCGCGGCCAGGAGGGCCCGGAACGGCGGCAGCGCGGCCAGCGAGCGGCCGTAGTCGGCGACCAGCACGGCGTCTGCGCCCTCGACCGCGGCGGTGGCGTCGTCGCCCCACCGGCCAGGGACCACGACCGGCGAGCACCCCCGGTCGACCCGGGCGAGCGACCGCCCGCCGGCCCGTAGGCGCAGCTTGACCGGGGTGGGTCCGCCGAGACCGAGGTCGACGAGCTCCACGCCCGCCGCTTCCAGCCGGTCCCGCAGGACAGCGGCCTCGCGGTCGCTGCCGAGCGCGGTCACCAGCCGGGTCCGGGCGCCGCCGTCGGCGGCGAAGCAGGCGGCCAGGCCCGCACCGCCCGGGCGGGCGTGGTCGGCACGGTGCTCGAGCACGGGCGACGACGAGTCAGGGCACAGCCGGGTGACCTCGCCGGTCCAGTCGACGTCGAGCAGCGTGTCGCCCACCACGGTGACGCGGGGCCGGGGCGGTCCGGCGCTCACGCCTGCTCCCCGGCCAGCTCGAACGCGAGGCACAGCAGATGGACCGCCACCTGCTGCACGTCCTGGACGTTGGGCGTGTCGGCGCACGGGATGGCCAGCACGTCGTCGACGACCGCGGCGAGCGGGTTGGGCGCCGGGCCGGTCATGGCCCACAGGACCATCCCCCGCTGCCGGCCCTCCGCGATGGCCCGCAGCAGGTTCGTGCTCCGGCCGGACGTCGACAGCCCCAGCAGGACGTCGCCCGGCCGGCCGTGCGCCGCCACCTGGCGGGCGAACACCTCGTCGTAGCCGTAGTCGTTGCCGATGGCGGTCACGCTCGCCGGGTCGGCGGTGAGGGTGATGGCGCTGTACGGGACCCGCTCGCGGTCGTACCGGCCCACCAGCTCGCCGGTGAGGTGGTACGCCAGCGCTGCGCTGCCGCCATTGCCGGCCGCCAGGAGCCGGCCGCCCTGGCTCAGCCGCAGGCGGAGGAGCGCGCCCCAGCGCTCGATGCGGGCCAGTTCGGGCTGCAGGGACCGGAGCCCCCGCTCGGAGCGGTCGAGGTGCGCGCCGAGCAGGGACGTGTCGTGGAGGGTCATGCCGGCACCGCCCAGCTCGGGGCCCCGGCGACCAGAGCCCGGTACGCGTCGAGCGTGCGGGCCGCGACGAGGGGCCAGGTGTACCGCCGGCGGACGCGGGCCACGCCGGCCCGACCGAGGCGCCGGCGCCGCGCCGGATCGTCCAGCAGCTCCCGGGCGGCGGCCGCGAGGGCCGCCGGGTCCCGGGGTGGAACCAGCGCGCCGGTGCGTCCGTCGTCGACCGTGTCGAGCAGGCCGCCCACCGCGCTGCCGATCACCGGCACACCGCAGGCCATGGCCTCGAGCGGGACGATCCCGAACGGCTCGTACCAGGGCACGCTGGCCACCGCGTCGGCGGACCGCAGCAGCGGCGGCAGCTCGGCGCGGTCGAGCGCCCCGACCAGCCGGACCCGGCGGGCCACGCCGAGCCGGTGGGCCAGGTCCTGGAGGCGGGTGGCCTCGGGGTCGCCGCTCAGCTGGCCCGCGGGCGGCCCGCCGGCCACGACCAGCTCGGTGCCCGGCAGGTCCGGCAGCGCCCGGATCACGTCGTCGACCCCCTTGCGGGGGACCAGCCGGCCGACCGTGACCAGCCGGTGGGCGCGGCTCCGGGGCAGGGCAGGACCATCGGGGTGGAAGGCGGCGACGTCGACGCCGCACGGGATCACGGCCACCCGACCGGGCGGGCAGCCCAGCGCGTCCAGCTCCGCCTGCTCGTCCGAGCAGGTGGCGATGACCTGGTCGACCCGGTGCAGCAGCCCGGCCTCGACCGCCAGGCGGGCCGGCGGGCTGGTGTCGGCGTCGCCCTGGTGGCGGCGCTTCACCGCGCCGAGGGCGTGGAACGTGAGGGCGACGGGCGGCGGCTGGGCCAGCCCCTCGGCCGCATGGGCAGCGGCCCAGCCCGACATCCAGAAGTGAGCGTGCACGACGTCCGGGCGCGCCGTCCGCCAGCGGCGGCGCAGGTGGGCCGCGAACGCGGGCATGTGCTCGAACAGGTCGTCCTTTGACAGCGCGGCGCGCGGGCCGGCGACCACGTGCTCGACGGTCACACCCGGCGCCAGCCCGACCCGGCGGGGGAGGTCCGCGGCGTCGCACCGGGTCAGGACCGTCACGTCGCATCCCTGTGCCGCCAGGCCGCGGGCCAGCGCGGCGATGTGGACGTTCTGCCCGCCGGCATCGTCTCCGCCCAGGGCCGCCAGCGGGCTGGCGTGCTCCGACACCAGGTCGATCCGGAGCCCGCTCATGCCGTGGCCTCCGGTGACCTGGCGCCGGCGAGGCGATCGGTCGCAGAGACCACGTCGCCGGCGCTGACGCCGCTCACGCACACCTGCTCGGCGAGCGGGCAGCGGCGGGCCCGGCACCCGGCGCACGGCACGGACTGATCGCCGAGTACCACGTGGGGCACCCGCCATGGTCGCCAGCGGCTCGCCGGCACGGTGGGCGGAAAGACGGCGACGACGGGTGTGCCGACGGCGGCGGCAAGGTGGGCGGGGCCGGTGTTGCCGGTCACCAGCGCCCCCGCGCCGGCCAGCAACCGACCCAGTTGGCGAAGCGTCGTGCGGCCTCCGAGATCGGACACAAGTCGGTCATCCCCCGAGACGAACGCGGTGAGCCGCTTTTCTTCACCACCCCCCGTCACGGCGATCCGACGCCCCGTCCGGGAGAGCGCGCGGACCGCATCGCGCCACTGCCGGGGGCCCATCGTGCGGGCCGGGACGCTGGCGCCGGGGTGCACGACCACGAGGTCCTCGCCGGGCTCGACGCCGACCGGGAGTGGGTCGCCCTCCAGGCCGATGTCGACCCGCAGCCGGTCGTCGGCGGGGTCGGCGAGGCCCAGCGCGCGCGTCACGAGCAGGCCCCGCTCGACCTCGTGGACGTCGGGATCGCCCGGGATGCGGTGGTCGAGCAGCGAGCCCGCGTGCTCGTGGCTGACCGCGGCGATCTCGGCCACGCCGGCCCAACGCAGCAGGAGGGCCAGGGGCAGGGGGCTCTGGTGCGAGGACCCGAGGATCGCCGCCCGCCACGTCCCAAGGGCGCGCACCTGGTCGACCAGCGCCTCCGAGTCCTCCGGCCGGACGGCCATCGGGTCGGGGGCGATCCAGGGGGCCCGGTGGACCACCACCCCGGCGAGCCCGGGCAGCAGGCGGGCCGCCTCCCGGCCCCGGGGCCCGCACAGCAGGTGGACCGGGTCGCCGGTGCCGGCCGCGGCCCGCACGGCCGGGCCGGCCAGCAGCACGTCGCCCGCGTTGTCGAGCCGGGCGACCAGGGTCGCCCGGCTCACGGCTGGCCCAGAAGGGCGTCGACGGCCGCGGCCAGGTCCGGCGCGACGACGACGTCCCGGGCCCACATGGCCGCCGCCACCTCGGCAGGCCGGGTCCGGCCATTGGGCACGAGCACCGCCCGCGCCCCGGCGGCCCGGGCGGCGTCGACGTCGGCGCCGATGTCGCCCACCACCGCGCACCGGTCGGGCGCCAGGCCGAGGCGGGCGGCGGCCATCTTCACGAGGCCGGGGGCCGGCTTGCGGCAGCCGCAGCCGTCGCCGGGGCCGTGCGGGCACCAGGCCACCGCGCCGAACGGGCCGAGAAGCTCCGCCACCCGCCCGTTCACGGCGTGTACCTGGTCCTCGCTCAGCAGGCCGCGGGCCACGCCGCTCTGGTTGGACACGATGCCGACGGCGACGCCGGCGTCCCGCAGCCGCCGGATAGCGTCGGACGCACCCGGGACGGGCTCGACCCGCTCGGGATCGCCGTTGTACGGCACGTCCACCACCAGGGTCCCGTCCCGGTCGAACAGCACCCCGTCGACGGCACGGCTCTGGACCACCCCAGACGGTTACCCGGGGCCGGGTGCGCTATACGGCGAAGTCGCGGTGCTCCGGTCCGTGCCAGTGCACACCGAAGCCACCGAGAGGGGTCTCATGGCGCCCTCGCTCGTGCCATTCTGGAAGCACGTGGCATGAGGCTCGGACCAGGAGGGTCGACATGTCCGGTACCGGGGACTACCAGGTGATGATCACGCACTCGGACGGCCACGTGGTCGTTCATGTCGTGGGTGAGATCGATCTCCAGACGGAGACCACGCTCACGGGAACCCTGTCGGAGGCGGCGGCCAGTGGCAGACGGGTCGTCGTCGATCTGTCACGCGTCACCTTCATCGACTCGACCGGGTTGAAGGCACTGCTGGAGGCCTGGCGTTCCCAGGCCGCGGCCGGTCGGGAGCTGGTGCTCCGAAATCCGTCCGGCCCCGCCCTTCGCACGCTCGAGTACGCCGGCCTGGCCGACACGCTGACCATCGATCGCCAGCGCTCCTCCCGATGACGAGCCGATTCGTCCGTTGACCTTCTCGGCTAGCTCGGTAGGGAGCGCCTTGCAGGTGGGCGTCGTCCACGCCCACTCGGATGTGGACAGCTGTGGACAGCTACGGCGTGGGTCGCAGTACGGGTCGTTCGCCGTCCACCTGGGTCGGGTGGCCTGCCGCAGCGCTCATCCGGCGGGAGCCCAACACGCTTTCGAACAGCGCGACGTGTTCGGCGACCATGCGCTCGGTGGTGAACCGGTCAGCGACTGCCGCCCGGCTGGCGGCCCGGTCGAGGTGCCGGGCTCCGGTCAACTTAGCCGCCAGGTCGTCCAGGTCGTCGCACAGGTAGCCCGTGACGTCGTCGTCGACGATCTCGGGAACGCTGGCGTAGCGATAGGCGACGACCGGCGTGCCGCAGGCGAGGGCCTCGATCATCACCATGCCGAACGGCTCAGGCCAGCGCAGCGGATTGACTAGCGCCGTGGCGCCCGCGAGCAGCCGGAGCTTCTCCTCGTGGGTCACCTCGCCGAGATAGACGACGTCGTCCCCCAGCAGCGGCTCGAGGCATTCGGCGAAGAAGCGGTGCTCGTGATCCTCCTGCATCTTGCCGGCGAGCAGCAGCCGGCCGCCGATCTGTCGCACCGCGCGGGCGGCATCGTCGGCGCCCTTGTCCGGGATGATGCGCCCGAGGAACAGGAAGTACGGGCCATGCTCGTCACCGTCGCCATCACCCACCGGGTAGGCGTCCGGGTCGAGCCCGTGGTGGATCACTGCAGCGACCGGAGTCTGTTCAGCACGACGAGCCTGGTCGTGGCTGATGGCGATCACCGGCACGCGCTGAGCGAGCCGGCGGTAGAGGGCGGCGAGCTCACCCTCGAACGGCCCGTGGCTCGTGGTGACCACGGGTGGATGGGATCCCTCGGCGCACAGCGGCCCCGTCAGCGTGTGGTCGTGCACGATGTCCGCGCCCCAGGCAGCCAGCGCCTCGTACCCGGCGATGACATGGTCGAGCTCCACGGACGCCACGCCCATGCGCTCGCCCTGCGCCCCGGGGAGGATGTGCCCGCGCGGTACCGGGCACGTGGAATCGCCGGTGGTCCACAGCATGACCTGATGGCCTGCCCGCTCGAAGCCCCGAGCGAGCTCGTCGATCACCGCTTCGGTGCCGCCGTAGCGCGCCGGCGGCACGGCAACCCAGGGTGGCGCAACAACCCCAATCTTCATGACGGTCCTCCACGCTCGAGCGTTGGCAGGTCACTACCCGTGAGTGCTACTCACCAACAGCGACGATTCGTGGTGGTTCCGGTGCAACTCGCCAGCAGCACGGCCACCTTGCTCACCGCAGCTCCGGCCTGGAGGTCGGGTTCTGTCTCACTTCGTCGGAGCGGCCATCGGCCGTTACGACATCCGGCCCGCGGTCGCGGGCACGACGTCGCCGGAGACGAGGACGTCCTCGCCGACCACGTGGAGCGACCGGTTGACCAACTTGAGCCCGTCCGCCACGGACGTGATGCCGAGCGGGCCGACTGCCTCGGTGCCCTGGCCGATGATGGTGGGCGCGACGCCGACGATCAGGCGGTCGACGACACCGGCCGCCAACAGCGAGGTGATGACCCGGGCGCCGCCCTCGACCAGCAGCGTCTCGACCCCCGCCCGCCCGAGGGCGGCGAGCGCGGCGGCCACGTCGACGCCCCCCGGCCCGGGGGGCAGCACCTCGACGCCGACATGCCGGGCGGTCAGCTCCCGCCGGCGGTCGCCCGGCGACCGAGCGGTGGTGAGGACCGTCGTCCCCGCCTCGGGTTCCAGGATCCTGGCGTCGAACGGCAGCCGGAGCGTCGAGTCGAGCACGACGCGCAGGGGTGAGGCGCCCGGGACCATGCGCACGGTCAGCTGCGGATCGTCGGTGACGACGGTGCCCACGCCGACCAGCACCGCGTCGCACGCGGCCCGTAGGGCGTGGGACACCCGGCGCTCGGCCTCGCCGCTGATCCAGCGAGCGTCCCCGGTGGCGGTGGCGATGCGGCCGTCCAGCGTCTGCGCGTACTTCAGCACCACGTATGGCCGGCCGGCGTCCCGGACGGTTCCGATCAGCATGCTGACGTCGACCGCCTGGGACAGCTCGTCCGGCTGTTCGCCCACGACGTCGCCGGCCGGCCGGACGTGACCCAGCCGGTCCTCCTTGGTCCGCAGGTAGCGGACGTTGCGGCTGTGGGGGGCCGTGGCCAGGCCTACGACGCTGTTGACCCGCACGCCCGCCGACCGGAGCCCGTCGACCTTGTGGGGGTTGTTGGTCAGGAGGCGCACCGACCGGACACCGAGCGAGCCGAGCACGGCGGCGCTGTCGGAGTAGTCCCGCGCGTCGACCTTCAGCCCGAGGGCGAGGTTGGCGTCCACGGTGTCGGCGCCCTGGTCCTGCGCCACGTACGAGCGCAGCTTGTCGACGAGGCCGATGCCCCGGCCCTCGTGGCCGGTCGCATAGACCAGGACGCCACGGCCGCTGGCGTTGATCGACCGCAGCGCGAGCTGGAGCTGAATGCCGCACTCGCAGCGCAGCGAGCGGAGTGCGTCGCCCGTCAGGCACTCCGAGTGGACCCGGGTGAGCACGTCCTCTCCGCCCGCCACGTCGCCGCGGACGAGTGCCAGGTACACCAGACCTGACCCAGACTCGAACGCCCGGGCATCGAACACGCCAAACGACGTGGGTAGGGGCACGCTGGCCAGCTCGCGCAGCAGGCCCGGGCCAACGGGCGTGCCCGGCTCCGGCATGAACGAGCAGGATAGGTGTCCGTGGCGACGAGCGCCGGAAGACGGGACCGGACCGCGACGGCGGTCGCGTTCACCGCGCCCCGCCGCGTCGAGCTCGTGGAGGTCGACCTGCCCGCCCCCGCGGACGGCGAGGTGCTGGTGCACACCGAGTGGTCGGGCATCAGCGGCGGGACCGAGATGCTGGCCTACCGGGGTGAGGTCGACGCCGCCTGGCCACTCGACGAGGCCATCGGGGCCCTGGGCGGCACGTTCGCCTTCCCCTTCCGCTACGGCTACAGCTGTGTCGGGCGTGTCGAGCGGTCGCGGGCATCGCTCGCCGAAGGCCGCCGCGTGTTCGCCTTCCATCCCCACCAGGACGCCTTCGTCGTCCCTGCCGCGGACGTGGTCCCCGTGGACGACCTCGACCCGCGGCGCGCCACGCTGCTGCCCCTCGTCGAGACCGCCCTCCAGGCGGTGCTCGATGCCGGGTCGGTGCTCGGAGAGGCGGTTGTGGTGACGGGGCTCGGTTCCGTCGGCCTGCTGGTGGCCGTGCTGCTACAGCGCGCCGGGGCACGGGTCGTGGCGGCCGAGCCGTCCGGGGACCGGCGGGCCGTCGCAGCCGACCTCGGAGTGGCGGCGGTGGTTCCCGGCGAGCTGGCTGCCGCCCTGGACGACGTGGCGCCGGCGGGCGTGCCGTTGCTGGTCGAGGCCAGCGGCCGTCCCGAGACCCTGCGCGCCGGCCTCACCCACCTGGCCCACGAGGGCGAGGCCCTCGTCGTGTCGTGGTACGGCACCAAGGAGGCGACCCTGCCGCTCGGTGCCGAGTTCCACCGGCGGCGGCTGCGCATCCGCAGCACCCAGGTGTCCACGATCCCCGCCGCGCAGGCCGGCCGCTGGACGGTCGCTCGCCGCCGGGCGGTGGCGCGTGACCTGCTGGCCGAGCTGCGGCTCGACCCGCTGGCCACCCACGCGTTCGCGTTCGCCGATGCAGCCGCGGCCTTCGCCGCGGTCGACGAGGGTGCCGCCGGCCTGGTGCACGCCGCTCTGTGGTACATGTGACCGGCGTGCACGAGATCGGCAGGTACGAGGTCGGCACGGCGGTGGAGGTGCGGGCACTGCACGTGATGCCGGGCGTGGAAGGTCCCGAGGGCGAGCTACACGCCCACGACTACCGGCTGGAGGTCGTCGTGGGACGGGCCGACCTCGGCGTCCGGGGCATGGTCTGCGACCTCGACACCCTCGACGCCGCCCTCGCCGGCGTGGCGGACCGGCTGCGCGACCGGGACCTCGAGGCGATCCGGCCGCCGGACGCCGAGGCGGTGACCGTCGAGGTCTTCGCCCGCTGGCTCCACGGAGCGCTCGCCGGCCCGGTGCGCGACGGGGGCGGTCAGGACCTGGCGGTGCGGGTGTGGGAGTCGCCGGTCGCCTTCGGCGCGTACCGGGCTCCGGTCGCCTGACCGGCCGGCGCCAGGGCCGCGCCAGCTCCAGTGGGTAACGTTCGCCGCCGCCGAACAGCCCGGCGGTGCCGAAGGCCGTCGGAGCCACGTGGAGGACCCGCATGCTCGTCGCCTCCCTCCTGACCCTCGGCTCGCCGCACCAGCTCACCGGCGGCTACCTCTACCACCTGCGGCTGGCCGAGCTCGCGCCCCGCCACGGCGCCCGGATCGAGCTGGTGTCGCTGCCGGTGCTGCCGTTCCCGCTGCCCGCGGCATTCGGGCGGCGGGCGCTGCGCCGGGCCCGGGACGCCGACGTCGTGGTGGTCGACAGCATCGCCGCCGCCTACCTGGCGCCGTGGCGCCCGACCCCGCCGGCGGTGGCCGTGCTGCACCAGCCGCCGGGTGGCATCGACCACGGCCCGCTGCGCCGCCGCGCCCAGGCGGCGATGGATCGGGCCCTGTACCGCCACTGCTCGCTCCTCGTGCTGGCGAGTGACACGCTGGCGGATGACGGCCTGCCGCCGGTCCCCGCGGTCGTGGTGCCGCCCGGGCGAGACGTCGCACCGGCGCCCGAGGGGCCGTCCCCCGACCTCCGGCACGGGCGGCACGCCGCGCTGCTCAGCGTGGGCAACTGGGTCCGCCGCAAGGGCACGCTCGAACTGCTGGAGGCGTTCGCCCGGCTGCCACCCGACCTGGCCACGCTCCACCTCGTCGGTCGCACGGACGCCGAGCCCCGCTACGGCCGCCGGGTCGCGACCCGCCTGGCCCGACCGGACCTGGCCGCGCGGGTCGAGGTCCACGGCCCGGTGAGCCGCGACGAGGTCGCCCGGCTGTACCGGGCGGCCGACGTGTTCGTGCTCGCGAGCTACCGCGAGCCGTACGGCACCGTCTACGGCGAGGCCATGGCCGCGGGGCTGCCGGTGGTGGGCTGGAGGGCCGGCAACCTGCCGCACCTCGCCGACGACGGGCGGGAGGGGCTTGTCGTCGACCCGGGCGACCGGGACGGGCTCGCCGCCGCCCTGGCCCACCTGGCCGGCGACGCCCCCGCCCGCGAGCGAATGGCCGCCGCCGCGGCCGAGCGTGGCCGCCGCCGGCCCACCTGGGACGAGACCACGGCGCGGTTCGTCGCCCTGCTGGGCGACGTAGCAGCCTGCGGTGCTCGCCGGCGCCGCCGCCGACGGTGACCACCCGAGGGAGAGGCGGAGACCGGCTAGGGCGCCCGCTCGGCGGGCTGCACGACGGCAAGGCCGGGCCGAAGGCCCCGGAGCGCGACGGCGCCGTCGTCGGATTCGATCGTGACGCGGCCCCCGGCCAGCGGCACGTCGGCCACCTGCAGGTAGCCGGTGCCCGCCGGCAGCACCGGGTTCAGCTCGATGCGGCCGCCCGGGGCGTCGGGCTCGAGGCCGAGCAGCGCCCGCACGAGGAGCAGGGGAGCGGCAGACGCCCACGCCTGGGGTGAGCACGAGGCGGGGTAGGGGACCGGGACCGGCAACTCGTCCCGGGTCAGGCCGGCGAACAGCTCGGGCGGGCGGCCGTCGCTGGCGTCGGCGGCGGCCAGGAGCCCCGCGGCCACCCGGGCCGCCTCGTCGGCGAAGCCGGCCCGGCGCAGACCGGCGACGCAGATGGCGGTGTCGTGGGGCCACACGGACCCGTTGTGGTAGCTGAGCGGATTGAACCGGCCCATGCCCTCGGCCAGGGTGCGGATCCCCCAGCCGGTGTTCATGGCGGGCGAGACCAGGTGACGCGCGACCGCCGCGGCCTGATCCGGGTCCGTGACGATCCCGGTCCACAGGCAGTGGCCCATGTTCGAGGCCACCGCGTCCACCGGCCGCTTGTCGCGGTCGAGCGCCAGGGCGAACGCCTCCTGGTGGGGAAGCCAGAAGTCGTTCTCGAACCGCCGGCGCAGCACGTGGGCCCGCCGGTCCCGCGCCGCGGCCGTCGCCTCGTCACCGGTGGCGTGGGCGAGCGCGGCGCCCGCCCGCCAGGCGGCGTAGGCGTAGCCCTGGACCTCGGCCAGGGCGATGGGCGGCTCGGCGATCCGCCGGTCGGCGAACGACACGCCGTCCCACGAGTCCTTCCACCCCTGGTTGACCAGGCCGTCGGGCGAGCGCCGCTCGTACTCGACGTAGCCGTCGCCGTCGGGGTCGCCGGGGCCGGCCACCCAGTCCAGCGCCGCGTCCACCGCCGGCAGGAGGGGCAGCAGGTCGTCCAGCGGCGTGCCCCACCGCCACATCTCGTGCACGAGCATGACGAACAGCGGGGTGGCGTCGACCGACCCGTAGTAGACCTCGCCGTCCGCCAGCGCCACGGACGGGCCCGGCGAGAACCGCACCTCGTGCAGGATCTTGCCGGGCTGCTCCTCGTTGTCGTCCCGGTCCTCGGTCCCCTGCAGGCGGGCCAAGGTGCGCAGCGTCGCCAACGCCAGGCTCGGGTCGATCAGCAGCGCCATCCACGACGTGAGCAGCGAGTCCCGGCCGAACAACGTCATGTACCAGGGGGCGCCGGCCGCGATCACCGGGTCGGGCTGGCCAGGGTCGAAGATGCGCAGTGCCCCGAGGTCGGTCCCGGTCCGGGCGAACGAGGTCGCGAGCCCCGGTACGTCCGAGCGCAGGCTCGGCAGCCGGCCCTCCCAGGCGGCCTGGCGGGTCGACGGCGGGGCCACTGCGGGCGGCGAGCCGCAGCGGTGCCGGGGCGGGACCTCGACGCCGCCCCGCAACGCAGCCAGCTCGACGCAGCTGGACCACTCGGTCCCCGGGTCGAGCTCGGCGACCCACTCCAGCGACCCGTCGGCGGCGGCCGTCGCCGTGCACGCCCGCACGACGAGGCCCCGCTTCCCGTCGAGGTCCGCGAACGAGGCCACGCCCCCGTTCACGGTCCGGTGCACCGCCGACAGGACCGGCTGCCCCCGCTTGACGTCGAACAGGTCGGCGAGGTCCGCGCCCACGGCCAGCCGCACCACCGCGGTGCGCGGCTCATGGTCCAGGTTGCGCAGCCGGAGGTCGACGCACATGCCCTGGCCGATCCACACGTCCCGGAACACCAGGAGCGCCCGGTCGACGGTGCGGGCCACGAACGAGGCCGAGAACGGGGACCGGGAGGCGACTGTCAGCGGCTCCAGCTTCTGATCGTCGACCGTGAGCACCAGCCCGGAGCAGATGCGGGTGTCGGCCACGTACAGGCCCTCGACGCCTCGGCCGACGATGTCGCCGCCGAGGTCGCAGATCGTGAAGCTGGCCCCTTCCACCAGGGTGATCGTGGCGGGCGAGACCGGCTCGCTCTCCTCGCTCAAGGTCCAACGGTCGCTCATGCTCCTGCGCGCCTACCCCCGGTGCGGCCGTCGGACCGGCACGGCTCGGTCACGAACGCGACGGTAGAGCGCCACGGGGTCGGCCACCATCCGGCCGGTCGAACGCGCTCGCACGTGCTCGTCGATCACTCGTCCTCGGCCGTGAGCTCCCAGACGTTGCCGTCAGCCCCCCGGAAGTGGAGCCACGCGAGGCCTCCGCCGCGCTGGATCGGGCCCAGGACGTCGACGCCGGCGGCTTCGAGCTCTGCTCGTGCCGCGTCGATGTCCTCGACGGCGAAGCCGACAACGGGTCCGGTCGTGAAGTGGAGATGATCGGGCTCGTCGGTGGTGAAGACCTCGACGGTGTCGCCGTTGTCGAGGACGAACACGGCAATGCCCGGCTGGTCGTGCCGTCGACGGAGGCCGAGCACGCCCTCGAACATCCGGACCATGTCCGACCATCGGTCGGTGCGAGTACCGACCCAGGCGATTCCTTGCACGTTCACGCTGGCCTCCCGTCCTCGACTCCGGTTCCTCAGCCTGCCACCGCCGCAGTGGGCGGCGAACCGAAGCGGCGACCGTCGGGGTCGTGCAGCACAGCGCGACGAGCGCCGCTTGCCTACTGTCGCGACCGTGGGCAGGCCGAAGACCGCGTACGCGGATGCGGGCGACCTGAGCATCGCGTATTGCCGGGGCGCCAGCGGGCCGATCGAGGTCGTCGTCATGCCGGGGTTCGCAACCCACGTCGAGCTGATGTGGGAGCCCCCCTTCAGCGGCCGGTTGTTCGATCGGCTGGCGCGGTTCGCGCGCGTCACGCAGATCGACAAGCGGGGCGTCGGGCTCTCCGATCGCCTCTCGGAGCCGGCGACGCTCGAGCAGCGCATGGACGATCTGCGCGCCGTGATGGACGCCGAAGGGATCGAACGGGCGGCGATCGTCGGCATCTCCGACGGCGCGTCCATGTCCGCCCTCTTCGCCGCAACGTACCCGGAGCGAGTGACGTCGCTGGTGTTGTGGGCGGGAGGCGCCGGGCCGCCCGCCGCCGAGGAGCTCCGCGCCGCGCTGGTGCCGTGGGTCCAGGACGCCTGGGGTTCGGGCGAGGTCATGTCCGCGCTCGTGCGAGTAGCGAGCAGCGCAGACACGCAGCGACTCGCCAAGCTCGAGCGGTACTCGATGACACCCCGGATGGCCGGTGCGCTCCTGGACATGGACTTCACCAACGACATACGCGGCGTTCTGCCCGTTATCTCGGCACCAACGCTGGTCATCCATCGCAGCGGCGATCCCATCCTTCGACGGGAGCGCGCCGTCGAGCTCGCCTCGCGGATTCCTGGTGCCCGTCGCGTCGAGCTGCCCGGCGACTGGCACCTGAGCCTGGTCGACGACGAGGAGGCCGAGGCGCTCGACCTCATCGAGGAGTTCATCACGGGGTCGAGACCGGCGCCGAACATCGACATCGACCGCGTGCTCGCGACGGTGCTGTTCACGGACATCGTCGACTCCACGCCTCGCGCCGCAGCGCTCGGCGACCGGCGATGGCGCGAGCTGCTCGACGCGCACGATCGGGTGGTGACGGACGAGATCGAACGTCATCGCGGGATCATGGTGCGGGCCACGGGTGACGGGGTGCTCGCCCGCTTCGATGGTCCCGCTCGGGGCATCCGGTGCGCGCGGGCGATCGTCGATGGAGCCGATCAGCTCGATCTCCGGGTCCGGGCCGGGCTGCACGTCGGCGAGTTC
>DASRJM010000053.1:0-11375 GCA_035649475.1 Acidimicrobiales bacterium
CCTCCTGCGGCGGCTGTGCGGCGACGGCCTCCTCACCTACATCGCGATCGCCCGCCGGGCGGTCGACGACATGGAGCGCGGGGACGGCGACCCGTGGGCGGTCTTCGTCCGGTTCATGGAGGAGGTGGTCGAGGCCGACACCCACGCGCTGACCATCCAGCTGGCCGGCCGCTTTCGGCCGACGGCGGTCGAGCAGCGCAACGCCGTCGAGGCGGCGGTGCTCAACGACCGGCTGGTCGGCCGGGCCCAGGCGGCGGGCGTGCTGCGCCCCGACGTCGACCCCCGCGACCTGAGCTTCGTGTTCGAGCAGGTCAGCCACGTGACCGCGGCCTCGGCGGCGCGCACGGTCGAGTTGCGGGCCCGCTACCTCGCCCTGCACCTCGACGCCCTCCGGGCCCCCGGCCGCACCCCCCTGCCCGGCCGCCCGCCCACCCAGGACGAGGTCCGCGCCCGCTGGGACCGGGCACCCGGCCGCCAGCCGCCATGGGGCAGGGCACGCGGCTAGCGGGGCATGCTGGGCGGATGCGCTTCTCCGTGTGGCCGTCGGTCAACCAGCCCTGGGACGAGCTCCTCGCCACCGCCCGCCACGCCGCCGCCACCGGCTGGGACGGCGTGTGGGTCGCCGACCACTTCATGGCCAACGAGCCCGGCCCCTACCCGCCCGAGGCACCCGTGCTGGAGGCCGGGTCGGCCGTGGCGGCCCTGGCGGCCGCCGTCGAGAGGGTGCGGATCGGCACGCTCGTCTACGGCAACACGTACCGGCACCCGGCGGTCGTGGCCAACATGGCGGCCACCGTCGATCACGTGAGCGGGGGGAGGTTCGTGCTCGGCATCGGCGCCGGCTGGCAGGTCAACGAGCACGAGCAATACGGGATCGAGCTGCCGCCGGCCGGCGAGCGGGTCGACCGGTTCGCCGAGGCCGTGCAGGTGATCCGGAGCCTGCTCACCGAACCCACCACCACGTTCGACGGCAAGCACTACCGGCTGACCGGCGCCCGGTGCGAGCCCAAGCCGGTCCAGGACCGCCTTCCGATCCTGGTCGGCGCGAGCGGGGACCGGATGCTCGGCATCGTCGCCCGCCACGCCGATGCCTGGAACACCTGGGGCCTCCCCCACCAGATCGTGGAGCGCTCGGAGGCGCTGACGCGCCGGTGCGAGGCCGCAGGCCGGGACCCCGGCGAGATCGCCCGCACCGCCCAGGCGCTCGTGATCTTCACCGCCACCGATGCCGAGGGCGAGCGGATGATGGGCGGCGCACCTCGCCCGATGATCGCCGGCACGCCCGCCCGGGTCCGGGACATCGTGGCGGGCTACGCGGAGGCGGGCGTCGACGAGCTGATCGTGCCGGACCCCACGCTCGGGTCCGGCCAGGCCAAGCTCGACGCCCTCGACCGGTACCTCGACGAGGTCGCCCGGGACTTCCGGTGACGGCGCAAGGTGCCGATAGTCTTCGCTGACAGCCGCATCAGTCAGTCACAGGGAGGGGAAGGGATGCCGACGCTGGATGAGGTCCGTGCCCAGCTCACGGGCCCCGAAGGCATGTTCGAGGTCGTCACCGAGGACGTCGCCGGCCGGTCCATGCAGGTGTACGCCCAGCGCATGCGGTCGCTGCGGGAGATCGCGCAGGGCGCGCTGGCCCGGGGCGACGACGCCACGTTCCTCGTCTACGGCGACCGGGACTACGGCTTCCGCACGTTCGTGACCGAGGCCAACGGTGTGGCCCGGGCCCTGGCCCGCGACTACGGCATCGGCCCGGGCGACCGGGTGGCGGTGCTCAGCCAGAACAACCCCGAATGGTGCCTGGCCTTCTGGGCCACGGTCGGCCAGGGCGCCATCCTCGTCGGGCTCAACGGCTGGTGGAAGGCCGACGAGGTGCTCTACGGCCTCCAGGACTCCGCCGCCACCGTGCTGGTCGCCGACCGCAAGCGGTTCGAGCGCATCGCCGACCGGCTGGACGAGGCGCCCGACCTGGCCCACGTCTTCCTCGTCGACGCCGACCCGGCGGACTTCCCGGCCACCGAGGGGGTCACGCTCCACCGCTTCGACGAGCTCACCACCGACCCGACAGACGAGTTCCCGGACGCCGGCATCGACGAGGACGACGCCGCCGTCATCTTCTACACGTCGGGCACGACCGGGAAGCCGAAAGGCGCGATCTCCACCCACCGCTCGATGATCGCCAACCTCCAGAACACGATGTGGAACTCGGTGGCGTCGGCCATGCTCGACCCCGACGCCGCCATGCTCAGCACCGGCGGCGCGCCCACCGTGTCGCTGCTGACATCCCCGCTGTTCCACGTCTCCGGCTGCCACTCGGGCCTCGTGGTCGGGTTGCTGGCCGGCATCAAGATCGTCATCCCCTCCGGGCGGTTCGACCCGATCAGCGCGCTGGAGCTGATCCAGGACCACAGCGTCACGGTGTGGGCGACGGTCCCGACCATGGTGTGGCGGGTGTGCGAGCACCCGGCCCGCCACGACTACGACACGTCCAGCGTGACCACCGTCGCCTTCGGCGGGTCGCCGTCGGCCGACGAGCTGCAGCGCAAGGTGGTCGAGACGTTCCCCAACGTCCGCTCGACCGCGAACGCCTACGGGCTCACCGAGACGTCGTCGGTGGCCACGGTCATCAGCGGCGAGGACGCCAAGCGCAAGCCGTGGTCGGTCGGGCCACCGGTGCCCACGGTCGAGGTCCAGATCGTCGACGCGCTCGGCAAGGCGCTGCCCCAGGGCGAGACCGGCGAGGTCTGCATCCGCGGCCCGATCCTCATGAAGGGCTACTGGAACAAGCCCGAGGCCACCGCCGAGGCCATCGACGAGGACGGCTGGCTGCACACCGGCGACATCGGCCACCTCGACGAGGAGGGCTACCTCGCCATCACCGACCGCAAGAAGGACATGATCATCCGCGGCGGCGAGAACATCTACTGCGTCGAGATCGAGAACCGCCTGGTCCTGCACCCGGCGGTGGCGGACGCCGCCATCATCGGCGTGCCCCACGCCGAGCTCGGCGAGGAGGTCAAGGCCGTCGTCCAGATCGAGCCCGGCCACAGCCTCACCGAGGACGAGGTCCGCCAGTGGGTGGCGGACGAGCTGGCCGACTTCAAGGTGCCCGCCTACGTCGAGCTGCGGTCCGAGCCGCTGCCCCGCAATGCCTCCGGCAAGCTGCTCAAGAACGTGCTGCGGGGCGAGGGCGAGGTGAGCTTCGCCGAGACCATGTGAGCCATATACTCGCCGAGCTTGAGTGGGCCCGCCGAGGCGGCTGGGGCCGGCACCGGAACAGCAGGCGGACTCGTGGCGTACTACCTGGGCATCGACATCGGCACCACCTACACGGCGGCGGCGGTGTGGCGCGACGGTCGCTACGACGTGGCCAGCCTGGGCAACCGGGCGGCCACGATCCCCTCCGTCGTGCTGCTGCGCGACGACGAGACCGTGCTCACCGGCGAGGCCGCGGCCCGCCGCGCCGCCACCGAGCCCCAGCGGGTCGCCCGCGAGTTCAAACGGCGGCTCGGCGACCCGACGCCGATCATCGTGGCCGGCACGCCGTACTCGGCCGACGCTCTCATCGCCAAGCTGCTGCGCTGGGTGGTCGACCGGGTGGCGGAGGCCGAGGGCGGGCCGGCGGCCCGCATCGCCGTGACCCACCCGGCCAACTGGGGCACCTACAAGCTCGACCTGCTGCGCCAGGCCATACGCATCGCCGACCTCGACAACGTGGCCACGCTCAGCGAGCCGGAGGCGGCGGCCATCCACTACGCCTCGCAGGCCCGGGTCGAGACCGGGTCCGTCATCGCCGTCTACGACCTGGGCGGCGGCACGTTCGACGCCGCGGTCCTGCGCAAGTCCGACACCGGGTGGGGGACGCTCGGCCAGCCGGAGGGCATCGAACGGCTGGGCGGGGTCGACTTCGATGCCGCGGTGTTCCACCACGTGGTCGCGGCCACCGACGGCACCATCGAGCAGCTCGACCCGAGCGACCCGGCGGCGACCGCGGCCGTGGCCCGGCTGCGCCAGGAGTGCGTCGAGGCCAAGGAGGCGCTCTCGTCCGACACCGACGTGTCGATCCCCGTGCTGCTGCCCAACCTGCAGACCGAGGTGCGCCTGACCCGGGCCGAGTACGAGCAGATGGTGCGCCCCGCCCTGGCCGACTCGATCACGGCCACGAACCGGGCCCTGCGCTCCGCGGGCGTGACGCCCGACCAGGTGACGGCGGTGCTGCTGGTGGGCGGGTCGTCCCGCACGCCGCTCGTGGCAGAGCTGGTCAGCTCCGCCCTCGGCCGCCCGGTGGCGGTCGACGCCCACCCCAAGCACGGGGTGGCCCTGGGCGCGGCGATCCTCGCGGCCCAGCAGGGCCGGGCGGCGGCGGGTGGACCGGCCCCGGCCCCGGCGGCGAGCCCGACCCCGGCCGCCCCGGCCGCGCCGGCTTCGCCTGCGGCCGCGGCCGTCGGCGGCGTGGCCGCCGGCGCCGTCGGCGGGGGGCTCGCAGCATCGGCCGCTTCGCCACCCGACCCCGGCACGCCGCCGGTCACGCCGTCCCGGGGCGAACCCGCGGCTCCGGCGTTCGCCGGTACCGGAGGCCGACGCGAACGACCGCCAGAGCCCACCCGCCGGTCCTTCCCGGCGCCCGGGGGGCCGCCGTCGTCCGGCGGCGACGGGCCGGTGCCCGAGCCGGCGCCACGCGGCCGCCGGCCCCTCGTCATCGCGGGTGTGGCGGCGGCTGTCGTGATCCTCGGGATGGTGGGCGCGGTGGCCGCGCTCGGGGGCAGCGACGACCCTGAGTCCGGAGCCGGCGGCGACGTCCCCTCCACCACCGCCGATCCCGGGACCACCGAGACGCCCACCACCACGCCGACCACGCTCCCCGCGGGCCCGTTCGTTCAGCTCGACGCCGTCGACGTGGTCGACGCGAGATACCAGGTCACCTACCGGGTGGTCGGGTTCGAGGCCGACACCGAGGATCCGGACGCTCTGCACCTCCACTTCTTCTTCGACACGACGGACCCGTCCA
This sequence comes from Acidimicrobiales bacterium, assembly GCA_035649475.1. Taxonomy (GTDB): domain Bacteria; phylum Actinomycetota; class Acidimicrobiia; order Acidimicrobiales; family VFJN01; genus ZC4RG19. The sequence continues at coordinate 5,009 of DASRJM010000053.1, forward strand.
ACGCCGGCACCAACGGCACGCCCCCCGGCGACTGGGATCTCACCGGCAACGCCGACACGTTCGTGACCAAGTTCGGGCCCGAGGACCGTGGGAACGCCCAGCAGATGTGCAGCGCCGTCGCCACCTTCGAGCACGAGGTCCACCTGCGGGGTACCACGACGGGCAACTGCGTCGACCTGCCCGCCTGACGCTTCAGGCCCTAGCGTGGCCGTCGATGGGCGACGTGCGTGAACGCGAGCTGGTCCCGCTCCCTCCCCAGCCGGACGGGGTGCCGTGGCCGACCGACGAGTGGCCGCGGGGCGAGGCGCCCCCGGGGCTCGACCCCCTGCTGGACGACCTGGTCGGCGACACCGACCGCTACGGCACCACCCACGCGGTGGCCGTTGTCCAGGGAGGCCGGCTGCTGGCCGAGCGCTACGGCGGCGAGCTGGAGCACTGGGACCGCCCCTTCGAGCCCGTGGTCGCCTCCACGCGGCTGCTGTCGTGGTCGATGGCCAAATCGATCCTCCACGCGGTCGTCGGGATGCTGGTCGCGGAAGGGCGACTCGACCTCGACGCGCCGGCGCCGGTCCCCGGCTGGGACGACATGGCCGACCCCCGGTCGGCCATCACGCTGGAGCACCTGCTGACCATGCAGGACGGGCTCGACTTCAACGAGGTCTACGAGGTCGACACCGTGTCCCACGTGGTCGAGATGCTGTTCGGCGAGGGGCAGTTCGACATGGCGGCGTACGCCGCAGCCCGGCCGGCGATCCATCCGCCGGGCACGGTGTTCAACTACTCGTCGGGAACCTCGAACATCGTCTCCGGCATCGTGGCCCGGGAGCTGGGCCCGGGAGATCCGTACCGCCGGTTCCTGGACGAGCGGCTGTTCGGGCCGCTCGGCATGCGTTCCGCCGACCCCCGCTTCGACGAGGCCGGCACGTTCCAGGGGTCGTCGTTCGTGTACGCCACCGCCCAGGACTACCTGCGCTTCGGCCTGCTGTACCTGCGGGACGGCGTGTGGGAGGGGCGCCGCATCCTGCCGGAGGGCTGGGTCGACCACGCCCGCAGGATCCGCTCGTACGACGAGGCCGAGGACCGCTGGTACGGGGCCCACTGGTGGGCCGTCGGCGACGACCTCGGCACGTTCTGGGCGAGCGGCTACGAGGGCCAGTCGATCATGGTGTGCCCGCCGCTCGACCTGCTGGCCGTGCGGCTCGGCCGCTCGACCGGCGACGACCACACCGCCACCCTGCGGGACTGGCGGGCCGAGCTGGTCGAGGCGTTCCGCTAGGGCCGGGTCGCCTGGACGGCGAGGATCGTCGGCACGGGGTCGAACTCCGGCGTCGTCGCCGCCCACTCGGCCGGCGGCTCGGGCTCGGCGACCGCGTCGAGGACGAAGCCGTGCCCGATCAGGGCGTTCAGGTAGGTGGACAGCATGCGGTGGTGGGCGCCCACTTGCTGACGCAGTGTCGAGTGCGGTGCCTCGGTCGCCCACCAGCCCTCGCGCTGATAGCCCCCGCCGGGCGGCCAAGCGGCCGCCACCGTCGGGCCCCGGCCCGGGAAGCACGGGTGGAGGATCACGAACACGAACCGGCCGCCCGGTCGCAGCAGGCGGTGGACGGAGGCGAGCGCGCCGTCGAGGTCGTCGATGTCGACAGCCCGAAGTTGCAGACCGCGGCGTCGAAGGCCCGACCGGCCAGGACGCCGGGGGCGGCCACGTCGGCCTCGACGTACGCGACGCCGAGCGGGTCGGCCCCCTCGGCTCGGCGGGCGTGGTCGAGCATCGCCACGGAGACGTCGACCCCGACCACCAGAGCACCCCGCCGCGCCAGCTCGCGGGCCACGCGGCCGTGGCCGCAGGCCACGTCGAGGACCCGGGCGCCGTCGACGGGACCCACCAGGGCGAACAGGGCCCGGTCCTTGGCCTCGTCGTAGCTGTCGGGCTGCCCGGCCACGTACACGTCGGCGACGGCGTCGTAGCGGGAGGTCACGCGGGAACCGTAGCGACGGCGCCGGGTCCGCCTAGCCTCGCGACATGCCGTACCACGCCATGGACGAGGCCGAGTTGCGGGCCTTCCTGCGGGACCCGGTGCGGCCGGCGGTGCTGGCGACCACCCGCGCCGACGGCCGGCCCCATGCGGCGCCCGTCTGGTACGACCTGGACGACGGCGGCGCGATCGTGTTCAACACCGGCGTGAACACGGTGAAGGGCCGCAACCTCCGGCGCACGGGCCGGGCCGCGGTCGTGGTGCACGACGACCGCCCGCCGTACAGCTTCGTCGTGATCACCGGCACCGCCACCTGGTCCGACGACCTCGACGAGGTCCGGACCTGGGCCGCCAGGATCGGCGGCCGCTACATGGGCGCGGACCGCGCCGAGGAGTACGGGGCGCGCAACGGGGTGCCCGGTGAGCTGGTCGTCCGGGTCACCCCGACACACGTCGTGGCCGAGGCCGAGGTCGCCGACTGACGGCCGGCGACGGCTGTCAGCGGTTGGTGCGCTGATGCGGGCGGGACGCGGCAAGAGGCTCCGCGCTCAGCCGCCCGAGACGTCCTCCACCCGCTGCTTGCCGGCGGAGATCCAGGGCATCATCGCGCGCAGATCGGCGCCCACGGTTTCGATGGGATGCCGCTTGCCCGCCTCCCGCAGCGCCTGGTAGCGGGAGCGGCCCGATTCGGACTCGGCGATCCACTCGTCGGCGAACTTGCCGGTGCGGATCTCGTCGAGGATGGCCCGCATCTCGGCCTTCACCGCGTCGTTGACGATGCGGGGACCCCGGGTGAGGTCGCCGTACTCGGCGGTGTCGCTGATCGAGTAGCGCATGCCGGCGATGCCCTGCTCGTACATGAGGTCGACGATCAGCTTCAGCTCGTGGAGGCACTCGAAGTAGGCGGACTCGGGCTGGTAGCCGGCGTCGACCAGCGTCTCGAACCCGGCCTGGACCAGGGCGGTCAGACCGCCGCACAGCACCACCTGCTCGCCGAACAGATCGGTCTCGGTCTCCTCCTCGAACGTGGTCTCGAGGACGCCGGCGCGGGTGCCGCCGATGGCGTCGGCGTAGGCCAGCGCCAGGCCGTGGGCGGTGCCCGACGCGTCCTGGGCCACGGCGATGAGGCACGGCACGCCGCCGCCCTCGGTGTAGGTGCGGCGCACCAGGTGGCCCGGGCCCTTGGGGGCCACGAGAGCCACGTCGACGCCAGCCGGCGCCACCACCTGTTCGAAGCGCACGCTGAAGCCGTGCCCCACGAACAGGGCGTCGCCGTCGTTCAGGTGGGGGGCGATGTGCTCGTTGAAGATGGCCTTGTGCTCGGTGTCGGGCCCCAGGAGCATGATCAGGTCGGCCTCCGCGGCCGCGTCGGCCACCGGCAGCACCCGGAGCCCCTCGGCCTCGGCCTTGGCGACCGACGACGAGCCCTCGCGGAGCCCGACGCGCACGTCGATGCCCGAGTCCCGCAGGTTGAGTGCGTGGGCGTGGCCCTGGGAGCCGTAGCCGACCACCGCCACCTTGCGGCCCGCGATCAGCGACCGGTCGGCGTCCTTCTCGTAGTACACGTTGGCCATCAGGAGTTTCTTTCCGTGTCGGCCGAGAACCAGAGCTCGATCTCGGCGGTGTCTTGGTCGAAGCGGGCGGCGTGCGCCGTACCGGGCGGGACGTGGTACCAGTCCCCCGGGCCGTAGCGCGACTCCTCGCCGCCCATGGTCAGGATCAGCTCGCCCCGGATTATCACGCCGACATTGTCGGTCGGGTGGTCGTGCGGGTCGATGGTCGTGCCCGCGGAATAGGTGGCGAACAGGACGTCGGCGCCCTCGGCCGCCAGCCTGTAGGCGTCGAACGGTCCGTCGAAGTCCGGCAGCCCCCGGATGCGGGGCGGGAGGAAGTCGGCGCGATCCACGTCAGGCCTCAGGCGGTCCGGCGGACCGGCCGCAGGGTCGGTGCCGTTCGCTCCAGCTTGGGCAGGGCCACCCGCCCGGTGCGCTGGAGCTCGACGATGCCGAACGGCCGGAGCAGGCCCTCCAGGTCGTCGAGGCGGTCGGGCTCGCCGTCGAGGCTGACGGTCAGCTCGTCGTGGCCCACGTCGACCACCCGGCCCTCGAACAGGTTCACGAGCTCGATGACCTGGCTGCGGGCGGAGATGTCGGCCCGCAGCGTCACCAGCATGAGCTCGCGCTCGACCGAGTCGCGTGGGTCGAGCTCGGAGATCTTCACGACGTTGATCAATTTGTACAGCTGCTTGGTGATCTGCTCGAGCGGCGAGGATGCCACGTCGACCACGATCGTGATGCGGCTGAAGCGCTCGTCCTCGGTGGGGGCCACCGCCAGGGAGAAGATGTTGAACCCCCGCCGGGCGAACAGGCCGGACACGCGGGCGAGCACGCCCGCCTTGTTCTCCACCAGCACCACCAGCGTGTGGTGCCGGGCGTCGGTGCCGGGAAGTGCCATGGCTCAGTGTCCCCCTTCGCCCTGGGACGGGTCGGTGACGATCTGGTCGTTGGACAGCCCGGACGGGACCATCGGGTACACCTTCTCCCGGGCGTCGGTGCGGAAGTCGATGACGACCGGGCGGTCGTCGATCTCGTTCGCCTTCTGGATGGCCGCGTCGACCTCTTCGGGCGACTCGACCCGCATGCCGACGCAGCCCATTGACTCGGCCCACAGCTTGTAGTCGGGCAGGTCGGGCGACAGGTACACCTCGCTGTAGCGCTCGTCGTAGAACATCTCCTGCCACTGGCGGACCATCCCGAGGTAGGCGTTGTTGAGGATCGCCACCTTGATCGGGATGCGCTCGCTGGTGGCCGTGACCAGCTCCTGGGCGGTCATCTGGAAGCAGCCGTCGCCGTCCACGGCCCACACCATGCGGTCGGGCCGGCCCACCTTCGCGCCGATCGCGGCCGGCACCGAGAAGCCCATCGTGCCGAGACCGCCCGAGTTGACCCACGTGTAGGGATGGTTGAACTTCCAGTACTGCGACGTCCACATCTGGTGCTGGCCGACGCCCGAGGCGACGATCGTGTCGTCGGGGGTTGCGTCCCGCAGCCGCTCCAGCACGTACTGGGGCTTGAGCGCCTCGCCCGGCTCGGACTGCTGGTAGGTGAGCGGGAACCGCTCCTGCCAGCCGGAGATCGTCTGCTTCCAGACCAGCCGGTCGGGGAACTCGGCGCCACCGTCCAGCAGGTCGCGCACCGCCCGGACCAGCTCCTCGATGACGAGGCGGCAGTCGCCGACGATCGGCACGTCGGGGCGGCGGACCTTGCCGAGCTCGGCCGGGTCGATGTCGACGTGGATGATCTTGGCGTCGGGGGCGAAGCCGTCGACCTTGCCGGTGACCCGGTCGTCGAACCGGCTGCCGAGGGCGATGAGCAGATCGCTCTGCTGCATCGACGTGACCGACGTGTAGTTGCCGTGCATTCCCGGCATGCCGAGGGCGAGGCGGTGGTCGTCCGGGAACGCGCCGCGGGCCATCAGCGTGGTGACGACGTGGATGTCGCAGAGCTCGGCCAGCTCGCGCAGCGCCTCGGCCGCCCGGGCCTTGAGGATGCCGCCGCCGGCGTAGATGACCGGGCGGCGGGAGGAGAGGATCAGCTCGGCCGCCTGGCGGACCATCTTGGGGTGGCCCTTGGTGGTCGGGCGGTAGCCGGGGAGGCTGGCGGCCACCTCGTCGTCGGAGGGCCAGTACCACTCCATCTGGGAGCGGGGGTTCTTGGGGTCGACGATGTCCTTGGGCACGTCGAGCAGAACCGGGCCCGGGCGGCCGGTGGTGGCCAGGTGGAACGCCTGGCGGACCATGAGCGGGATCTCCTGGGCCTCGGTGATCAGCTCGTTATGCTTGGTGACGGAGCGGGTGATGCCGACCGTGTCGCACTCCTGGAACGCGTCGGTCCCGATGGCCGAGAACGGCACCTGGCCGGTGATGCACACCATGGGCACCGAGTCCATGTAGGCGTCGCACAGCGGGGTCACCACGTTGGTGGCGGCCGGGCCGGACGTCACCATGCACACGCCCGGCCGGCCGGTGGCGTGCGCGAAGCCCTCGGCCATGTGCCCGGCGCCCTGCTCGTGGCGCACGAGGATGTGGCGGATGGGGCTGTCGATGATCGGGTCGTACACCGGCAGGATCGCCCCGCCGGGCAGGCCGAAGATGACCTCGACGCCCTCCATCTCGAGGGCTCGTATCAGGGCTCTTCCGCCGTCGATGGCCATGGCGGTTGCTCCTTGGTGCAGGGTGGGAACGGGGCCGAAAACTGGAACGACCTCCCGGTGGGAGGTCGGAAGGGCGCACGCGGGTGAGGTCCGGCGTGCGCTATACGAGGATTACGAGCGTGGTGAGGCGTCGCATCGGACGCTCAGCATCGCACGAGCCGCGACGGGCGGGCAAGACGGTT
>DASRJM010000054.1:0-16182 GCA_035649475.1 Acidimicrobiales bacterium
AAGCCCCGCACGACTACGCCACTGCGACTGAACGATCCCACGACGCTCCCCAGGTCGTCATCCTGCCCTGCCTCGGCGCCTGCGTTGGCCCCTCGACCGTCCCGTCGACCGCGACCCTAACGAAATGTCGACGCCGTTGTCATCGCCGGCCCGGCCGGGCGGGCGGCGGGCAGCACCCGCCCGAGCCAGGCGGGCAGCCACCAGTTGCGGTCCCCGAGCAGCTCCATCGTGGCCGGGACCAGCACCAACCGGACCACCGTGGCGTCCAGCAGCACGGCGACCGCCAGGCCCAGGCCGAACATCTTGAGCGACCGGGTCGACCCCAGCGCGAAGGCCCCGAACACGCACACCATGACCGCGGCCGCGGCGGTGATGACCCGGGCGGTGGCGGCCACGCCGTCGGCCACCGCAGCCGAGTTGTCGTGGCTGCGGCCGTACTCCTCCCGGATGCGGCTGAGGAGGAACACCTCGTAGTCCATGGTCAAGCCGAAGATGACCGCGAAGAGCATGATCGGCACCCAGGCGTCGATCGGCCCGGGGCGCCCGACACCCAGCAGCCCGAGGCCCCACCCCCACTGGAACACCGCCACCAGGATCCCGTAGCAGGCCCCGACCGCCAGCAGGTTGAGCACCACGGCCTTGAGCGGGACGAGCACGCTGCGGAACACGGCGGTGAGCAGCACGAACGACAGCACGAGCACGGCGCCGGTGAACCACGGGAGCCGGGCGGCCGTCAGCTCGCCGAAGTCGACCGCGGCGGCCGTGGAGCCGGTCACCCGGGCCGTGACGGTGGTGCCGGCCAGCGACTCGGGGATGAGCTCGGACCGGAGCCGTCGGACCAGGGCCTCGGTGCTCTCGTCCTGGGGCGACTCGCCGGGGAACACCCGCATGATGGCGGCGTCGCCGACGTCGTTGAGCAGCGGCGGCGTGGCCGCGCCCAGGCCCTCCGTGGCGGTCAGCCGGTCCCACAGGCCCATGAGCACGGTGAAGTCCATGGGCCCGCCCGGCAGCTCGGCCACGATCAGCAGCGGCCCGTTGGCGCCGGGGCCGAAGCCCTCGGCCACCAGGTCGTACGCCCGCCGGGTGGTGTCCGCGGTCGGCCGGTTGCCGGCGTCGCCGAACCCGAGGCGCAGCGCGGCCGCCGGCAGCGCCAAGACCACCAGCAGGCCGGCGCCGAGGGCCAGCGCCGGCCACGGGCGGCCCTGGACACGGCGGCTCCAGCCCCGCCACGCCTCCCGGCGGGCCGCCTCCCGGTCCCGGCGACGGCCCGGCACCCCGAGCCCGTCGATCGTGCGGCCCACGAACCCGAGCAGCGCCGGCAGCAGCGTGACCGCTGCCAGCATCGTCGTGAGGACGCCGAGCGAGATCCCGATGGCGAGGCCACGGACCACGGCCAGCCCCACCGTGACCATCCCGAGCACCGCGACCATCACCACCGTCCCGGCCAGCAGCACCGCCCGGCCGGCCGTCTCGACCGACCGCACGGTGGCGGCCTCGGGGTCGAGCCCGTCCCCCAGGCCCTCCCGGTAGCGGGTGACGACGAGCAGGGCGTAGTCGATGCCGACCCCGATCCCGATCATCGCCACGGCCTCGACCGCGTAACTGGGCATGCCCATCACCCGGACCACCAGGCTCACGAGCGACACGGCGGCGAGGATCCCGCAGGCCGCGGTCAGAAGCGGCAGGCCCATCGCCAGCACCGACCCGAACGCCACCAGGAGCACGACCATGGCGGCCGCGAAGCCGGCGGTCTCGGACGAGAAGTCGGGTGGCTCTGCGAACACGGCGCCGCCCAGCTCGACGCGGGCACCGGGGACGTCGGCCGCGGCCACCAGGCCCCGCGCCCGGGCGGCGGCCTCGTCGTACGCGGCTTCCGGGCGGTCGCCCATGTGCAGCGGGGCGAAGGCGATCGTCCGCTCGTGGTTGACGAACCGCGACCCGGCCGCCGCGTAGGGGCTCACGACCTCGACCGGCGCCAGCGCGTCGCCGAGGTCGCCCAGCAGCCGCCGCACGCCGACGTGGACCCCGGGGTCGTCGATGTCGGGGGCCGTGAACACCAGCTGCCCCGACTCGCCCGCGTGGGTCGGGAAGTCGTGGGCCTCGAGCAGGTCGAGCGCCTCCTGGCTCTCGGACCCGGGCAGCGTGACGTCGTCGACGAACTCGCCGCCGAACGCCGAGGTCAGGCCCAGCAACGCGGCGAGCAGGCCGGCCCAGCCGGCGAGGACGAGGCGCCGGTGCCGGTAGCAGCCGCGGGCGAGGCGCGTGAGCATGGTGACCCCCCGGACCGGAGCGCCGGCCGGGCGGTCCCGGCGGCGCCGGCCGCGGGCAGTGTCTCAGGCCGGTGGGCGCCCGCCTAGATCTCCGATCGGCGGCCTCCGATCGGCGAGGGCGTCACCGGTGGAGTCGCAGCAGGCGCCGGGCCCCGGCCTCGGCGGCCACCAGAGACCCCACGAACAGCACGAGCAGCAGCACCACGTCGTGGTCGTTCTGGATCTCCCACACGAAGTGGGGCTTGGTGATCGCGTAGCCGAACATGAACGTCCCCACCGCGACGGACCCGAAGCCCGCATCCCGGCCGCCGAGCCGGCCGCAGGCGAAGGCGAGGGCGACCAGGACAGCCACGGCGAGCACGGTCGGGACCGGCACCAGGGCCAGGCCGACCAGAGCCGTGACCACGATGCCGTTGATGAGGTGGTTGGCATCGAAGATGTCGTCGCGTCGCACAGTCCGGGTCTATCGCTACGCGGCGCAGCCGGCATCCGTCATAACGTGATCTTGACGCGCTCCGTACGCGATCTTGACGCCGCGGCGTCTCACCCCCCGGGTGTGATGACCGTCTCCACAAGACCGGAGCAGGGTGGGCCGTGGTCGAGATACACGAGAGCCCGCCGGTCGTGGCCGAACGCTCGCCGGCGGACATCCTGCGCTTGGCCGTGGCGGCCGCGTCCCTGCTGGCGGTGCTGCTGCTCCAGTGGCTGGCCGGGGACGAGGCCGTGGACACGACCCGCGACCTGCTGCGCGGGCTGGACTCGCTCCCGTCGTGGTTCGTGACGCTGGTGCTCGCGTCGACGTGGCTTCTGGGCCTGACCGCGTTCGTGGGCGGCGGGGTGCTGGCGCTCATGCACAGCCGCTGGCGGGCGCTGACCGCGGCCGCCGTAGGCGGCGGCCTGGCCTGGATCCTGGCGATCGTGCTCGGGCTGATCGACGAGCCGACGTCGCCACCCGTCAGCCGTCCGATCGACGCCCTCGACTGGTTCGTGGAGAATCCGCAGGCCACCCAGATCACCGTGGCGGTGGGCGCCGGCATCGCCACCGCGGTGGGGCCCTGGGTCGGCCGGGCCTGGCGCCGGGCGGCGTGGGCCGTGGTGCTGGGCGTGATGTTCGGCCGGGTGCTGGTCACCCCGCTCGACCTGGCATCGGTGCGGGCGGTGCTGATCGGGTGGCTGGCGGGCGCCCTGGCGGTCGTGCTCCTCGGCGCCCCGCCCCGCCGGGCGAGGGGCGCCGCGATCGCGGGTGGCCTGGCCGACGTCGGCGTGCCACTGCGGCGGCTCGACCAGGCCAGCCTGGACGCCCGGGGGTCGACGCCGTGGTTCGGCGAGACCGAGGACGGCGGGCGCCTGTTCGTGAAGTCGCTGGGCCGGGACGAGCGCAGCGCCGACGTCCTGTTCCGGATCTACCGGCGGCTGGTGCCCCGGGACCTCGGCGACGAGAAGGGGTTCCGGACCCTGCGCCGGGCGGTCGAGCACGAGGCGCTGGTGGCGCTGGCAGCCCGCGATGTCGGCGTGCGCACGCCGCGGTTCGTGGTGCTCGCCACCGCCGAGCCGGCGTCGTTCGTGCTGGTCTACGAGGCGATCGACGGCCGGTCGCTCGACCGGGTGGAGGCGTCCGACGTCGGCGACGCGGTGCTCGACGCCATCTGGGGCCAGGTCCGGATCATGCGCCATCGGCGGGTCGCCCACCGGGATCTGCGCCTGGCCAACGTGTTCCTGGCCGCGGACGGCGCCGTGTGGATGATCGACTTCGGCTTCAGCGAGCTCGCGGCCAGCGACGTGCTGCTGGCGACCGACGTGGCCGAGCTGCTGTCGGCCACGTCGCTGCACGTGGGCGTCGACCGGGCGGTGGCGGCGGCCGAGCGGGTCCTCGGCGCCGAGACCACCGCCAGCGCGGCGCTGCGCCTGCAGCCGTGGGCGCTGTCGGGCGCCACCCGCACGGCTCTCAAGGAGCGGCCCGGGCACCTCGACGAGCTGCGGGCCCGGGTCCGCGGGGACGGGCCGGAGGGCCCGCCGGCGGTGTCACACGCGGGCGGTACCCTCCCCGCGTGAGCGAGCGAACCGAGCGTACGGCCGCCACCCGTGAGAGCTTCGGCTACTTCGGCAGCATCGGCGCCCAGCTCTCCACCATCGTCACCATCGCCAGCGGCGTGGCCTACGTGATCGGGGTCCTGGTCACCGACTCCTACTGGCGGCGGCTCGGCACCAGCGCGGCGGCCGTCGGCGTGCAGACCGCGGACCGGATCGCCGCGGCCGGCGTCATCGTCATCGGGGCGGCGGCCACCGCCTTCGTGGCCGTCAACGTGCAGGACCGGCCCGGCGCGGCCGGCCTGGCCGCCCGGCTGAGCTGGCTGGTGTCGCCCTGGTCCAGCGTCGGGCTGCTGGCGATCGTGGCGGTGCTGCTGTCGGGCGGGTGGCGGCTGGTGGCGTTCTGGGCGGCCGGCACGGTGGCGGCCTCGGTGCTGGTGCGGCTGCTGGCCGGGCGGTTCCCTGGCTACGAGGGGCGCACGAACCTGGTGTTCGTGGCCGCGGTGGCGCTGCTCGTGTCGTCGGTCGCGGCCGAGCTCGACCTGCGGCTCGCGGGCCTCACGCTGGCCGAGACCACTGACGCCCACGACATCGAGCGGCCGATGCTGACCCGGCTGGGGCCGTCGATCCGGGGTGCCGTGGCGTCGGCCGAGGCGCCGGACAGCGAGGTGGCCGAGCTGCTCGACGGCCGCTGTGTGTGGATCATGGGCGACAGCGGCGAGATGACGGTGGCCCGCGATCCGGCCGTGGGCATCACCTACACGCTGCCGCCAGGCGACCTGGCGTTCGAGCAGCTCAAGAACAGGACGGTCTGCCCCGACTAGTGGGGTGGCTCGCAGCACGGCGCCCGTCACCGGCGAGCGCGACGAGCCACCCGACTAGCGCTTCTTCGGTGACTTGGCGGGCAGCGAGCGGGCGTAGGCGGTGCCCCGCTCGACCCACGGTGTGAGCTGGCGCTTCGTCCGGACGTCGCCGGCGCCCACCCGCAGCCAGCCCCGCATGGGCCGGCCGCGCATCTCCATCGGCTCGGCCGGCGTGCGGGCCAGCAGCTCGTCCCCCTCGTCGGGGTCGACCCGGACCAGCAGGCCGCCCTGGCCGCTGGCGGCCACGGCCATGTTCCCGCCGATCAGGAACGCGAGGCCGCCGAACATCCGCTGTTCGCTGAGGCCCGCCTGGCCGCCGACCAGCTCACGGATGCGATCGGCCAGGTCCTCGTCGTATGCCACGGGAGGAGCGTAGGCCCGCAAGCACCGCGCAAGCGGGCGTCAAGCGCTCCCTGGTCGGATGCTCCCATGCTCTCCACCCACCGCTTCTGCAGCTTCGTCGCCTCCCCGCCCGAGCGGGTGTGGGCCGCCCTCACCGACGGCCGGCAGACGGCCCGCTGGCTGCGGGGCGTGGCCCTGGACGCCGACTGGCGTCCCGGGGGCCGGCTGGAGCTCGCCAGGGGCGACGTGGTCGCCGCCCGCGGCGAGGTGCTGGACGTCACACCGCCTCGGCGCCTGGCCCTCGCCGTGGACGGGGGCCACGGTCCCGCCACGTACCTGACCTGGGAGATCCGGGCCGTCGAGGGCGGCTCGATCGTCCACCTCGACGTCGACGAGCCGGTCGAGGCGGGCGACGGCGGCCGCGAGGCCGAGGAGGCGTGGCTGCCGGTGCTCGCCGGCCTCCAGGCGGTGGTGGCCGCCCCCGTCGCGGGCTGACACGTACGGTGGGCCGATGCCCTATGCCGTGCACAAGGTCGTGCTGGAAAGCGTGTCGGACGCCTCCGGCCTCGCAGAGCTGATCCGCACCGGGTGGGTGCCCGCCGACGGCGTCGTGGCCGTGGTCGGCAAGACCGAGGGCAACGGCGGCGTGAACGACTTCACCCGCATCCTGGCCGACCAGGCCTTCCGCTCGGTGCTGCTGGAGCACGGCACCCGCGGGGGCGACGAGGTGGCGCAGATCCCGATGGTGTGGTCGGGCGGGACCGACGGCGTCCTGACCCCCCATGCCACGGTGTTCGCCCGGGTGGCGGGCGACGCCGGCGGTGGCACCGAGCCGCGCCTGGCCGTGGGGGTGGCGATGAGCGACATGATCCTGCCCGAGCACATCGGCCGGCCCGAGATGGTGGCCACGGTGGCCGATGGCGTCCGGTGGGCCATGGCCGACGCGGGCATCGTCGACCCGGCCGAGGTCCACTACGTGCAGACCAAGACGCCGCTGCTCACGATGGCCACGATCGAGGAGGCCCGGGCCCGGGGCCGCGACACGGTCACTGACGAGCCGCTGGAGTCGATGAACCTGTCGAACGGCACCACGGCGCTGGGCATCGCGGTGGCCCTGGGCGAGATCGAGACGCCCGAGGCCTCCCAGATCGCGCGGGACCTGTCGCTGTACTCGAGCGTGGCGTCGTGCTCGTCGGGCGTGGAGCTGGACCGGGCCCAGATCGTGGTGGTCGGCAACGTCCCCGGTGCCGGCGGCCGGTTCCGGATCGGGCACTCGGTGATGCGGGACGCCATCGACGCCGAGGGCGTGTACTCGGCGATCCGCTCGGCGGGCCTCGACCTGCCCGACCGTCCGGTGGCGTCCGACCTGGGCGATCGCCTGGTCAACGTGTTCCTCAAGTGCGAGGCCGACCCGACGGCCCGGCTGCGGGGGCGCCGCCAGGTCGCCCTGGACGACTCGGACGTGCACCACCACCGCCACATCAAGGGCGCGGTCGGTGGCGTGGTCGCCGCGGCCGTGGGCGACCCCGCGGTGTTCGTGTCGGTGGCGGCCCTGCACCAGGGCCCGTCGGGCGGCGGGCCGGTGGCGGCCATCGTGGACGTGGGGCCCTCGCCGACCTCGTAGCATGCCGTTCTTGGCACGGACGGCGACCACGACCACTGCGACCCCGGGGTTGTCGTCCCTGGCCGCTGGCTGCGGTGAGGGACGGCGGCCCGGGTCGGCGGTCGCCAGCACGCTGGTACACGAGGCTCTGACCGGCCCGCTGTGCCCGGCCGAGGTGGTCGCAGCCGGCCCGGCGGCGACGTACCTCGACGTCGCCGGCGACCTGCTGGCCGTGGTCGCCGCCGGTGGCGTGCTGCTCCCCTGCGCGGTGGCGCTGGCCGACGGCGTGCGGCCGCCCGTCGGCGACCGCCTTGCGGTGGGCGGGGGTGCTGTCTGGGTCGACGGTCGGCCCGCGCTCGTCGTGCGCCGGTGGTTCGATCCCCGGGTGCGGGTCCGGGCCGTCGACCCGCAGGCGCTGGCGCGCCTGGTGGCCGTGGTGGCGGAGATCCCCGCGCCCGACCCCGCTGTTCCTGCGGATGCCACCGACCCCGGGGTGCTGCTCGGCCGGGGCGTCGGGCTCACGCCGTCGGGCGACGATCTCGTCGCGGGCCGGCTGGCGGCGCTGCGGGCCCGGGGCTCGGCCGAGGCGGAGGCGCTCGGTGACGCCGTCCGCCGGCTGGCGCCCGGCCGCACGACGCGGCTGTCGGCCGCGCTGCTGGCCGCCGCCGACCAGGGTGCCGTCGTGCCCGAGGCCGCCGCCGTTCTGCGGGCCGCCGCCGACCCGGCTGCTGTCGTGCCCGCGGCCCGCCGGCTGCTGGCGCTCGGGCACACCAGCGGGTGGTATCTGGCGGCCGGGCTGGCACAGGGGCTGGCGGCCGTGAGCGAGCGCAGCGAGCGAACCATGGGCACAGTCGGGTGCTCGGCCCGGAGGGCCGATCGGTCATTGCGCGCAGCCCGAAGGGTGCGCCAATGACCGACGTCGTCCGGGTCGAGCGGCGGCGGTACCACGACTCGGTCACGCTCATGCGGGCCGGGGCGGCCGCCGCCGAGGCGCCCGACGTCGAGGCCGTCATCGCCGCCATGGCCACGCCGCTCAACCGGGGCCTGCTCGCCGGCGCCGGGTTCCCCGAGCCGGAAGCCGGTCCCGACGACATGGTCATCGCCGTCCGGGCGGCCACCGGCGCCGCCGCCGAGGCGGCGGTGGCCGCGGTCGAGGCAGCGCTCGCCGCGCGCCCCCGCACCGCGGCCACCGGCGCCCGGGTCCCGCCCCACACCGTCGAGGCGGCCGCGTCCGCGGCGCCGGACGCCAGCGTCGTGCTCGTGTCGGTCCCGGGGCCTCACGCCTACGTCGAGGCGGCCGCCGCGCTGCGGTCCGGGCGCCACGTGATGGTGTTCAGCGACGGGGTCGACCTCGACGCCGAGGTCGCCCTCAAGCAGGAGGCCGCCGCCCGCGGCCGGCTGGTCATGGGGCCGGACTGCGGGACCGTGATCCTCGCCGGCGTGGGCCTCGGCTTCGCCAACGTGGTCGTCCCCGGGCCGGTCGGGATCGTCGCGGCGTCCGGGACCGGCGCCCAGCAGCTGTGCGGGCTGCTCGACGGGGCCGGCATCGGCGTCCGCCACGTGATCGGCGTCGGCGGCCGGGACCTGTCCGCCGCGGTGGGCGGGCGCTCGGCCCTGGCCGCGCTGGCCGCCCTCGACGCTGATCCCGACGTCGGGGTCATCGCCCTGGTGTCCAAGCCGCCGGCCCCCGAGGTCGCGGCCGCCGTGGCCGAGGCGGCCGCCGCCTGCGCCACGCCCGTCGTCATGGCCCTGGTCGGCCCCGGTCGGCCGACGGTCACCGACGCGGCCGCCGAGGTCGCCGCTGCGCTCGGCACCTCGTTCGCCGAGCCCGCCGCGTGGCCGGTGCCGCCGCCCCCGGCCGGCGTCCACGGCCCGCTGCTCGGGCTGTTCAGCGGCGGCACCAACTGCGTCGAGGCCCTGGCCCTGGTCGAGGAGCGCCTCGGCCCGGTGTGCTCCAACGTCCACCACGACCCCGAGCGCCGCACCCCGCCGGACTCACCCCCGACCGGCGCCCACGTCCTGCTCGACCTGGGCGACGACGAGCTCACCGCCGGCCGCCCCCACCCGATGATCGACCCGGCCGCCGTGGCCGAGCGCGCGCGGGCCGCCGCGGACGCGGGGCGGACCGGTGTCGTCCTGCTGGACGTCGTCCTGGGGCACGGCTCCCACGCCGACCCCGCCGCCGTCGTGGCCCCGGCCGTCGACGCCGCCACCGCGGCCGGTGCGGCCGCGGTCGTCGCCCTGGTCGGCACCGCTGGCGACCCCCAGGGCCTCGACCGCCAGGCCACCGCGCTCGCCGAGGCCGGCGCGTCGGTGTACCGCAGCAACGCCCGGGCCGCGGGCCACGCCGCCCGGCTCCTGGCCGGGAGCGCGCCGTGAGCGAGCGGAGCGACCTGGCCGACCTGCTGACGCCGCCGGGCGCCGTCGTGACCGTCGGCGCCCCGATCTTCGACGAGGCGCTGGCCGCCCAGGGGGTCCCCACCGTGGCCGTGGACTGGAAGCCGCCGCCCGCCGGCGCCGCCGCGACCGTCGCGGCGGTGGCCGCCGACCCCCGGCTGGCCGACGCCAACCGCGCCGCGGTCGAGCGGATGGCGGCGGTCCGGCCCCGCCTGGTCGACGTGCGCCAGGCCAGCGAGCTCGTCGGCATCGCCCGCCGCCAGCTCCTCCACGCCGGCCCGCCCATCGGCTGGCACGAGGCCTCGGGGCCGCTGCGGGGCGCCATCGTCGGCGCCTGCCTGTACGAGGGCTGGGCCGAGACGCAGGGCGACGCCGAGAAGCTGGCCGCCGCGGGCGGGATCGAGCTGTCGCCCTGCCACCACCACGGGGCGGCCGGGCCGATGGCCGGCGTGGTCAGTCCGTCCATGCCGATGTGGGTCCTCGACGACGGCGCCGGCCGCACCAGCTACAGCACGCTCAACGAGGGCCTGGGCAAGGTCCTGCGCTACGGCGCCTTCGGCAAGGAGATCACCGAGCGGCTGCTGTGGATGGAGTTGGTCCTGGGGCCGTGCCTGGCCGCCGCCCTCCGCCGCCACGGCCCGGTCGACGTGGCGTCCCTCATCGCCTCGATGGTGGCCATGGGCGACGAGGGCCACAACCGCAACCGGGCGGGCACGTCGCTGCTGGTCCGGGCGCTGGCGCCCGACATGGTGCGGACCATCGAGTCGGGCCAGCGCCGGGCCGAGGACGTGGCCGAGGTGCTGGCCTTCGTCGACTCCAACGACCACTTCCTCCTCAACGTCGTGATGGCAGCCGGCAAGCTGGTGGCCGACGCCGGCGCGGGCGTCCCAGGGTCCAGCGTCGTCGTCACGATGGCCCGCAACGGCACCGAGTTCGGCATCCGGGTGTCGGGGACCGGCGACCGCTGGTTCACCGCCCCCGCCGAGGTGCCCGACGGCCTCTACCTGGGCGGCTACGGGCCGAGCGACGCCAACCCCGACATCGGCGACTCCGCCATCACCGAGACCATCGGCCTGGGCGGGTTCGCCATGGCCGGCGCCCCGGCCATCGTCCAGCTGGTGGGCGGCGAGGTCGACGATGCCCGCACCTGGACCGAGCTCATGTACCAGCTGACCGTGTCCGAACACCCGATGTGGACCCTGCCGGCGCTCGGATTCCGGGGCGTACCGTTCGGCATCGACGCGCTGTCGGTGGTCCGCACCGGCGTCGCCCCGATCATCAACACCGGTATGGCCGGCCGGGTGGCGGGAACCGGGCAGGTGGGCGCCGGGCTGGTGCGACCGCCGCTCGCCTGCTTCACCGCCGCGGTGGACGCCCTGGCCAGGGAGGCGGAGGCGCCGTGAAGCCGCCGCCGTTCGCCTACCACCGACCGGCCGACGTGGACACCGCCGCCCAGATGCTGGCCGCGCTGGGCGACGGCGCCAAGGTCCTGGCGGGGGGCCAGAGCCTGGTGCCCCTCATGAACTTCCGCCTCGCGGCCCCCGAGCACCTGGTCGACGTCAACCACCTCGGCCTCGACGACGTGTCCATGGACGACGGCGAGATGGTGGTGGGCGCCACCGTCCGCCAGGCCCGGCTGCTGTCCGACCCCGACATCGGCGCCGTCCACCCGCTGGTGGCCGACGCGGCCGGCTGGATCGCCCACGCCGTCATCCGCAACCGGGGGACCGTCGTCGGCTCGCTGGCCCACGGCGACCCCGCCGCCGAGCTGCCGGCGGTGCTGGCCGTGCTCGGCGGGTCGGTCGACGCCGTGGCGTGGCGGGACGGCCGGCTGGCGACCCGGCGGGTCCCGGCGGCCGAGCTGTTCCTGGGGCCGCTCGACACCAGCCTGGCCGTCGACGAGCTGGCCGTGGCGGCCCGGTTCCCGGTCCTGCCGGCCCGGACCGGCTGGGCCGTCGAGGAGCTGGCCCGGCGCCACGGCGACTACGCCCTGGCAGGCGTAATCCTCACCGTGACCGTCGACGGGTCCGGCGCACCGGTCGGCGGCCGGGCCGCGTTTCTGTCGTGCGCGCCGACGCCGGCCGTCCTCGACCTGACGCCCGCGCTGGGCGACGGCGCCGGTCCCGAGGCGGTGTACGACCTGGTGGCGGCCGCCCTCGACCCGACCGATGACATCCACGCCACCGCCGCCTACCGGCGCCACCTGGCCGCGACCCTGGCTGGCCGGGGCGTCGCCCTCGCGGCGGTCCGGGCCCGGGAGAGCGCGGAGGTGCCGGCGTGAGCTCCGAGGAGACCCACGAGGTGGTCGTCACCGTGAACGGGTCGGTCCGGTCGGTCCGGGTCCCCGCCCGGCGGCTGCTGTCCGACGTGCTCCGCCACGACCTGCGGCTGACCGGGACCCACGTCGGTTGCGAGCACGGGGTGTGCGGGGCGTGCACGGTGCTGCTCGACGGGCAGCCCGTGCGGTCGTGCCTGACCTTCGCGGTCATGGTCGGCGGCGCCGAGGTCACGACCGTCGAGGGCCTGGCCGGCCCGGACGGCGAGCTCGGCCCGGTGCAGCAGGCGTTCCGGGAGCGCCACGGGCTGCAATGCGGGTTCTGCACGCCCGGGTTCCTGCTGCTGACCACCGACCTGCTGGCCCGGGACCCGGACCCGGGCGACGACGACATCCGGGAGGCGCTGGGCGGGAACCTGTGCCGCTGCACCGGCTACGTCAACATCGTCCGATCGGTGCGCCGGGCGGCCGAGCTGGCGGGAGAGCCGTGACCACCCAGTGGTTCGGCGAGCGGGTCGAGCGCCGCGAGGACGAGCGCCTGGTGCGGGGCGCCGGGCGGTTCCTCGACGACGCCGGCCACGACGCGCTGGCCGCCGCCTTCGTGCGCAGCCCCCACGCCCACGCCCGGATCACGGGGATCGACGTGTCGGACGCCCTGGACGTCGACGGCCTGGTCGGCGTGTACACGTGGGACGACCTGCCCGGCCGGCTGGCCGACCCGCTGCCGCTGCTGATCCCGCACCCGGACCTCACCCACCCTCGCACCCAGTACGCCCTGGCCCGGGGCGAGGTGAACCACGTCGGCGAGGCCGTGGCCATGGTGGTGGCGGTCGACCGCTACGTGGCCGAGGACGCGGCCGAGCGCATCGTCGTCGACTACGAGCCGCTGCCCGCGGTCGTCGGCCTCGACGCGGCCCGGGCGGGCAACGACCTGGTCCACGAGGACGTGCCCGGCAACGTGGCTGCGGTGACGACCCAGGAGCTGGGTGACGCGGCCGCCGCCGTCGCGGCCGCGCCGCGGGTGCTGGAGCTGGACTTCGCCATCGAGCGGTCGCTCTCGTCGCCGCTGGAGGGCCGGGGCGTGCACGCCCGCTGGGACCCGGAGGACGGCCGGCTGCGCATCCGCACGTCGACCCAGACCTCGACCGGCGTGCGGGCGGCGGTGGCCAACATCCTGGAGCTGCCGGACGTGGCCGTCGACGTCCTCACGCCCGACGTGGGCGGCGGGTTCGGCACCAAGGTCGTGCACCCGTACCCCGAGGAGGTGCTGATCCCGTGGGCGGCCCGGCTGCTCGACCGGGAGGTGAAGTGGGTCGAGGACCGCTACGAGCACTTCGTGTCGGCGACCCACGAGCGGGGCCAGCAGCACCACGTGCGGGTCGGCTTCGACGACGACGGGACGATCCTCGGCCTGGAGGTCGACTTCTGGCACGACACGGGGGCGTACGCGCCCTACGGGATCGTGCTGCCGATCATCACCGCCACCCAGCTGCCCGGCCCGTACCGCCACCGCAACTACCGCGTCACGTTCACGTCGCTCTACACCAACACGGTGACGGTCACGCCCTACCGGGGCGCGGGGCGGCCGCAGGGCTGCTTCGTCATGGAGCGGACGATGGACCGGGTCGCCGAGGCGCTCGGCATCCGGCGCGACGAGGTGCGGGCGCGGAACCTGATCCGGCCCGACGAGTTCCCCTACGACTTCTCGATGACGTTCCAGGACGGGCGGCCGCTGATCTACGACTCGGGCGACTACCCGGGGCTGCTGGACAAGGTCCGCGCGCTGGTGGGCTGGGAGGGATTCGAGGCCGAACGTGCCTCGCCGTCGGCGGATGGCCGCCGGCTGGGGATCGGGCTGGCGTGCTACGTCGAGGGCACCGGCGTCGGTCCCTACGAGGGCGCCCACGTCCACGTCGAGACCAACGGCCGGGTGATGGTGGCCACGGGGCTCACGTCGCAGGGGCAGGGTCACGAGACCGTGTTCGCCCAGATCGTCGCCGACGAGCTGGGCGTGGACGTCGCGGACGTGTACGTCACCACCGGCGACACCCGGCGGTTCCCGTACGCGGTGGGGACCTACGCCAGCCGGGCCGCGGTCATGAGCGGCAACGCGGTGGCGCTGGCCGCCCGGGCGGTGCGGGCCAAGGCCGTGCGGATCGCGGCCGACGCCCTGGAGGCCGCGCCCGAGGACCTGGCCATCGAGTCCGGCGTGGTGCACGTGCGGGGGACGCCGAGCCGGGGGATCCCGCTGTCACAGGTGGCCGTGCTGTCGAACCCACTGCGGTACTCGTTCTCCAAGGAGGCGCAGGCGGCGACCCAGTTCGCTTCGCCGGCCGACCCGGACGTGGCCCCGGTCCCGGACGACGACGAGCCCGGCCTGGAGGCCCGGGACTACTACTCGCCCGTCCGTTCGACGTTCGCCGCCGGCATGCACGCCGCGGTCGTCGCGGTCGACCCGGAGACGGGCACGGTGGAGATCCTGCGCTATGCGGTCGTGCACGACTGCGGGCCGCTGATCAACCCGATGCTGGTGGAGGGCCAGATCCACGGCGGCGTCGCCCAGGGCGTGGCGGGCGCGCTGCTGGAGCGGCTGGCGTACGACGAGGCCGGGAACCTGGTCAACGCCAGCTTCATGGACTTCCTGATGCCGTACCTGAGCGAGCTACCGGTCCCGGAGATCGACCACCAGGAGACCCCGTCCCCGCTCAACCCCCTGGGGATCAAGGGCGCGGGCGAGGCGGGGGTGATCCCGGTCTCGGCGTGCCTGGCCTCGGCGATCGAGGACGCGGTGGGCGTGCGCATGGACGCCATGCCGATCTCGCCACCCGAGCTGTGGTCGAGGATGCGGGAGGTGGAGGTCGGGTGAGGACGACGTTCCCGGTCACGGTGCCGGCGGAGGTGTGGTCCCGCCTGTCGGAGCCCGGCGCCGTCGCGGCCGCGCTCCCGGGCGGCCGCGCGGTCACCGCGGACGGCGACGGCACCCTGTCGGTCGTGGCGGAGGTGGCGGTGGCGTCGGTGGCCGGCCTGTGGTCGGGCACGGTGACCCCGGTGGACGCCGACACGATCCGCATCTCGGGCGCCGGCACCCCCGGCCGGCTCGACCTGGAGGTCCGCGCCTCGCCGGACCGCCGCCAGCTGACGGTCGAGGGCGCGGTCGACGGACCCCTGTCCACGGTCGGCGGCGCCGTCCTCGCCGCTGCGGCCCGCCGCCTGGCGGAGGACCTCCTCGCCAACCTGGCCGACCCGGCGACCGCGACCACCAACCCACCCGTCACGCACGGCGGCACGGGCGGCGACTCCGCCGGCGCCGGCCCAGCCATCGACACCAGCCGAGCCGCCGCCGGCCGGTCTCGCCGGCGGCTCGCCGCCCGGGCGGGCGCCGGAGCCGGTGCTGTCGTGGTGGTGGTCACCGTCGTTCGCCGGTGGCGCAGGAGCCCCCGGTGAGGGTCCCCGGCGTTTGGCGTTCGTTCGTGGCGGTTTTCGACACGAACGAACGCCAGAGGGGGGTGGGGGCGGCCCCGTGACGCCGTTCGTCGCCGCCGCGTTGCAGGTCGGGCCCGTGGCCGGGCCGGTGACGGCCGAGAGCATCCGGGCGAACGTCGACGTTGCGCTCGACCTCGCCCGCCGGTGCGTGGATGCCACCGGGGCGAGCCTCGTCGTGGCGCCCGAGACCGTGACCACCGGGTTCGCGCCCGCGCTCGGCCCCGCCGAGCTGTGGGACCTCGTCGCCCCCATCCCCGGGGCGCTCACCGAGAGCGCCCAGCGGACGGCGGCCGAGTTGGGCATCCACCTCGTGTGGCCGACCTACGAGGCCGGACCCGACCGCGGCACCGTGTACAACGCCGCCGCCCTCGTCGGACCCGCCGGCGACATCGCCGGCGTCTACCGCAAGACCCACCTGTTCCCCGCCGAGCAGGCGTGGGTCACGCCGGGCGACGACGTGCTGGTGGTGGGCACCGACCTCGGCCGCATCGGGAGCGTGATCTGCTTCGACGGCGACTTCCCCGAGCTGGTCCGGATCGAGGCCGGCCTGGGCGCCGAGGTCGTGGTCCGGCCGTCCGCCTTCCTGCGGGCCGCCGACATCTGGGAGCTCACCACCCGGGCCCGGGCCTACGACAACCACGTCTACGTCGTCGCCCCCAATGCCGTCGGCGTCGACGCCGGCGGCCACGTCTACTTCGGCAACTCGCTGATCGTCGGCCCGACCGGCGAGGTGATGGCCCGGGGCACCAGCCAGCCGGGCTGGGTGTCGGCCACCGTCGGCCTCGACCCCATGCGGACGATCAGCCCGGGCTCGTCGGTCCGCCAGGGGTTCGACCACCTGGCCGAGCGCAACCTCGCCCTCTACCGCCGCCACCGCGACGTGCTGGAGTCCGAGGCCAGCACCGCCTTCCCGCTCGAGGA
>DASRJM010000055.1:0-4884 GCA_035649475.1 Acidimicrobiales bacterium
CGAGGAACCCGCCCGCCAGATCGAGCTCGACGCGCGTGGTCGGCTCGTCGTGCGCGGCCTCGACGACGACGAGCCGCTCGCCGACCAGGTCGTTCCGGGCGACGCCACGCGCTCGGGCTCGGTGCGCGCCGGGCTGGCGGCGGTGCCGGCCGACGCCGAGGTGATCCTGGTCCACGACGGGGCGCGCCCGCTCGCTCCGCCCGACCTGTTCGCCGACGTCGTCGCCCACGTGCGGGCCGGCGCCGACGCGGTGGTGCCGGCGGTGCCGGTGACCGACACCGTGCGGTCGCGCACCAACGGCGTCGTCGACCGGGCCGACCTGGTGCTGGTGCAGACGCCCCAGGCCTTCCGGGCCGCGGCGCTGCGGGCCGCCCACGCCGGCGGGGGCGAGGCGACCGACGACGCATCGCTCGTGGAGGCCGCGGGTGGCAAGGTGGTCGTCGTGGACGGGTCCGCCGAGAACCTCAAGATCACCAACCCGCACGACCTGGCGGTGGCCGAGGCGCTGCTCCGTGCGCGCTGACGCCCCCGCAGTGCGCATCGGCCAGGGCTTCGACGTCCACGCGTTCTCGCCCGACCACGATCGGCCCCTGGTGCTCGGCGGCGTTCGCTTCGACGACGGCCCCGGCCTCGCCGGCCACAGCGACGCCGACGTCGTGGCCCACGCGGTCACGGACGCGCTGCTCGGCGCGGCCGGCCTGGGGGACATCGGCCAGCACTTCCCCGACACCGACGCCGCATGGGCGGGCGCCGACTCCATCGACCTCCTGTGCCGCGCCGTCGCCGACGTGCGTGAGGCCGGCTGGCAGCCCGCCAACGTCGACTGCACCGTGATCGCGGAGGCCCCCAGGCTCGCCCCCCACCGCCCCGCCATGGAGTCCCGCCTCACCGCCGCGGTCGGCGCCCCGGTCACGGTGAAGGGCAAGCGGGCCGAGGGCCTGGGTGCGCTCGGCCGCAACGAGGGCATCGCCTGCCTCGCCGTCGCTCTGCTCGTCGGAGCCCGCTCGTGACCCCGCCGCGTGGGGGCCGGGGTGGCCAGCAGCGGGGTGGCGGGACGGGCCGGGGCCAGCGCGGGATCAGCCAGGGGCGTGGTGCGTCGGGCCAGCCGCGGGGCGGGGGCCAGGCACGAGGCGCATCAGGCGCCGGGTCGGGGCGAGGCGGGTCGGTCGGTGGCCGCGATCGAGGCGCCGCGGGTGCCGGCTCGGGTCGGGGTGGCGCCAGCGGCCGGAAGCGGGCGGCGCCACCGCCGACGCGGGTGACAGCGCGGCCGCCGGCCCCGATCACGCCCGGGCGGCGGGGCCGGGTGGCATCGCGCCGGGGGCTCGGTGGCGACCAGGTCGAGGGGCGCCAGGCCGTGCGCGAGCTGCTGCTGGCCGGCCGGCGACGGGTGCGCGAGGTGTGGATGGTCGACGAGCGTGACGACGCGCCCATCCTCGGCGACATCCGCGAGCTGGCCGCTTCGGCGCGGGTGCCCGTCGTGCCCGTCAGCAAGGGCCGGTTCGCCGCCGCGGCCCGGTGCGAGGCGCCCCAGGGCGTCCTCGCCGTCGCGGCGCCGCTGCCGGAGGCGGACCTCGACGACCTGCTGCGGGGCCGGCCGTTCCTCGTGGCGCTGGACGGCGTCACCGACCCCGGCAACCTCGGGGCCATCCTCCGCTCGGCCGAGGGCGCGGGCGTGACCGGGGCCATCCTGCCCCGCCACCGGGCTGTCCACGTCACGCCGGCGGCCACCAAGGCGGCGGCCGGGGCGATCGAGCACGTGCCGATCGCGGTGGTGGGCGGGCTGCCGGCCGCGCTGTCCCGCCTGGCGGATGCCGGGGTCCACGTCGTGGGGCTCGACGGGGCGGCAGACGCCACGATCTACGACGTCGCCGCGCCCGAGGGGCCCATCTGCCTGGTGCTGGGCGCCGAGGGCCGCGGGCTGTCGCGCCTGGTCAAGGAGCGCTGCGACGAGGTCGTCGCCATCCCGTTGCGGGGCCGCCTCGGGTCGCTCAACGTGTCGGCCGCGGCCGCGCTCGCGACGTTCGAGATCGCCCGCCACCGGTGACCCGAGCCCGAGGCGGGAGTCGAACCCGCGACCTGACGCTTACAAGGCGCCTGCTCTGGCCGGCTGAGCTACTCGGGCGGTGCCCGGACCCTAACCGCCCGGCCCCGCGGCCGGGCCGCCCCGGAGGGTGCTTGCATCGCGCAGGCCCCCGGGCCAGCCTGTCCGAGTGGCACTCAGTGAGCGCGACAGGGCGATCCTCGACTTCGAGCGGGGATGGTGGCTGCTCCCCTCCACCAAGGGCGACGCCATCCGCGAGCGCCTGGACCTCTCTCCCACCCGCTACTACGAAGTGCTGAACCAGATCTTGGACGACCCCGCGGCCGCGGCCTACGACCCCCTCGTGGTCCGCCGGTTGCGCCGGGCCCGCCGCGAGCGGCGCCGGGCGCGGGCCGAGGGCGGCCCGAGGTTCGGGCACGGACGCTGAGGAGGCCCCCACCATGCAGACGACCGAGCGGCCCCACACGGGCGGGCCAGCCCGCCCGAGCCCCGTGCGGGGCGTGGTGCTGGTCGCCGTGGCCGCGGTGCTCGGGTTCTTCCTGCTCCGCGCCGTCGACGACAGCGGATCGGGCATCGAGGTCGCCACGCCCGACACCGATACCAGCGACACGACGGTCCCGGGCGAGACCACAGGGGGCTCGGAGACCACCGCGGCGCCCGAGCCGCGCCCGCCGGGGGAGGTGACGGTCATCGTCGCCAATGCCTCGGGGGTGCAGGGCGCGGCCACGCAGATGACCGAGCGGCTCGGCGCCGCCGGCTATCTCTACGCCCCGGCCGGCAACGCCCCCGAGGGCACCGAGCTGGCCACGACCGAGATCCTTCCGGCGGCCGGCTTCGAGTCCGAGGCAGCCCGCCTGGCCGGCGAGATGGGCCTGCCGTCCGAGGCGGTCAAGCCGATGACCGACCCGCCGCCCGTGGATCTCGCCGGGGCGAACATCCTGGTGCTGCTGGGCACCGACCTCGCCGAGGGTTGACCCAGCGGCGCCGGGCCTGGACGTGGACCCGCTCGCGCCGCTGCGGGCGCGCCCCGCCGAGGCCGCCGTGGTGGTCGACTTCGACGGCACGCTGTCGCCGATCGTCGACGTCCCCGCCGAGGCCCGCCCGGCGCCCGGGGCGGTCGAGGTGCTCGCGGCCCTGGTCGGGCACCTGGGGCTGGTGGCCGTGATGTCGGGCCGGCCGGTCGACTTCCTGGCGCCCCAGCTTCCCCCTGGCGTGGTGCTGTCGGGCTTGTACGGCCTGGAGGTGGTACGGGACGGCCGCCGCACGGACCGCCCGGGCGCGGGGGTGTGGCGGGACGTCGTCGCGGACGTGGCACGGGTGTCCGCCGACCGGGGGCCGGCCGGGATGAACGTCGAGCCCAAGGGCCTGTCGCTCACCCTCCACTACCGGACCCGGCCCGACCTGGCGGACGAGGTCCGGGCGTGGGCCGAGGGCCAGGCCGCCCGCTCGGGCCTGGAGGTGCGGGCCGCCAAGATGTCGGTCGAGCTGCACCCGCCCCTGCCGTCCGACAAGGGCACGGCCCTGGAGGCGCTGGCCGGCGGGATGTCGGCCGTGGCCTACGCGGGCGACGACCGGGGCGACCTGCCCGCGTACGACGCGCTCGACCGCATGGCCGCGGCCGGCGTGGCGACGGTCCGGGTGGCGGTGGCGAGCGCCGAGTCCCCGGCCGAGCTGCTGGCCCGCGCGGACATCGTGCTCGACGGCCCGCCCGCCGTGGTGCAGCTGCTGTCGGGCCTGGCGCCGTGACCGGTCAGTCCGCTGCTGCCAGCTGGTCGGCCAGCCAGTCGACGGGCTTGCGGGCGACGGCGAGCGTGCGGAGGCGCTCGGCCCGGGCCTTGCGCTCGTCGGCGGGCATGCACAGGGCCACGTCGAGGGCGTCGGCCGTGGCGGCCACGTCGAACGGCGGGACCTGCACCGCGG
Organism: Acidimicrobiales bacterium; assembly: GCA_035649475.1. Classification (GTDB taxonomy): domain Bacteria; phylum Actinomycetota; class Acidimicrobiia; order Acidimicrobiales; family VFJN01; genus ZC4RG19. The sequence goes on from DASRJM010000055.1 coordinate 3,962, forward strand.
CCTCGCCCACCTCGTCCCACACCCCCGCCTCCCGGGACAGGCAGAGCACCGCGTCCCGCTCGTTGACGATGGCGCCCTCCTTGGCCACCAGGTTGAGGCCGTCCCGGATCGGGTTCACGAGCAGCACGTCGGCCCGGCGCAGCACGGCCACCGACCGGGGGTAGTCGTCCCGCGTGTCGTAGACGATCGGCGTCCACCCCGGCGTCGCCCACCGTTCGTTGATCCGGGCCACCAGCCGCTCGACCTCGGCCTGGTACTCGACGTAGGCCGGGACCCCGGTGCGGGACGGGTACACGGAGGCCAGGAACACGACCCGCTCCCGCCACTCGGGGTGGCGGTCGAGCAGGTCGTCGAACGACAGGAACCCCCGCAGGAGGTTCTTCGACAGCTCGATGCGGTCGACCCGGGCCACGACCAGCCGGTCGCCGACGTCGTCCTCGATCTCGGCCAGTGCCCCGGCGCACGCCGGCGAGGCGGCGGCCCGCAGGACGTCGTCGGCGTCGGTGGGCAGCGGCGACACGAACGTGCGGGGCGCCAGCGCGAGGAACTCCCGGGCGCACGCGAGGAAGTCGTCGGCCCAGCCCCGGGTGTGGAAGCCGCAGGCCCGGTGGGCGGCGAGGCCCGACAACACCTCGCCCGCGATGTGCTCGGGGAGGACGCGCAGCCAGGTGGGGGTGGCGAACGGGGTGTGGCTGAAGTGCACCGCGGCCAGGTCGGGCCGCCGCTCGGCCAGGCTGACGCCGAGCAGGCCCAGGTGGTAGTCCTGGACCAGCACCGCGGCGCCGGCCGGCGCCACCTCGGCCACGGCGTCGGCGAAGGCCTCGTTGACCTGGCGGTACGCGTGCCAGGCCTCCCGCAGCTCCAGCCCGAAGGCAGGGGTCCGGGGCAGGTCGTAGAGGCCGTGGTGCACGAACCACAGGGTC
>DASRJM010000056.1:0-14736 GCA_035649475.1 Acidimicrobiales bacterium
TGGCTGGCGTGGTGGGCGCTGGCCGGCGCGGCCACCGTCGCCCTCCATTACTTCGGCGCCTTCCTGGTCGTCGCCGAGGCGCTGCTCCTGCTGCTGGCCTACCGGCCCCGCTGGCAGCCCGTGGTCCTCGCCGCACTGCCCGCCGCGGCCGTGGGCCTGCTGCTGGTCCCGTTCGCGATCGAGCAGCACTCCAACGCCCCCAACCGCGAGTGGATCAGCGCGTTCGCCCTGTCCGCCCGGGTCCGGGACGCGGGCCGCAGCGCGCTGGTCGGCCCCAGCCCGCCGTGGCGGGACCACTGGGTCGTGCCGGCGCTGGTGGTGGCGGTCGCCGCGGTCCTTTTGGCGACCCGCACCGACGCCCGCGACCGGCGGGCCGGGGCCGTCGCCGCCGGCATCGCCGCCGCCGGGATCGCCGTGCCGCTGGCCGTGTCGCTGGCCGGCACCGACGTGTTCCTGGGCCGCTACGTCATCGGCGCGCTGGTCCCCCTGGTGCTGGCGGTGGCGATCGGTCTGGGCGCCTCCCGCCCGGCGGGCGTCGGCCTGGCCGCGGCCGGTGTGCTCACCGCCGCCTCGGTCGTGGCGATCGTCGCCGTGGCCCGGGACCCCGGGCTGCAGCGGCCCGACTGGCAGCAGGTGGCCGGCGCGGTCGACGAGGGCGCCACGGTCGTGGTGGTGGACGTGAACGGGGGCCAGAGCAGCCCGCTCGAGCGCTACCTCCCCGGCGCGGTGCCGCTCGGTCCCGACGACGCGGTGGCTGCCGACCGGGTGGACGTCCTCGTCGGCATTCCGGCGGACGAGCCCTGCAACATGCTGGTCGGCCGGGCCTGCGGGATGGTGTTCCTCGGGGCCGACGTGTCCGACACCGTGCGGTCGGCCTTCACGCCCGCCGGGCGGGACGAGCTCGACCAGTTCGCCCTCGATCATTACCGGGCAGACGAGCCGGTGACGCTCACGGGCGCGGACCTGGTGGCCCCGGGCGCGGGCGCCGGGGCCGTCGTGTGGGTGGTCGACCCCAGCCGGTAGGGTCCTCCGCCGTGCCTCGACGACTGCTGCCGCCGGCCGCGGCCCTGCTCCTGGTCGCGTCCCTCGGCGCGTGCGCGGGCGACGGCGGCGGTGAGGCGTCCGGCAGCTCGCCCTCGCCGTCCGGCGCCGAGCGCATCCCGACGAGCGGCGGCATCCCCGAGGGGCCCGCGCCCGAGGGCATCGAGGGCGTCATCGCGTTCACCATCCCCAGCCGCAACCACACCGAGGCCGCGCTGGAGTACGACCACCTCCCGCCGGCCGGCGGCGACCACTTCCCGGTCCCCAGCACGTGCGGCTTCTACAGCACGAACCCGCCGCCGACGGAGATGATCGTCCACGACCTCGAGCACGGCGCGATCTGGGTCGCGTACAGGTCCGACGTCCCCGAGGACCAGCTCGACACCCTGCGCGAGCTGGCCGCCCAGGAGACGAAGTTCATCGCCACGCCGTTCGACGAGATGGACTCGCCGATCACGGTCACGGCCTGGGCCCGCCAGCTGCCACTCGACGACGTCGGTGACCCGCGGCTCCGCCAGTTCATCGACACCTACCGCAACGGGCCCGAGGCCCCGGAGCCCGGGGCCGCCTGCCAGGGCGTCGGCGACCCCGAGGTGCCGTCCCCCAGCGCCTGACGGACCACCGCCGATCGGCCACACTGGCCGCGTGATCGTCGACTGCGCCGTGTACACCAAGGGCATCCGGCGCCCGGGGGAGCTGCACGTCGAGGACGCCCTGGAGGCCGCTCGCAAGGACGACGACTCGTTCGTGTGGATCGGGCTGCACGAGCCCACCACCACCGAGTTCGACGCCGTGGCCAACGAGTTCCGCCTCCACCCCCTCGCCGTCGAGGACGCGGTCATGGCCCACCAGCGCTCGAAGATGGAGCGCTACGGGGATTGCCTCTTCCTGGTGTTCAAGACCGCCCGTTACGACGACGACGAGGAGATCATCGAGTTCTCCGAGATCCAGCTGTTCGCCGGCGAGGGCTTCGTCATCACCGTCCGCCACGGCCAGGCCAGCGCGCTGTCGCCGGTGCGCCGCCAGCTGGAGGACGAGCCCGACCGGATGGCGCTCGGCCCGGCCGCGGTCGTCCACGCCATCCTCGATCGCGTCGTCGACGACTACCTGCCGGTGCTCGACGGCCTCGACCACGACATCGTCGAGATCGAGGCGCAGGTGTTCTCGCCCGAGCGGACCAACCCGGCCGAGCGCATCTACAAGCTCAAGCGCCAGGTCCTCGACCTCTACCGCAACGTCGAGCCGCTCATCGAGCCGCTGGCCCGCCTCCAGGTCAGCGGCCACGTCATCGGCGCCACCGACCTCGGGCCCTACTTCCGGGACGTGTACGACCACCTCCAGCGGGAGGTGGCCCGCATCGAGATCCAGCGGGAGCTGCTGTCCGAGGTGCTGGCGGTGAACCTCACCCACGTCTCGGTGCAGCAGAACGAGGACATGCGCCGCATATCCGGCTGGGTCGCCATCGCCGCGGTGCCCACGATGCTGGCCGGCGTCTGGGGGATGAACTTCGAGTTCATGCCCGAGCTCGACGAGGCGTGGGGCTACCCGGCCGCGTTGCTGCTCATGGGCTCGGCGTCGATGCTCCTGTTCCGCTGGCTGCGGTCACGCCACTGGATCTGAACCGGAGGCCAGCAGCCCCAGCAGCTCCTCGTGGATCGCGCCGTTGGTGGCGACGCCGCTGCCGTGTCCGGCGCCCGGCTCACCGGCCAGCGAGCTGAACCGCCCGCCCGCCTCGGCCAGGATCACCGGCATGGCGGCCACGTCGTAGCGCTCCACCACGTGGTCGACCATGGCGTCGGCCCGCCCGGTGGCCACGAGCGCGTAGCCGTAGCCGTCGCCCCAGGTCCGCAGCGTGGCACCGGCGTGCTTGACCGCCAGCAGGTCGGCGTCGGGCCAGTGGCTGAAGCCGCTCGACATCAGGTAGGCGCCGTCGACCGCGGGTGTGGCGCTGACTCCGGCGGGGACTCCGGGCGCGGTCCAGCAGCCGAGCCCGCGGCCGGCGTACACGACCTGGTCGAGCGCGGGGAGGGCGATGACGCCGAGCGCCGGTCCGTGCTCGTCGTCCATGGCCAGCAGCGTCGAGAACAGCGGGACACCCCGGGTGAAGGCCTTGGTGCCGTCGATCGGGTCCACGATCCAGCGGCGGCCGGTGGTCCCGGGGGTCTCGGCCTCCTCCTCGCCGAGCACCCCGTCGCCGGGGGCGTGGCGGGCCAGCGCCTCCCGGACCAGGCGCTCGGCCCGCCGGTCCGCCGCGGTCACCGGCGTGCCGTCGGCCTTGGCGTCGATCGCCAGGTCGCGGGAGCCGAACCAGTCGAGGGTGGCGGCGCCCGCCTCCCGAGCGACGGTGACGGCGAGGTCGAGGAGCGCCCGGTCGACCGGCGGTGCGGTGTCCACGGCTACGGCTTGGCCAGGACGAAGAACAGCCGTGCCTGGCAGGTGGGCTTGCCCCCGACGGTGGCCGTGGCCGAGCCCCACCCGCCGCGGGCCGACAGCTTCTCCAGCTCCACCGCCAGCGCCATCTCGTCGCCGGGTGTGACCTGGCGGCGCCAGCGCACACCCTCGACCCCGCCGAAGAGCGGCAGCGTCCCCGCGTACCGCTCCAGCGACAGGATGCCGATCGCGCCGGCCTGGGCCAGCGCCTCCAACTGCAGGACGCCCGGGAACACGGGGTTGCCCGGGAAGTGCCCGGCCAGGAACGCCTCCTCGCCCGTCACCCGGTAGCGGGCCTCGACCCGCTCGCCCGGCACGAGCTCGTCGACCGCGTCGACGAAGCGGAACGGGGGCCGGTGGGGGAGCAGCAGGACGGGGTCGTCGCCGACGGTCACCCGCCCGCCCCGCCCTCGGATGACGCCAGCGCGTCCCGGGCCTCGGCCCGCGACAGGGCGACGGCGTGAGCGCCCCCGTCGACGTGGAGGATCTCCCCGGTGGTGGCCGGGAACCAGTCCGACAGCAACGCCACGCATGCCTTGGCCACCGGCTCGGCGTCGCGCACGTCCCAGCCGAGCGGTGCGCGCTTGTGCCAGGTGTCCTCCATCGCCGCGAAGTCCGGGATCGACCGGGCCGCCAGGGTCCGCAGCGGACCCGCGGCCACCAGGTTGACCCGCACCTGCCTGGGCCCGAGGTCGCGGGCCAGGTAGCGACAGGTCGCCTCCAGTGCGGCCTTGGCCACACCCATCCAGTCGTACGCGGGCCAGGCCTGGGCGGCGTCGAAGTCGAGGCCGACCACCGACCCGCCGTTGGGCATGAGCGGCACCAGCGTCTCCGCCAGCGACTTCAGCGAGTAGGCCGACACGTGCAGCGCGGTGGCGACGTCGTCCCAGCCGGCCGCCAGCACGCCCGCCTCCTGCCCGAGGCAGGCCTCGGGGGCGAAGCCGATGGCGTGGAGCGCGCCGTCGACCTTGCCCCAGCGCCGCCCCAACTCCTCCGCCAAGGCCGCGTGGTGGGCGGGGTCGGTCACGTCGAGCTCGACCACGTCAGCGGGCTGGGGGAGCGTCCGGGCCACCCGCTCGGTGAGCCGCATGCCCCGGCCGAACGACGTCAGCACCAGCTCCGCACCCTGCTCCTGGGCCTGGCGGGCCACCGCGCTCGCGATCGAGTCCTTGGTGAGCACGCCGGAGACCAGCAGCTTCTTGCCGTCGAGCAGCATGGCGCCCTTCCTTCGCTACAGGGGGATGTTGTCGTGGCGGCGGGACCGGAGCCGCTCCCGCTTGGCGGCGAGGGCGGCCAGGGCGCCGGCCACCGCCAGCCGGGTGTCGGCCGGGTCGATCACGTCGTCGACGAAGCCGCGGGTCAGCGCCACCGAGGGCGACAGGTGGACGGACTCGTAGTCCGCCTCGAGGCCGAGGCGCACCGCCTCCCGCTCGTGCTCGGACACCGACGCCAGGTCCCGGCGGTTGAGGATCTCGACCGCGCCCTTGGCGCCCATGACCGCGATCTCGGCGCTGGGCCAGGCGAGCGCGCAGTCGTTCCCCATCGACTTGCAATCCATGACGATGTAGGCGCCGCCGTAGGCCTTGCGCAGCACGACAGACACCCGGGGGACGGTGGCCTCGGCGTAGGCGAACGCCAGCTTGGCCCCGTGGCGGATCATGCCCCGCCACTCCTGGTCGCGGCCGGGCCGGAAGCCGGGGGTGTCGACCAGGGTGACCAGCGGGACGCCGAAGCCATCGCAGAAGCGGACGAACCGCCCGCCCTTCTGCGAGCCCTCGATGTCGATGGCACCGGCGAGCTGGCTCGGCTGGTTGGCCAGCACGCCCACCGGCATGCCCCCGATGCTGGCGAGCCCCGTCACCACACTGGCGCCGAACCGGGCCCGCAGCTCCAGGAACGCGCCGTCGTCGACCATGTCGGCGATGACGTGGCGGACGTCGTAGCTGGCCCGCCGGTCCTCCGGCACCGCCTCGGCCGCCAGCCGGGTCGACCGCTCGACCGGGTCGGACGTCTGCAGCTGGGGCGGGGGCTCGTGGTTGTTGGGCGGCAGGTGGGCGAGGAGCTCGTCGACCGCGTCGAGCGCGGCGTCGAGATCGTCGGCGACCAGGTCGGCCACGCCGGTGCGGCTGCCGTGGACCCACGAGCCGCCCAGCAGGTCGGCGTCGAGCACAGTGGACCCGGTGATGCGGGCCGAGGTCTCGGGGGCGTTGACGTAGGCGTGGGCGGCGGATGTCATCACCACGATGTCGGCCAGGCCGAGCAGGAGAGCCGGCCCGCCGAGGCACGGGCCGTCCACCACCAGCACGGTGGGGACCAGCCCGGACGCGCCGGCCAGGGCCCGGGCCACCTCGCCCCAGCCGTGGAGCGCCGCCACGCCGCCGTGCGTGCCCATCCCGACGCTGTGGAGCACGCCCACCACCGGGACCCCGGCCTCGACGCCGGCCCGGACGGTGCGGGCGATCACGTCCGTGTCCGCCACGGGCATGGCCGCAGTGCTGCCCCGGAACCACGCCAGCGCCGGCGCCGAGGGCAGGCCCGGCGCCGGGCCGACACCGGCCTCCACCGAGCCCGGCCGGCCCCGGCCGATGGGCAGGCGGGGCGTCGGCGTGCCCGTGGGGGCCACCGCGACCATCAGGCCGGGCTCAGCACCAGGGCCACGTTGTGGCCGCCGAAGGCGAACGATGTCGAGATGGCCGGCGCCCGGCCGATCCGGCGGGGCTCACCCGCCACCACGTCGACCGGCAGGTCGGTGTGCTGGTGGTTGGCGGTCGGCGGGACCGTCTCCCGGTCGACCGACAGCAGCGCGCTCACGGCCTCCACCGCGCCGGCGGCGCCGATGAGGTGGCCGGTCACACCCTTTGCCGAGGTCACGGGCACGGAACCGGGGCCGAACACCTTGGCGATGGCGGCCGCCTCCGCGCTGTCGTTGTGGGGGGTGGACGTGCCATGGGCGTTCACGTGGCCGATGGCGGCCGGCTCGAGCCCGGCGTCGGCCAGGGCCATCTCCATGGCCGCGGCGGCGCCGGCGCCGTCCTCGGCCGGCGCGGTGATGTGGTGGGCGTCGCAGGTCAGCCCGTAGCCGGCGACCTCGCCGAGGATGCGCGCGCCGCGGGCGACGGCCCGCTCGTACGGCTCCAGCACCAGGAACGCCGCTCCCTCGCCCATGACGAAGCCGTCGCGGTCGTCGTCGAACGGGCGGGAGGCCTTGGCCGGATCGGGGTTCCTGCTGAGCGCGCCCATGCGGGCGAACGCCGCCATCGTCACCGGGGTGACGCAGGCCTCGGTGCCGCCGGCCACGACCACGTCGGCCATGCCGTCGCGGATGTAGCGGGCGCCCTCGCCGATGGCGTGCGCGCCGGTGGAGCAGGCGGTGGCCACCGCCAGGTTGGGTCCGGTGAAGCCGTTGTGGATTCCGACCAGTGCCGCCGTGGCGTTGGCCATCATCATCGGCACGAGGAACGGTCCGACCTTCGACGGGCCCTTCTCTGCGTACGTGATGACCTGGTCCTCCAGCGTGCGGATGCCGCCGACGCCCGAGCCGGCCACGACGCCGCAGCGCAGCGGGTCGGCCCCGAGCGGGGCATCCGCGGTGGCCTGGGCGATCGCGTCGGCGGCCGCGGCCACGCCGAGCAGCGCGGCCCGGTCGGTGCGGCGCGGCTCCTTGGGCCCGACGTAGGGCACCGGGTCGAACCCGGGCACCTCGCAGGCGCAGCCGACGCTGTGGCGCGACGCGTCGAACGACGTCACCGGCGCAGCCTTCGACACCCCGGCCAGCAGCCCGTCCCACAGGTCCTCGACGGTCAGCCCGGTGGGGGCCTTCACCCCCATGCCGGTGACGACGACCCGCGGACGCCCTCGGTGGTCGGTACGCTCGCTCACGCGTTGGCGGCGCTGGCCGCCACGATCAGGTCGACGGCGTCGCCGACGGTGCGGACCTCGCCGAGGTCGTCCTCGTCGATGCTCACGTCGAGCGTGTCCTCGAGTTGCATGACGAGCTCGACCAGGTCCAGGCTGTCGGCGTCGAGGTCGTCCGCGAACGACGCCTGCTCCGTGACCTGGTCGGCCGACACGGACAGCACGTCGACGGCGGCCTTGGTCAGGGCATCGAGGGCGGTTGCACGATCCATGGATGAACTTCCTTCTTGTCGTGGGGGACGGGGATCAGGACGGAGACGTGGTCAGCGGCCCATGCCGATGCCGCCGTCGACCGGGATCACGGTCCCGGTCACGAACGAGGCGGCGTCGTCGCACAGGAAGGCCACGACGGCACCCACCTCCTCGGCGGTGCCGAAGCGGCCCATGGGCACCGCGGCGGCCAGCAGGTCCTTGCGGGCCTGGGGCAGCGCGTCGGTCATGGCCGTGGCGACGGGCCCGGGCTCGACCACGTTGGCCGTGACGTTGCGGGTGGCGACCTCGCGGGCGATCGACCGGGTCAGGCCGACCAGGCCGGCCTTGGCGGCGGCGTAGTTGGCCTGGCCGGGGCCGCCCATGGCGCCCACGATCGACGACACGTTGACGATGCGGCCCCAGCGGGCCTTGATCATCGGGCGCAATGCCCGCCGGCAGGTCAGGAACGGGCCGGTCAGGTCGGTGTCGAGGGTGTGGGCCCAGTCGTCGTCGGAGAGCTGCACGGTGAGCTTGTCGCGGTTGGCGCCGGCGGCGTTGACCAGGATCTCGACCGGGCCCCACAGCTCCTCGACGGTGCCGAAGGCCGCGTCGACCGCGGCCTTGTCCGTCACGTCGAGGTGGACGGCGGTGGCGGTGCCCCCGGCCTCGGCGATGGCCTCGACGACCTTGTCGGCGGCTCCGGCGGACGCGCCGTAGCCGACGGCCACGCGGTCCCCCGCGGCCGCCAGCGCCCGCGCGCAGGCCGATCCGATGCCGCCCGATGCGCCGGTCACGAGCGCCACCCGTGTCATGCAGCTTCCCTCCCTGATGGTGTCGGCGTGCCCCAGCGCCACAGGGCCGTGCCCACGGTGAGACCGGCACCGAACCCGCACAGGAGCACGAGCTCGCCGGAAGCAACCGTAGCTGCCTCGGCCGCCTCGGCCAGAGCCAGCGGGATGGAGGCCGCGGACGTGTTGCCGTAGCGGTCGACGGTGGAGGAGGTGCGGGCCGCGGGGATGCCGGTGCGGGACAGGACGGCCTCGACGATCCGGGCGTTGGCCTGGTGGGGCACGAACAGGGCGACGTCGTCCGCGGTCACGCCGGCCCGCGCCAGCGTCCGGGTGATCGAGGCCTCGACGGCCCGCACGGCGCGCCGGAAGACCTCGCGGCCGTCCATGCGCAGGAAGTGCTGGCCGGCGGCCACGGTCTCGGCGGTGGCCGGCAACAGCGCGCCGCCCGCGGGCACGCCCAGAAGGTCGAACCCGGCGGGGTCGTTGACGAGGTCGCTGGCGACCAGGCCGGGTGCGCCCGGCTCCAACGCGGGCCCACCCGTCAGCACGAGGGCCGCGGCGCCGTCGCCGAACAGCACCGCCGTCGACCGGTCGGACTTGTCGAGGATGCTCGTGATCGTGTCGGCCCCGATCACGAGCGCCGTGTGGGCCACGCCCGCCTGGAGCAGCGACGACGCGGTCGTCAGGGTGTACACGAAGCCGGCGCACGCGGCGTTGACGTCGAACGCACCGGCGCCGACGCCCAGCTCGGATGCCACCAGCGCCGCGGTCGAGGGCATGGGGGTCTCGGGCGTGCAGGTGGCGACGACCACGACGTCGACGTCGGCGGGGGCGATGCGGGCGCGCGCCAGGGCGCGGCGGGCGGCCGCGATGGCCAGGGGCCCGGTCGTCTCACCGGGACCGGCCCAGCGGCGCTCCCGGATGCCCGACCGCTCGACGATCCACTGGTCGGAGGTGTCGAGGGTGCGGGCGAGGTCGTCGTTGGTGACCCGCCGGGCGGGGAGAGCGGTGCCCCAACCGGCGACGCTGACGCCGCCGAGGAGCCCGGGCGTCGAGGCGGGGAGCACACTCACGCGACCACGCGTACCCACGCGAGCGGCTGCTCAGCGCGGACCCGCTCGCCGGGCAGGGCGAGCAGGCCCATGAGGAACCCGGTGTGGGCGCTGGTCACGTCGACCCGGCCGCCCGTGACCTCGATGGCGCCGACGACCTGGCCGGCGTGCACGATCTCGCCCTCGGTCGTCACGACATCCGGCGCCGCGGCGTGGAACACGCCGGCGGCGGGCGCCGCGATGAGCCGTTCGGGCACGTGCACCTCCTCGGCGGAGACGGCGAAGTCGAGCAGGTGGCTCTCGAGCGCGGTCATCGGGGGGCTCCTGTGGGGACGAGGGCGCCGACGGCGGGGGACAGGTCGGCGGGGGCGGTCAGGTCGAGGACGGTGACGCCGGGGACGGTGCGCTTGGCCAGGCCGGCGAGGACCTTGCCGGGGCCGGCCTCGACGAACGTGGCGGCGCCGGAGGCCTCGAGGGTCCGCTGCGACTCGCGCCAGCGGACGGGCTGCACGAGGTGTCGGGCGAGCTGGTCGGGCCAACAGGCGGGGTCGGTGTGGCCGAGGGCGTCCGTGTTCGACACGATGGGTGCGATGGGCTCACGGAACGGTGTGGCGTCGAGGAGGGGGCGGAGGCCCTCGGCGGCGTCCGCCAGCAGCGGCGTGTGGAACGCATGACCCACGTCGAGCGGCATGACCCGGCGGACGCCCAGGTCCCGGGCCCGATCGGCCGCGGCGTCGAGCCCGGCGGGCGTGCCGGCGATGACGACCTGGCCGGGGGCGTTGTCGTTGGCGACCCAGGCGCCGTCGACGCCCTCGACGACCCGGGCCGCCACGTCGAGGTCGGTCCCGACCAGGGCGGCCATGCGGCCAGGATTGGCATCGGCCGACTCCTGCGAGAGGTCGGCCCGCCGGGCGGCGAGGCGGAAGCCGTCGGCCCGATCCAACGCGCCGGCGGCGATCAGGGCGCTGACCTGGCCCAGCGAGTGGCCGGCGAACGCCACGGGGGCCTCGTCGAGCTCGTCCCGCAGGGCGTCCCAGGCCACGAGCGATCCCAGCAGCACGGCCATCTGGCTCGCCCGGGTCGTGGCCAGCTCCTCGGCATCGGCCGCCAGCAGCAGCCGGGCCAGCGGGCGACCGAGGACGTCCTCGGCCTCCGTCACGACAGCCCAGGCGGGGTGATCGGTCCACGGGTGGCCGGCGCCTGGCGTGGCGGCGCCTTGACCAGGGAAGATCACTGCATACGACACGGGGGGTGTCCTTCCAGCGGGGAGAGTCGAACCGGTGCGAGCGAAGGGTTCTGACCCGACCAGTCCCCGATGGTTACACGGATCCGTGGAAAGCTTCTACCTCTGTGTCGAAGTTAACGCGGCTATCTCGGTGCCGTAGCACGGGGGAAACGGGAGAATCACGAGATGGCGATGCCCGAGCAGGGTGACCGACCCCGTTCTCCGTCCGAGCGCTACCGGGCCGAGGACCTCGCCGCCGAGGTCGGGGTCAGTGTGCCGCTGCTCCGGTCCTACCAGTCGAAGGGCCTGCTCCCGCCGCCCCGCCACGAGGGGCGGGTGGCCTGGTACGGGCCCCACCATCGGGAGCGCCTCCTCTACATCCGCCACCTCAAGACGCGCGGCTACTCGCTGCGGATGATCGCCGAGGCCGTCGCCGACGCCTCCGATGCGCACGGGTGGTCGGTCGAGGAGCACGAGGTCCTCCGGCTGGCCGACGTCGCCGAGCGCAGCGGGGTCCCGGTCGCGGTCCTGCGGGCGCTGGAGGCGTCCGGCCTGCTCCGGCCCCACCACCTCGCCGACGGCGACCGCTACAGCGACGCCGACGTGCGTTTCGTCCGCAACGTGCTGGCCCTGCTCGACGTGGGCCTGTCGCTCGAGGACCTCATGCGCATCGCCCGCCGCCAGCTGGAGGTGTCCGACGCCCTCGGCCAGGACGTGATGGCTGCCTGGTCGCAGCTGGTGGGGACCCGGCTGCGGCGGCCGCCCCGGCCCGGCCGGGAGGCCGACGACCACCCCGCCCGGGTGGCGGCGTCGATCCGGGCGCTGGCCGCCATCGTCGGCCAGCTGGTCGGCTACCGGGTCGAGCGGGCCGTGCTCGACGCCGCCCGCGACGAGATCGAGGCCGCCGGCACTCCGGCCGAGGGGGCGGCGCTGGCCCGCTCGCTCGGGTCCGGCGTCCCCCATACTCGGGAGGGATGACCGCCGCCACGACCCTCGCCCCCGGCCGCCTCGACGCCCTGCTGGCCACCCGCACCCCGACCGTGGCCTGGGAGGACGCGTCCAGCGGCTGCACGCTGTGGCTCAAGCAGGAGTACCAGCTGCCCAGCGGCTCGACCAAGGACCGCCTCGCGTCGCACGTGCTGGCCAAGGCGGTGGCCGCCGGGCGGGTCGACACCGGGACGGTCGTGGTGGAGGCGTCGAGCGGATCCACCTCGATCGCGTTCGCCATGGCCTGCGCCGCGCTCGGCGTGCGGTTCTTGGCCGTTCTGCCCGAGGGTGTGTCCAACGAGCGGCTGCTCATCATCCGCCGTTACGGGGGTGAGTGGGCGCTGGTGCCCGCCGAGGGTGGGATGGCGGGCGCCGTCGCCGAGACCGAGCGGATGGCCGCCGCCGACCCCGCGGTGTTCCTGCCCCGCCAGTTCACCAACCCCGACAACGCCGAGGCCCACGAGCTGCGCACCGGTCCCGAACTGGTCGAGGCCGTGACCGCCGCCGGCGCCAGGCTCGACGGGTTCGTGGCGTCGGTCGGTACCGCCGGCACGCTCATGGGCGTCGGCCGGGTGGTCCGCGCCGCGGCACCCGGGGCGGTCGTGGCCCGGGTGCTGGTGGCGGACGAGGCGCTCGACGCCGAGCAGGGCGGACCTGCCTGCCTGGGCATCCCCGGCGTGGTCGACTGCATGTCGGGGCTGCTGGACGAGGCCGAGCTGGGCGGCCACCCGCCGCTCGCGGTCCCCCGCGGCGCGGCCATGGACGCGACCCGGGAGCTGGCCCGGCGCGGGTTCCCGGTCGGTCCCTCCAGCGGCCTCAACCTGGCCGGAGCCCGGCTGCTGGCCCGCGAGCTGGGGCCGGGGCACCACGTCGCCACCGTCCTGAGCGACCGGATGGAGCGCTACTTCTCCACCGACCTGTTCGACGATCTCCGCTGAGGTTGCGCCAGCGGCGCAAACGTGGCCCGATCCCAACCTGAGGTGTCCGCCGAGCTTGTTGCACCCCGGGTGCAACTGCGGCAGCCTGGCGCCCACGTCGTGAGGGGAGGGGTGTCATGCCAGAGTCGGTGAACATCGAGGGCACGGTCGCACCGGGGTTCGAGGGGGTACGGGACGCGTTCGCCCGTAACTTCACCGAGCACGGCGAGGTCGGGGCCGGGTTCTCGCTGGTCCACGACGGCACCACGGTCGTCGACCTGCGGGGCGGGGTGGCCGACGTGTCCACGCTGTCCCCGTACACCGACGACACGCTGCAGCTCGTGTTCTCGACCACCAAGGGCGCCACCGCCATCCTGGCCAGCCTCCTGGCCCAGCGCGGCGACCTCGACGTCGACGCCCCCGTCACCGAGTACTGGCCCGAGTTCGGCCAGGCCGGCAAGGACGAGATCCCGGTGCGCTGGCTGCTGTGCCACAAGGCCGGCCTGCCCTACGTCGATTGTGAGCTCGACCTGGACGAATGCCTCGTCTGGGAGGCCCCGGTCAAGGCCCTCGCCGCCATGGAGCCGCTCTGGGAGCCCGGCACCAAGCACGGCTACCACGCCGTCACGTACGGCTGGCTGGTCGGGGAGGTCATCCGCCGCATCACCGGGCGCAGCGTCGGCCAGTTCTTCGCCGACGAGGTGGCCGGGCCTCTGGGCATCGACTTCTGGATCGGGCTGCCCTCCGAGCACCAGGACCGGGTGGCGCCCCTCACCAACACCGGCCTGAACCGGGACGCGCCCGGCATGGCGGCCGAGTCGCCCGGCGGCGAGGCCCAGGGGATGATCGAGCAGCTGGAGGCCCTGCTCGGGCCGGGCTCGCTGCTGATCAAGGCGCTGGGCGGCACGTCGTCGCTGGCCCTGGCGGGCAACGGCGTGTTCAACAAGGCGGAGGTCCGCGCGGCCGAGCTGCCCGCCGCCAACGGCGTGACCAACGCGCGCTCGCTGGCGCGGATGTACGCCGCGGTGATCGGCGAGATCGACGGCGTCGGCCCGCTGCTCACGCCCGAGCAGATCGCGGCGGCCACGACCACGCAGACCAGCGGCGCCGACGAGGTCCTCATGATGGACACGACGTTCGGCCTGGGGTTCATGACGTCCTCGGAGTTCTCGCCCTACGGCGGTCCACGCTCGTTCGGCCACGCCGGCGCGGGCGGGTCGGTGGGCTTCGCCGACCCGGAGAACGGGCTCGCCTTCGGCTACGTCATGAACCGCATGATGACCAACCTGTCGGGCGATCCCCGCACCCGCGGCCTGGTGTCCGCGGTGTACGACGCCATCGGGGTCACCCCCGCGTTTGCCTGACGACGAGCCGGTCGAGGTCGTCGACGAGGCCGGCGAGGTCGTCGGCCTCACCAGCCGGGCCGCCATGCGATCCGGCAACCTGCGCCACCGATCGGTGGCGGTCGTCGTCGTGACCAGCGCCGGCGCGCTGGTCGCCCACCGGCGCGCGGGCTGGAAGGACGTGTGGCCCGGGCGCTGGGACCTGTGCTTCGGCGGCGTGGCCGCGGTCGGCGAGGCGTGGGCGGACGCCGCCCGGCGGGAGTTGGCCGAGGAGGCGGGCGTCGCCATCGGCGCCGCCGACCTGCGCCCGCTGGGGTCCGGCGCCTACGCCGACGCGGCCGTGTCTGCCGTCTACCGGATCTACGCCGTCACCCACGACGGTCCGTTCACGCCGGCCGACGGCGAGGTCGCCGAGCTGGTCCTCGTGCCGCTGGCCGGGCTGGACGCGTGGCTGGTGGGGCGCGACCTGTGCGACGACACCCGGGCGCTGGTGCTGCCGCACGTGCGCTCCCCGGCCCGGGGGCATTCCCCCCGGCCCCCAGGTCGCGCCCGGGGGTGACCCCGATGGCCCGCACGCTGGGCCGTCGTACCGTGTCCCCTGTCAGTCCGGGAAGGCGGTGCGGCCGAACCGAACGGGTCGACGACGAGAGTCGCACAGTGCGAAGGCGGGAACCGGCGGCGCTGTGGGATGGCGGATCCTCGACCCTGCTCGCGGCGGAGCACGGCGAACGGCACGCGTCGCCTTCCCGGAGCCCCTTCGGCCAATGCCACCGGGAAGGTCCCGTGCGCTCGTAGGCTGGTAGGTCGCATGCCCGCCCTTCCGTCCGAGCTCGCCGCGCACCG
>DASRJM010000057.1:0-2599 GCA_035649475.1 Acidimicrobiales bacterium
CTTCCGCGACGCGGCCCGGGTGCTGGAGCCCGGCGGCACGCTGGCCCTGTCCGACTTCGTGATCGCCGAGGGGGCGCTGGCCACGGTGTCGAGTGACGTGGCGACGCTGGGGCTGGGGGAGTGGTTCGGTCGCTCGGCCGCCCCGCTCACGCCGGCGGGCTACGAGCGGCTGGGCCGGGCGTGCGGGTTCGAGGCGATCCTCGACGACGACGTGACGCCCCGCACGCTGCCGACCTACCCGGCGCTGCGCCGGCTGTACCGCGAGTCCGGCACGCCGGAGGGGGTGGCCACGATCGACGCCGTCGAGGAGCTGGCCCGGGCGGGCGGCTGGCAGTACCACGTGCTGGCGTTCCGGCGGCGGGAGGGGGGGAGATGAGCGAGCGGAGCGAGCGAACCATGAGCACAGTGCGTTGCTCGGCCCGCAGGGCCGATCGGTCGCTGCGCGCAACCCGCGGGGTGCGCCCGTGAGCGGCATGGCGTACGTCGACTCGGCCCTGGCCCACATGGAGCAGGGCGGGCCGCCGCCGTTCTGGCGCCACTTCCACTGGGGCCTGTTCGACGACCCGGAGCGGGACGACGACAGCCCCGAGCGCTACTTCGCCGCCGCCGAGGCCATGACCGACCACGTCATCGCGGCCGGCGAGGTGCGGAACGGCACCCGGGTGCTCGACGTGGGCTGCGGGTTCGGGGGCACGCTCGACCGCCTGCGGTCCCGGGCGCCCGCCTGCCGGGTGGCCGGGCTCAACATCGACGAGCGCCAGCTGCGCTGGGCGCGCCGGCTGCTGTCGGAGGAGACCGGCGTGGCACCGCCCCCGTTCGTGGCCGGGGACGGCTGCGTCCTGCCGGTGGCGGACGGCTCGCTCGATCACGTGCTGGCGGTGGAGTGCGTGTTCCACTTCCCGAGCCGGCGGGCGTTCTTTCGGGAGGCGGCCCGGGCGCTGCGGCCGGGCGGCACGCTGGCGCTGTCGGACTTCCTGATGGCCCCCGGTGCTCTCGCCCGGGTGGCCACGACGATGGCGGCCTCGGCCGGGCTGGGGGACGGGGCGTGGTACGGCTACGTGGCCAAGCCCCTGACCGCGCCGGGCTACGAGCGCCTCGCCCGCAGCGCGGGGTTCGAGGTGGTGGTGGACGACGACGTCACCGAGGCGACCCTGCCCACCTACCCCGCCCTGCGCCGGCTGGCCCGGGGCGACGACGAGCCGGAGGGCCTGCGGACCACCGACGGGGTCGAGACGCTGGCCCGGGCCGGCGACCTCCAGTACCACGTCCTGGCGTTCCGGCGGGCGTGAGAGTCGTCAGGTCACCCACTCCCCGCTGTGGCGCCACAGGTCGGCGGCCAGCTCCGGCGTGGCGACCGGGCTCGGCTCGGTCAGCTCGACGCCGTCCGCGTAGCCGCCCCTCGGGGCGACCGGCGCGGTGGCCCAGTGCAGGGGGCCGCGGGCGCCCTCCTCCGCCGAGCGCATGAAGCGGGTCATGATCGGGCGCACGGGCCACGGCACTGAGCGCCAGATGTCGGTGGCGATCACCCCCGGGTGGACCGCCACGGCCTCCAGGCCCGGGCGTCGCCGGGCCAGCTCCCGCGTGAACAGCACGTTGCACAGCTTGGCGACCTGGTACTCGACCAGGCCCGTGCGGGTCCGGGTCGGCCGCCGGAGGGCGTCGAAGTCCACGCCGTTGGCCCCGAAGTGGGCCTTGCTGGCCAGCGACACCACCCGGCGCGGGGCCCCGTCGCCCATGCCGTCCAGCAGCAGCTGGGTGAGCAGGAAGTGACCCAGGTGGTTGACCCCGAAGGTGAGCTCGAACCCCTGGGCGGTGGCCCCGCGGGACCCGGCCACGCCGGCGTTGTTCACCAGCACGCCGACCGGCTCGCCCCGGTCGGCCACCACCTTGGCGCAGGCTCGCACCGAGTCAAGGTCGGCCAGGTCGAGGGGCACGTGCTCGGCCGAGCCCCCGGTCGTCGCCGCCACCTCGTCGACCAGCGCGGCCGCCTTCGGCGCCGACCGGCAGGCGGCCACCACTGTGGCCCCATGGGCCGCCAGCCGCAGCGTCGTGACCCGGCCGATGCCGGAGGTGGCTCCCGTGACGAGGAACGTCCGCCCGGCGAGGTCGCGACCGTCGTCCGTGTGCATGTCGGCACGATGGCCGCTGAGCCCACAGTGCGTCAACAAATGTGGCAGGCCCTCCATACCTGGTCCATAATCCTGGGGCCGTTTGGGGGGGCACGTCGCGGTGGGACTCGGAGGGCACCGCCGGCGTCGACTGACCGAGGAGGAGCCCGATGGCGTCCGTTCGCCGATCCGCCCGCCGCGTGGCGCAGGGCGTGCTCTGGGGGCTGACCGCGGTCCACGTCGCCGAGGCGCTGATGCTCCGCAGGCGCCGCAACCTGCTGGCGACGTTGCCCGACACGGGCGCCATCCCGCCGGCCCTCGACCTGGCGGCCAAGGTCGACGTGATCGCCCTGGCCGGCACCGCACCGGACGACGTCACCGCCGCGGCCGCCCGAGCCGAGATGGACGCGTGCGGGGCCCAGGTGGTCGACCTGGTGCCTGGCGACCTGCCCGCCGAGCGGGCGCTGCGGCTGCTCCGCCGGGTCGAGCCG
>DASRJM010000058.1:0-5005 GCA_035649475.1 Acidimicrobiales bacterium
ATCCTCGCCGCGGCCGCACTGGCCGGGGTCGACGAGGTGATCCGGGTCGGTGGCCCGGGGGTGATCGGCGCCCTGGCCTACGGGACCGAGTCGATCGATCCGGTGGACGTGATCGTCGGCCCCGGCAGCGCCCGGGTGGCCCAGGCCAAGCGGGAGGTCGCCAGCCAGGGGCTGGTCGGCGTGCCGTCGGCCTTCGCCGGCCCCTCCGAGGTCGTCGTGGTGGCCGACGCCACCACGCCCGTCGACCACGCCGCGATCGACGTCCTGGTCCAGGCGGAGCACGGCCCCGACGGGCTGGCGTGGCTCGTCACCTGGGACGAAGCCGTCGCCGACGCGGTCATCGCCGCAGTGGCGGACCTGGTACCCGCCTCGCCGCGCCGGGCCCAGCTGGAGGCCACGCTGGCCGAGGGTGGCTACGCCGTGATCTGCGACGGCCCCGAGCAGGCGCTGGCGGTGGCCAACGCGATCGCGCCCGAGCACCTCGAGCTGCTGGTCGACGGGGCCGAGGATCTGGTGGGGCTGGTCCGGCACGCCGGCGCGGTGTTCTGCGGACCGCTGGCGCCGGCCTCCATCGGCGACTACGTGGCGGGCCCCAACCACGTCCTGCCGACCTACGGGACGGCCCGCTTCGCGGGTGCGCTGCGGGTCGACGACTTCTGCAAGCACATCCACGTCGTGGCCGTGGGCCGGGCCGGGCTGGCCGAGGTGGGGGAGCACGTGATGGCGCTGGCCGACTACGAGGGACTCCCGGCGCACGCGGCGTCGATCCGGCTGCGGCAGGGCGCGTCGTGACCGGCGTGCGCTCGATGCCACCGGTGGCGCCCCGCGACGACGTGGCGCTGATGGCGGCTTACCACTCCCCCCAGATCGAGGTGGCCGTCCGGCTCAACACCAACGAGGCGCCGGGGCCCCCGCCGCCGGCCTTCACCGAGCGGGTGGCGGCGGCGGTGCGCGAGGTCCAGTGGCACCGCTACCCCGATCGTGAGTACCGGGCGCTGCGGGCCGCGTTGGCCGGTCTCCATGGCGTCGACCCGGAGCAGATCTTCGTGGCCAACGGCTCGAACGAGGTGCTCCAGACCCTGTGCCTGACCTACGGGGGGTCGGGGAGGGTGGCGGCGGTGTTCGAGCCCACCTACGCCCTGCACAGCCACATCGCCCGCCTGACCGGCACCGACCTGGAGGTCGGCGAGCGAGCGGACGACTTCTCCCTCGACCTGGACCAGGCCCACCACGTCCTCCGGTCCCGCCGGCCGGACATCACCTTCCTCTGCTCGCCCAACAACCCGACCGGCGTGGTGGAGTCCGAGGCCGTGGTGCGCGAGGTGCTGGCGGCCGCGCCGGGCCTGGTGGTGGTGGACGAGGCCTACGGCCAGTTCGCGCCGTGGAGCGCCCTCGCCCTGGTGGACGAGGAGCGGCCGCTGGTCGTCACCCGCACCTACTCCAAGACCTGGGCCATGGCCGCGGCCCGGCTCGGCTACCTGGTCGGCCCCCGCTGGCTGGTGCGCGAGCTCGACAAGGTGGTCCTGCCCTACCACCTCGACGCGGTCAAGCAGGCCGCCGCCACCGCCGCCCTGGACTTCGTGCCCGAGATGAAGGCCCGGGTCGCGTCGATCGTCGAGGAGCGGGGACGGCTGATCGCAGCCCTCGGCGACCTCCCGGTGGACCTGTGGCCCTCCGGCGCCAACTTCGTGCTCTTCCGGCCCCGGCAGGCCGACGGCGACAAGGTGTGGCAGGGGCTGGTGGAGCGGTCCGTGCTGGTGCGGAACTGCGCGTCGTGGCCCCGGCTGGAGGGCTGCCTCCGGGTGACCGTCGGGACGCGGGCCGAGGACGACGCCTTCCTCGCCGGCCTGGCGGAGGTGCTGGCGTGACCGGGACGTCCCGGGCGGCGACCCGCGAGCGGACGACCCGGGAGACCGCGGTCTCGGTGACCCTCGACCTGGACGGCCCCCAGGGCGTGGTGAAGGCCAGCACCGGGTTGCCGTTCTTCGATCACATGCTCGACCAGCTGGGTCGGCACGGCGGCCTCGACCTGGTGGTCGAGGCCAGCGGCGACCTCCACGTCGACGGGCACCACACGGTGGAGGACGTGGCCATCGTCCTCGGCGAGGCCTTCCGCGAGGCCGCCGGCGACAAGGCGGGGGTGCGCCGCTTCGCGAGCGGGCTGTTCCCGCTGGACGAAGCACTGGTCGAAGTGGCGCTGGACCTCTCGGGCCGACCGTTCGTGGTCTACGACGTGCCCTTCGGTGACGTGCTGCCGCTGGGCGACCCGCCCTTCAACCCGGAGATGGCCGAGCACTTCTGGCAGTCCTTCGCCACCGCCGCGGCGATCACCCTGCACGTCCGGAAGCGGGCGGGCCGGAACACCCACCACGTCGTCGAGGCGGTCTTCAAGGGCGTGGCCCGCTGCCTGCGCGACGCGCTCCGCGTCGAGGGCTCCGCCGTCCCCTCCACGAAGGGCCGTCTCTGACCGTCTGGCGGGCGGACGAGGCCGTGCCTCAGGTGCGGAGGTCGACGCAGCGGATGCCCGGGAGGGCTTCACCGAGCCGGCGCCAGCTGCCGCCGGAGTCCTCGGACAGGTAGAGCTCGCCGCTCGGCGTCCCGACGGCCACCAGCTCGCCGGCCGCGGCGAGCTCGAAGGTGTCGACGTTGTACGGGAAGAACTTGGGCAGGTCACCGTCACCGCACGGGACCCAGGGCTGGTCGGGCTGGTCGAGCGGCCGGCGGTAGACGGCGCCCCGCTGGGCACCGGGCCCGTCGGAGGCTGTGGCCAGCAGCCAGTCGGCGGCGATGGTGACCGCCCGGCAGTACGGCGCGTGCATGCCCTGGGTGCTCCACTTCCAGGTCACGCCGCCGTCGCTGCTCTGCCCCATGCCCCGCCCACCGGCCACGGCGACGATGGTCTCGGCCGCGACCACCTGGTGGACGTCCACGGCGGCCGGCACGACCTCGAACCAGCCGCTGCCCTCGGAGCGCCACACCCCGCCGACGTGGACGTTGACCAGGATCCCCTTCGGGCCCAGGGCGAGCGACCGGGTGTCGGGCGGCCCACCCCACGGCGTGGACCAGGTCACCCGTTCGGGGATGTCGTCGAACGAGTCGACCGGACGGACGCCCTTGGCGTCGGTCTCGAACAGCCGGGCCGAGCTGGTCCCGATGATGCACGTCCCCCCGGGCCCGCTCAGCAGGCAGCGGGGCACGAGGTCGCCGGGGAGCTCGAGCCGGCGGTCGTCGGCCAACGACCGTAGTGCGTTGTCCGCGATCGCCCAGTCCCCCGAGACGGCCGCGACCTCCGTCCCCGCCAACGCGTGCCGCTTGATGTCGCCATCCAGGCCGATCTCGAAGAGCCCGTCGGCGGTTCCGGTGAGGATCATGGACCCATTGTTGTGCTCCAGCCGCCGCGCGTGCGGAACCCTGCCCGAAATCACACCGGCCGTGGCCGGAGGGTCGGCGTTAGATTCGTCTGCCATGACCCTCATCGCCGTGCTCGACTACGGCATCGGCAACCTGCGCTCCGCGGAGAAAGCCCTGGTCCGGGTGGGTGCGGACGCCCATCTGACCGACGATCCGGGGCTGATACGCGACGCCGCCGGCGTCGTGCTCCCGGGGGTCGGGGCCTTCGGGCGGTGCATGGAGGCGCTGGAGGCCAGCGGGCTCGCCGAGCTGGCGGTCGAGGCGGCGTCGTCGGGCCGGCCCTTCCTCGGGATCTGCGTCGGGATGCAGCTGCTGTACCAGGGGTCGGAGGAGAGTCCTGACGTGCCGGGACTGGGGGTGCTTCCAGGCACCATCCGCCGGCTGCCCGACGGCGTGAAGCGGCCCCAGATGCAGTGGAACATCGTCCGCCCGGTGCGGCCGACGCCGCTGCTGGCCGGCATCCCCGAGCCGGCCTGGGTGTACTTCGTGCACTCCTACGCCGCCGAGCCCGACGAGCGCACCGCCGCCACCTGTGACTACGGCGGTCCCATGGTCGCCGCGGTCGAGCAGGGCAACCTGTGGGCCACCCAGTTCCACCCCGAGAAGTCGGGAGCGGCCGGGCTGCGGATCCTGGCCAACTTCGTGCGCGGCGCCGTCCAGGCCGCGGCCGCCTGATGGACCTGTTCCCGGCCATCGACCTCCTCGGGGGACGCTGCGTCCGGTTGCGGCAGGGCGACTACGGCCGTGAGACGGTCTACGGCGACGACCCGGTGGCCCAGGCGCGGGTCTTCCAGGACGGCCGGGCGCCGTGGATCCACGTCGTCGACCTCGACGCCGCCCGCACCGGCGAGCCGGTGAACCGGGCCCAGATCGCGGCGGTCGTCGCAGCCGTGGACCGGCCCGTCCAGGTCGGCGGGGGAGTGCGCGACGACGCGGCCGCCGACGCCCTGCTCGACCTGGGGGTGGAGCGGGTCGTCGTGGGGACCGCAGCCTTGGAGGACCCCCAGTGGGTGCGGCGGCTGGCGGTCCGGCATCCCGGCCGGGTCGCGGTCGGCCTCGACGCCCGAGGCCGGGACGTCGCGGTGCGGGGCTGGGTCGAGGGATCGGGCCGGGACCTGATCGCCGTGGCCCGCGAGTTCGAGGACGCCGGCGTGGCGGCCCTGGTGGTGACCGAGATCGGGCGGGACGGCACCCAGGCCGGCCCCGCGCTGGACCAGCTGGGCACCGTGCTGGAGGCGTCCGCGGTGGATGTCGTGGCCTCCGGTGGCGTCGGCTCGCTCGACGATCTCCGGGCCCTCGACCGGTTGGCGGTCGGCGACCGGCGGTTGGCCGGCGCCATCGTGGGGACCGCCCTGTACGAGGGGGTCTTCACCGTCGCCGAGGCGGTGGACGTGCTGTCGGCAGCCGCGCCGGGGAGGGGCCATGCGTAACGTGCGGGTGATCCCGTGCCTGGACGTCGACGCCGGCCGGGTCGTCAAGGGCGTGAACTTCGTGGGCCTGCGGGACGCCGGCGATCCGGTCGAGCTCGCCGCCCGGTACGACGCCGAAGGGGCCGACGAGCTGGTGTTCCTGGACATCACGGCCTCGTCGGACG
>DASRJM010000059.1:0-6079 GCA_035649475.1 Acidimicrobiales bacterium
GTCGTGCCCAGGCCGACCACCACCAGCGGATCGTCGCCGGCCGGCGGGACCCAGCCGGCATCGGCGCCCGCGGTCTCCAGCATGGGACCGACGTGGCGGACGTTGGCGGCGGCCGGCGGGCCCTCGTCGTCGAACGCCGCCGGGCACGTCACCAGCACCCGGGCGCACCGGTCCAGCAGGTCCGCCATCCGGGACACGGGCGGCGCGCCCGCCGCCGCGGCCGCGGCGTCGAGCGTCTCCACCGAGGCGGCCATGTCCATCGGCCCGGGGTAGCCGTCGCGCAGCAGTCCCCGGTACAGCGTGTGGACCAGGGCGACCTGCGGGACTCCCGCGGCGTCCGCCCCGACCAGCGCGCCGGGGAGCATGTAGTCGACGACGGCGAGGTCCGCCCCCGTCCGCTCGCACGCCGCCCGCACGTCGGCAGCCATGGCCGCCGCGTCCCACGGGTCGGGCACGTCCCGGGCCACGTAGTCCACGCCGTCGGCCCCGAACCGGGGTGCCAGCGACGGCGGCCCGAACCCGAGCGGGGTGACGCCGTGGGCCGCCAGCCGTGGCGCCAGTGCCAGCACGGGGTTCACATTGCCGCCCCCGTCCCACGTCACGAACAGGACGGTCGACACGGCCCCGGACGCTACAGCCGGTGATCAGGCGTCCGGTGTCTCCCGGAGGCCGTCGTTCACGGCCCGGTACATGTCGTAGATCTCCTTGCAGGCCTGGCAGACCGGCAGCTTCTTGGGGTCACGCTGGGGCACGAACCGCTCGCCGCACAGGGCCTCGACGGGGAAGCCGTAGATGCGGGCCTCGGTGACCTTGGCCAGCGCCGACTCGCCCGGCTCGGTCCGCACGATGTGGGCCTGGCGGGGCGTGCCGGTCTCCCGGTCCTCGTCGGTCCGCTCGTCCAGCCGCTCGTCGAGGTCGGGCTGGACGGTGGTGGTGAGGGGGCCGGCCATGACCCCCAGGCTAGTGGGGGCGCCCTCAACCGCCCGGGGTCGCCGGCCGGCACAGCATGGTCTGCTCGCCGGAGGCGACGAGCCGGCCCGCCCTGTCCCATACCCGACCGGTGGCCGCGGCGAGCCCGCCGGTCGCGATCGGGGACTCGGCCTCGGAGAGCAGCCACTCGTCGTCGGTGGTCCGGTGGAACCGCACCGACAGGTCGACGGTGACGGCCACGACCGGCAGTGGGTCCAGGTGGGCGTGCGCGCCGGACGCCGCCGGCCAGCCGAACGTGTCGAGCGGGATGAGCAGGCGACATGCGTCCACCCACGGATCGGCGAAGGTCGACCGCGGGCGGAACCGCAGCCAGGACCGGGTCACGGGAGCGAGGGGGCCGGGCGGGGGCCAGTCCTCGATCCAGCCGATCGGGTGCATGTCGAGGTTGTCGAAGAACGCGAACGGCGGTGGGCCCTCGCCCTCGGGAATCGAGGCGACCCGCTCGGCCCGCGACGGAAGGTCCTCGCGGGCGGGCACGGCGGGCGGGGGCGCCGCCTCGTGCTCCAGCGCGGCGCCCCCCGGGTCGAGGGCCCACACCAGTGCCTCGACGATGGGCCGGTCGCCCTGGCGCATCGACACCCGGGCGGACGAGGCGAACCGCGACGTCCGCAGGACCGTCACGTCCAGGTCGACCTCGTCGAACGCGGCCACGCCCAGGATGTGGGCCACGATGCTGGCCGGCCGGGCGCGGCCCAGCGTCGCCCCCGCGGCCCGCAGCGCCACCGACACGACGTAGCCGCCGTTCGGGCCCCAGATCGCCCAGTCGGGGCTGAGCTCGGCCCGGTAGCGGCCGTCGCCGCCGGTGGGCTCGACGCGGGTGTCGACCTCGAGGTCACCCACGGCCCGCGCCCTCGATGGCGGCGAAGCCCCGCTCGACGTCGTCGAGGTGGTGCACCGGGTCGTGGACGAAGTAGCGGGCGAAGCTGTCGATCGTGAACCGGACGCCGTCGCTGCGGTTGCCGGTGCGCCCCCAGGCGTCGTCCGGCACACCGTCGAACCGGTCGGCCACGACTGCGGCCGCCTCCGCCAGATCGCGGGCCACGTCGGTCGGGTCCTGCTCGCCGTAGCGGTCCTCGACCGCGGTGACGTCCTGGTCCCAGTTGGCGAAGTCGGGGTCGTCCTCGGTGAGCATGAGCACGAGGCGCTCGTCGTAGAGCCGTAGCACGTCCCGGACGTGGCAGGCGTACTCCAGCGCCGACCACCGGTCGTCGGACGGGCGGGTGGCGAGGATCTCGCGCGGGAGGGCCAGCACGTCCTGCCAGGCCGCGGCGTTGTCCCTCACCAGGGACCCGACGGCCTCGGGCGCCACGGCCCCGGCCTCGAAGCCGCACTGCGGGCACGGGCGCTCCAGCACCCAGGTCCAGTCCTTGGTGTCGGGCTCGATGGGCATCGGCCGGAAGCTACCGACGGCGCCCCGAGAGGCGCACGTGAGTTCCCCTGCCGTGACGCCGGGCCGTCAGCGCCGCTGCCAGGCGCCCGACTGCTCGGTGAGGGCGCCGATGTGGCCCGGCAGAGCGCCGGCCGCCAGGTCGGCCAGCGTGACGTGCTCCAGCACCGACCGGAGGCCGGCCCGCGTGGCGATCCACAGGCTCCGCAGGACCTCGCCGTCGCCCGGGTACGTCAGCTCCTCGGGCGGCTCGCCCCGCACGTCGGCCAGCGGCCCCTCGACCGCCCGCACGATGTCCGCCACCGACACCGTGGACGGGTCGGGCCCCAGCCGGTAGCCGCCCTCGCCGCCCCGCTGGGCCACCACGATCCCCGCCCGCCGCATGCGGGCCATGATCTGCTTGGTGAACGCCAGGGGCAGCTCCTGGCGCCCCGCGATGGCCTCGGCGCTCAGCGTGCCCGGGTGGGCGAGCGCCAGCTCGCGCCCGGCCCGCACCGCGTAGTCGACCCTGGCCGTGACCCGCACGGCGACAAGCCTCGCGCGGCCGGCCCGGCGCTACGAGGTCAGGTCGCGCTGCATGAGCACGAGGTCGAGCCGGTGCCCGAACTTCTCGCCCACTCCCGGGAGCCGGCCGACCTCGGCGAAGCCGAGCCGCTCGTGGAACAGGACCGAGTCGACGTTCGAGGCGTCGATCGCTGCCACCATGACCCGCTTGCCGTCGGCCAGGGCCCGGTCCAGCAGAGCCTCCATGAGCCGACGGCCGACACCGCGGCCCCGGTGGTCCTCCCGGACGTGGACGGTGTGCTCGACCGTGAACCGGTAGCCGGGCCAGCGGCCGGTGTCCCGGAAGTCGCCGTAGCCGGCCCAGCCGACGACGTCGCCGCCGTCGTCCGCCACGAGGACCGGCATCCCGGCCGCCGCCTTCGCCGCCAGCCACGCCCGGCGGTCCTCGACCGAGAATGGCGCCTCGCGCCACTCATAGGTGGTGGTGGGGATCAGCGCGTTGGTCAGCGCGGTGATCGCCTCGACGTCGTCGACGCCCGCCTCGCGTATCCGCACCGGCGGACCCGATCAGCCCAAGCCCGCGACGAGGTGCCTGGCTCCCGCGGCCAGCGCCTCGCCGCCCGATGACGGGGGGAGTGCCGCCAGCGCCCCCACGGCGTCCTCCACGTAGCCCCGTGCCCGGTCGGCTGCGGCCGCCACGCCGCCGCTCCCCCGGACGAGGGCCAGCGCCCGGGCCCGCTCCTCGGGCTCGAGCGGCCCGCCCAGCAGGGACCGCAGCTCGCCGGCCTCGGCCCCGTCCCCGGCCAGCGTCTGAAGGACCGGCAGCGTGTACACGCCCTCGGCCATGTCGTGGCCGGCGGGCTTGCCGAGCTCCTCGTCGGTGGCGACGACGTCGAGGATGTCGTCCACCACCTGGAACGCCAGCCCGAACCGGAGCCCGAACTCGGTCAGCGCGTCGACCTCGTCCCGGGGCGCCTCGGCCACGAGCGCCCCGATCCGGCAGGCGGTGGCGAACAGCGCCGCGGTCTTGCCCTCGATGGCGGCCGTGTAGTCCGCGTCCGTGCGTTCGACCTGGTAGGCAAGCTGCAACTCCCGTACCTGGCCCTCGCACAGCCGCCCGATCGTGGCCGCCAGCAGCGCCGCCACCTCCCGGCCGAGCGACGCGGCCAGCTCGGACGCCCGGGCCAGCAGGAAGTCGCCCGACAGGATGGCCCGCAGGTTTCCCCACCGGGCGTTGACGCTGTCGACCCGGTGCCGGGTCGGGGCCTCGTCGATCACGTCGTCGTGGTGGAGCGACCCGACGTGGACCAGCTCGCACGCCACCCCGCCCGTGACCGCGTCGTCGCCCACGGCGGCCGGGCCGGTGCCCGCGGTCGAGCTCAGCGCCGCCATCACGGGCCGCAGCCGCTTGCCGCCGGCCCGCACCAGGTGGGACGCCATCTCGGTCATCGCCGGGTCGTCTGACTCGACGGCGACGGCCAGCCGCTTCTCGATCCGCTCCCGGAGGACCGGCATGCCGGGCACGTCGGCGAGCGGGTTGGCGGGGGCGGCCACGACCGAAACGCTAGGGGAGCGGCGAACTAACTTCGACACGGGCCCGGGACCCGAGATCGGGCCGGGGAGGTCGCGCCATGTTCGAACGGTTCACCGACCGGGCGCGTCGCATCGTCGTGCTGGCCCAGGAGGAGAGCCGGGCCCTCGACCACAACTACATCGGTACCGAGCACATCCTGCTCGGTCTCCTCCGGGTCGGTGAGGGCCCGGCCTACGCGGCGCTCGCGGCCGAGGGCGTGGAGCTCGACGCCGCGCGGGCCAAGGTTCTCGAGCACGTCGGCCGCGGCGAGGGCCCGCCGGGCCATCACATCCCGTTCACGCCGCGGGCCAAGAAGGTCCTGGAGCTGTCCCTGCGGGAGGCCCTCCAGCTGGCCGACAACTTCATCGGCACCGAGCACATCCTGCTCGGGCTGTTGCGGGAGGGCGAGGGGCTGGCCTGCCAGATCATGGTCGAGCTGGGGGCCGACCTCCCTGCTGTCCGTGCCCGGCTCATGACCGTAATCGGGCGGTCGGCGATGATGCCGCCGGAGGTCACCCGGCTCGGCCGGGCGGGCCGCGTGTGGCAGTCGCTCACCGCCCCGCTGCGGAGCGGCCCGACGCTCCCCGGCCCGTCGCCGGACCAGACCCCGGTGCTGCGCCGCTTCAGCCCGGCCGCCTGGCGGGTCACTCTGCTGGCCCAGTCCGAGGCCCTGCGGCTCGGCGGGTCGGCGGCGGGCGAGGAGCACCTGATCCTCGGGCTGCTGGCCGAGGAGGGCAGGGGCGCCCGGGCCTTGGCCGCGGCCGCCGGGATCACCCCCGAGGAGGCCCGGGCCCGGATCGACACCCTCGTGGGGCCGCCCGAGGGCGTCGAGCCCCGGCCGGTGGAGCCCCGCTTCTCGCGGACCGGCCTCGACGTCATCGAGTTCTCCCTGGTCGAGGCGGTGGCCCGGGGCCGTAACGGCATCGACACCGACGATCTGCTGCTCGGCGTCGTCCGCCAGGCCGAGACCACCGACGGCGTGGCCCGCGCCGCTCTCCGGGTGTTCGAGACCTCGGCCGACGCCCTCCGCGCCGCCGTCGCGGCGCTCGGCGACGACTGAACGGGCACCGACCGCCACGGCCGCGACGGGGCGCGCGATCCCGTTACGAACCCCGGGCCGGTTGGCGGGAGGGGTTGTCGCAGGGGGGTGGGCTGTACACTCGGCGCACGGATCCCCCGACTGGCGGGAGGCAAGTCTTGTTCGAACGGTTCACCGACCGGGCACGACGGGTCGTGGTGTTGGCCCAGGAAGAAGCCCGGCTCCTCAACCACAACTACATCGGCACCGAACACATCCTCCTCGGGCTCATCCACGAGGGCGAGGGTGTCGCGGCCAAGGCGCTGGAGTCGCTGGGCATCTCGCTCGAGGCCGTGCGCCAGCAGGTTGAAGAGATCATCGGGCAGGGCGGCTCGTCGCCGTCCGGGCACATCCCGTTCACGCCGCGCGCCAAGAAGGTCCTCGAGCTCTCGCTGCGGGAGGCCCTGCAGCTCGGCCACAACTACATCGGCACCGAGCACATCCTCCTCGGCCTCATCCGCGAGGGCGAGGGCGTGGCCGCCCAGGTGCTGGTCAAGCTGGGCGCCGACCTGTCCCGGGTCCGCCAGCAGGTCATCCAGCTCCTGTC
>DASRJM010000060.1:0-31776 GCA_035649475.1 Acidimicrobiales bacterium
CGGTGACGCTGCTCTACCCGGCCGAGGGTTCCCCTGGGCCGCACCCGCAGCCCGTCGAGGACGCGCCCGTCGCCGACGGCGGGTTCCCCTTGGTCGTCTTCGCCCATGGTTGGACGGCCAGCGGTGGCACAGGCGCGTACCAGCAGCGGCTCGAGGTCTGGGCCGGTGCCGGCTACGTCGTCGCTGCACCCACGTTCCCACTGACCAGCGGGCCCGGCGCAGCGCCCGGCGACTATCTCAACCAGCCCGGCGACGTGAGCTTCGTGATCGACGAGCTGCTGGCGGACGCGACCCAGCCCGGCGATCCGCTCTACCGGCACATCGATGACGACCGCGTTGGCGTCGCCGGGCACTCGCTCGGCGCCATCACGACCATCGGCGTGACCTACAACTCGTGCTGCCACGATGCACGCATCGACGCCGCTGTGGAGATCTCTGGCGTCGAGTGGCCGTTCCCCAACGGCGACTACAGCGTGTGGCCCGACGTCCCGTTGCTGGCCGTCCACGGTGCCCGCGACGACGTCCTGCCGGTCACGGGCAGCGACGAGCTCATCGCCAAGGCTCTACCGCCCACCTACTACCTGCGCTTCGATCGAGCAGACCACACAACCCTGCTGGGCGGGCGCGAAGGCGCACTGATGGACGAAGCCGTCATCGCCTTCTTCGACTTCTACCTCGACGACAACAAGGACCCCCTCACCGAGCTGCCGGACCAGGTGCACGAGTCCGGCCTCGCCACCTTCGACATCGGCACCACCAACCCCTGACCGCGCGGTCTCGGTATCAGCTCGGTATCGGCGCCGTTGACTCCTTTGGCCCCGACGCTCACAGTGCGTGGTCGTGGGTATCGGCGTGTTGGGTCCGCTTCTGGTCGACGGCCAGTCCGCGTCGATCAGTCCCAGGGACCGGGTGGTGCTCGAGGCGCTGGCCGTCCGGCGCGGTGACGCCCTGAGCGCGGATCAACTGGCCGATGCGCTGTGGGGCGAGGCTCCGCCGGTGTCATGGCCGAAGGTGGTCCAGAGCTGCGTGGTCCGGCTACGCAAGACCCTGGGTCCGTCGGCGATCGCGACGACGGGGGGCGGCTATCGCCTGACCCTCGCGGGCGACGACCTCGACGCCTGTCGCTTCGAGCATCTGGTCGAACGGGGGCGGGCTCTGGCGTCCACCGGTGAGTTCGACCGGGCTGCGATCATGCTCAGTCGCGCGCTCGGGCTGTGGCGGGGAGATCCGTTCGAGGACGTCGACGAATGGGCCCCAGGGCGGAACGAAGCGGTGCGGCTGGCCGAGCTGCGCCGTACGGTCGAAGAGGACATCCTCGACGCTCGGTTGGCCGCCGGCGAGCATCGCGATGTGGCCACCGAGGGGGAAGTCCGGGTGGCCGAGGAGCCGCTGCGGGAGCGCCGGTGGGCGATCCTGGCGCTCGCCCAGTACCGATGCGAACGCCAGGCCGACGCACTGCGAACGATCGCTCGGGCCCGGCGCACGCTGGTCGACCAGCTCGGCATCGAGCCCGGCCCCGAGCTCGGTGCGCTCGAGGCCGCGATCCTGCGTCAGGACAGCGGCCTGAGAGCGCCCCCCGAGAGCGTGACGGTGTCCCGAGACTGCCCGTACAAGGGGCTCGTACCCTACGACGTGGGAGACGCCGACTCGTTCTTCGGCCGCGATGGCGAGGTCGCCGCCTGCCTCGGGCGGCTGGAGCGGACGTCGGTGCTGGTGGTGGCCGGGCCGTCGGGCTGTGGGAAGTCTTCGCTGGTGCGCGCTGGCCTGGTGCCGGGGCTCCTCCGGGCCGGGCAGACCGTGGCCATGTTCAGCCCCGGGGTCGACCCCGAGGGGGCGATGACCACGGCCCTGGCGTCGGCCTCTGGGACACCCGTGGTCGTCGTCGACCAGCTCGAGGAGCTCTTCACGATCGGCGAGTCGAGCGAAGCGGCGGGCCCGTTCTGCGGACGATTGGCGGACTACGCCCGTGACCGTGCCCCGGTTGTCGTCTCGATCCGGGCTGACCACCTCGGGCAACTCAGCGCGGATGCGGCGTTCGCCAGCCTCGTCGAGAACGGGCTGCACCTGGTGCGCCCGCTCGCCGGCGACGAGCTCCGCCGAGCGATCGAAGGCCCTGCCGAGCAAGCCGGCCTGCGCCTCGAGCACGGCCTCGTCGACCTGCTCGGCCGGGACCTCGAGGGCGAGCCCGGCGCGCTGCCGCTTCTGTCGCATGCGTTGGCCGAGACCTGGCGGCGTCGTGAGGGTCGCGTGCTGACCGTCGAGGGCTACCAGGCCACCGGCGGCATCCGAGGGGCGGTCGCCCGCTCTGCGGAGCGGCTCTACGAGACCCTGCCCGCCGGCCAGCAGAAGGCGCTCCGCGCCGTGCTGCTGCGACTCGTCGCGCTGTTGCCCGAGGGCGAACCGGTGCGGTCCCGGGCTTCCTCCCGGAGTCTCCGTGGCGATCCCGCCCGGGGCCGGGTCGTCGATCTCCTCGTCCGAGCCCGCCTCGTGACGACCGACGAGGACAGCGTCCACCTCGCGCACGAAGCCCTGACCCGCGCCTGGCCTCGCCTGCGGGGATGGCTGGAGGAAAGCCGCACCGAGCTCCGCCTCGCCGCCCAGCTCCGCGGAGCGGCCCGCTCGTGGGACGACTTCGGCCGCGACGAGGCGAGCCTCTACCGCGGCGCCCGCATGGTCGCGACGCTCGAAGCCGTCGACGACGGGGACATCGCGCTCGAGCCCACCGAGCGAGAGTTCCTCGACGCCTCCCGGGCCCGCGAGGAAGCCGAGCTCACCGAGGCCGGCGCCCAGCTCCGCCGCGAGCGCAGATCCGTTCACCGCCTCCGGGGCCTGGTGGCCGGCGTGGCCGTGCTCGCCGTGGTCGCTGCCGGTGCCGCGCTCGTGGTCGTGGACCAGCGGCACGAGGCCGAGCAGGAACGGCGGGTCGCGACCGCCCGGGACCTGGCGGCGGCGGCAACGCTGAACCTCGACGCGGACCCGGAACGGAGCATCCTGCTAGCGCTCGAAGCCGTCGAGCTGACCCGATCGAGCGACGGGTCCGTTCTGCCCGAAGCCGAACAGGCGCTACACCGCGCCGTGACCGCTTCTCGCCTCGTGCTGGACGTACCTGGCCTCGGCGGCAGCCTGGACTGGAGTCCGGACGGTTCGCGCTTCGTGACCGAGGGGCCGGAGGACAGCGGACGCGTCGACATCCGCGCTGCGGACACCGGAGAGTCCGAGCGGTCGTTCCAGGGACACGAGATCGACATCAACTATGTCGCCTTCAGCGACGACGGGTCGATGCTCGCCACCGCAGGAGACGACGGCGCGGCCAGGGTCTGGGATCCCCGGACCGGTGAGGAGCTGTGGAGCTTCCAGACAGGCGACCCGACGACCGTGTTCGGGCTTTCCTTCAGCCCGGACGGCTCTCGGCTGGCCGTCGTCTGGTTGGATGCACAGATCGTGAGGGTGTTCGACCTCGCCACCGGGCGGGCGCTGCTCGAGCTTCCGTCGGGCGGCGCGCACTTCGCGAACTTCAGTCCCGACGGCGAACGGCTCGCCCTGGTCGGTAACGACCAGCCGACGGCGGCAGTGGTGGACGCCCGATCGGGCGACCAGATCTTCTCCCTTCAGGGTCACAGGTTAGGACTCCGAGATGTCGCCTGGAGCCCGGACGGCAGGTGGATCGGCACGTCGAGCATGGATGGCACCGCTCGCCTGTGGGAGGCAGAGACGGGCGCGGCGCGATTCACGCTGTTCGGCCACGCCGCAGACGTTGTCGACATCGACTGGAGCCCGGACTCCGCCCGCCTCGTCACCGGCAGCGGGGACGGGACCGCGAAGCTCTGGCGCATCACCGACGACGGCGCCACGCAGGTACTCTCGCTCTCCGCGCAAGACACCCGCGGCGGGGTCTGGAGCGTCGCGTTCTCGCCCGCCGGCGACCGCGTCATGACCGGCGATCAACTCGTCACCGCCGTGAAGGTCTGGGACGTGAGCCTCACGGGCGACGCTGAGTGGGCAAACCTTCCCGCGGTTCCGTCGTTCCTCGGAAGCGCAGCGTTCACTCCCGATGGCCGGCGCCTCGTCGCCAGCAGCGCGGCTGGCACGGCGAGTGTCTGGGACCCGGAGACAGGCGAGCTGGTCACGACGCTGCGCCCGAACGGTTCGATCCCGACGTCAGGCGCCGACATCTTCGCCATCGATATTCTGCTGGACCAGCCATCGGGCAGCGACGTGTTCGCGAGCGCCGCGAGCCCCGACGGCGAGCTGATCGCGACAGCCGCTGCTAACGGCGCGACGAGACTTTGGGACATCAGGACGGGAACCGAGACACTGACCCTGGACGCCGCTGAGCCCGCCGGGGTCCACCACCGTCCGACGGGCGCGGTCAACCCGCTTGCGTGGAGCCCGGACGGTGCACTCGCGACGGCGCGATCTCAGGACGGGCGGGGCGTTGTCACGATCGTGGACCGCTCCGGCGCGCCCGTGGCAGAACTTCCCGACGATCCCGGAGTCGACATCATGTCGGTGGCGTTCAGTCCCGACGGAAGGCTGCTGGCAACGGCTCGCGGGCCGACGGGTCGCTTCGATCCAGAGTTCGACGGCCTGAAGGTGTGGGACTGGCGGAGCGGCGAAGCTGTAACGACGATCACGACCATGGCGCGCCGCGTGGTCTTCGATCCGAGTGGCAGACGCATCGCGAGCGTGAGCGGGATTGAGGGCGTCACAAGGATCTGGGATGTCCGGACGGGAGACGAGCTAGCAACGCTCGAGGGTCACACCGGCGGCGTCCTGGACGTCGCCTTCAGCCCCGATGGCGCGTCGGTCGCGACGGCTGGGTTCGATGGGACAGTGCGCCTGTGGGACGCCGACGGAGGCTCACAGCCCCTCGTCCTCCGGGGGCACAAGGGCGTCGTCGGTACGGTGGTGTTCAGCCCCGACGGATCCAAGCTCGCCTCCGTGAGTGGCGACGGGACAGCCCGGGTCTGGGCTCTCGACCTCGACGACCTCATCGACATCGCAAAGAGCAAGCTCACAAGGACGCTGACGCACGAAGAGTGCCGCCAGTTCCTCCACGTCGACCGCTGCCCGTAGGACGCTCGCAGCAGCCGACCTTGGTATATGGCCGAGCTGTCGGGGCCGGGGGCCAACCCCTCGCTGCGCCGGCTAGGCGGGTCAGGCGCCGGATGGCTGGCAGCGCCGGGCGTGTTCGATGTCCTCGGCTTGGTTGTAGAGGTGCACGTCGCTGCCGTTGATGGGCTCGACCTGGGACGTTGCGGGCCCGGTGGAGGTTCGGGGCGACGGATCGTCGGCGGCGACGTGGGCGAGGCCGACACCGGCTGTGAAGGACAGGGCAAGGGCCGCCGCCAGGCTTCCCCCCCGTCGGCGAGGCCCGGGGGTCGTCAGCCTGGCGGTGGTGGTTGTCGTCGTCATGGTCATGGCGTCTCCCTGCGGGATCGGCGGAGGCCTGCTGCCGCCGCAAGGTGACGGTGGACGCTGCGGGTATCGCTGCCGCCGCCGGTCCGGTATCAACCCGGTACCGGCGGCGGGGCACGGCAGCCGTTTCCCATGGCCGAGCAGACCGCCATCGAGACCCGCGCTCGGACCTCTGACCAGGTAGTTCTCAGTACTGCGCGTCCGACAAGGGCGGGTGCCCGACGACTGAGGCGCCCACGCCCGCCGGGGAACGCCCTCAGCCCCAGCGGGGCTGCTCGTCGGGGTTGATCCCGAGGCTTAGCTTGCCCACCACCTCGTGGGTCACGAACGAGTTGGCCGGGTGGATGCGGCCGAGGCGGGCGTCCCGCACGATCTGCTCCAGCCGGTTGCGCTTGAAGATGCCCGCGCCGCCGCTCACGTCGAGCGCGTTGTCCACGACCGACCACGCCCGGGTCACCACGTCGTGCTTGCAGGCGATGATCTTCACGGGCCAGTCCATGCCGTGGTCGACGCCGTTGCTCCAGTCGTCGCACACCCGGTCGAGGTGGGCCTCGGCGGCCTCGAGCGCGATGCGCATGTCGGCCACGGCGTGCTGGACCTCGGGGTGGTAGGCCATCGACCGGGTCAGCGCGACAGAGCTGCGCCGGGGCAGCGTGGCGACGACCTCGTCGAACGCCCGCCGTGCCAGGGAGAGGTAGACCCCGGCGAAGCCGAGCAGCGCCCAGGCGAACAGGGCGACGTGGTACGGCCCGGCGCCGCCGAACCCTGCCGGTGAGACCATCACGATCGCGTCGTCGGGGATCAACGCCCGGTCGATGAGCGTGTCCTGCGAGGCGGTGGCCCGCATGCCGAGCACGTCCCACGTGTCCTCGATGTGGTAGCGGGGGGCGTCGCGGTGCAAGAAACCATGCACGACCTGCGGGCCGGCCGGATCGCTGGTGTCGAGGCCGTGAACGCCGAGGTAGGTCCACACCGGTGAGAGGCTGCCGAAGATCTTGTGGGCCGTGATCTCCCAGCCGCCGTCGACCCGCTCGGCTTTGGCCGACGACATCAGGACCGGAAGGTCGTTGCCGGCCTCGCCGTGCCCGGCGGCGAGGATGTGCCCGTCCGCGGCCTGGCGCAGGATCCAGTCACCGCCGGGGGCGCCCATCCGGCGCAGGTCAGCCGCCAGGCCCACCCAGTACAGGTGCATGTTCACCGCCAGCGCCGTGGCCGGTGCGCAGTACGCCAGCCGTCGCTGCAGGCGGTTGACTTCGCTCAGCGTCAGCCCGGCGCCACCCATCTCGGCCGGCAGGGGCGCGTTCAGATAGCCGCTGGCCACGAGCTCGTCGAAGTCCTCGTGGAAGAAGCGATTCTCCTGGTCGTAGACCGGCGCCCGCTCGTCGAATCGCCCGAGCATGTCCTCGGTGAGCAGCGCGGTTGCCCGCTCGGTGGTCGTCATGGCTCGCCTCCTGCGATGTCTCGTCCGGACGACGGTAGGAAACGGCGGCCACCGCCCACATGACCAGGACGGATCTTGTCCCTCCGGTTCGGGGGTCGAAACCCGGTCGGCTGACTGATCAGATCTGACTAGTCTGCTGGCCGTGAGCGTGCCGGGCGTGGCGTCGATCGTGCTCGTCGCCCTCGACGCCCCGGTCGCTGACCTGGGCGAGGAGGGTCGTGCTGTGCCGGCCGTCCCCGGCCAGGTCGCACGGGCCTACACGTCCGTCGGTGCGGCCCTGTCGGCGGCGGCCCGTGTCGCCCGCGCGGGCGCAGCCGTCGGGCTGGCGGTCGGGGAGCTGACGGCTGTCGACCGTGCGGACGGCCCCGGCAGCGACGGCGGCGACCGCGGCGACCGGGCGAGCCACGGCGGGTACGAGGGCCGGGGGCCGGGCGAGGGCGTCGGCGAGGCCCAGGGGGCGGGGGGCGCGGTGTGGACCGGGCCCGCTTGTGATGTGGCCGTGGCGCTCGCGGATCGAGCGCGGCACGGGAGGCGACCGGGGGAGGGGCACATCGTGGCCACCGCGGCCGTCGCCGGGCTGACGTCGCTGAGCCCGCACGAGGGGCGCGCCGGGCTGACGTGGGTGCCGGTCGGGCCGCTGCACACCGGACGGGCGGGCGTCGTGGACTGTGTCGAGCTTGCCCGGCCCGCCGATCGGCCGGCGCCGCCCAGGATGACGTTGCCCGCCGTGCTGGGGCTCGAGCCCGAGTTCCCGTTCGTCGGGCGGGCCGCGGCGTGGGAGTCGCTCGTCGAGGCGTGGGACCGAGCAGCGGGCGGCGCCCGGCGGGTCGTGCTCATCGGGGGCGATGCCGGGACCGGCAAGTCCCGGCTGGTCACGGAGTTGAGCCGGTGGGTCCACCAGCGCGGAGCCGCCGTGCTCTACGGCCAGTGCAGCGAGCAGTCGCCGGTACCGTACGAGCCCTTCGCCGTCGCGCTCGACCTGCTGGTCGCCGGGCTCGACGCCGACGGCCGGCGCTGGCTGGTCGGTGACCGGCGCCCCGAGCTGGCCCGGCTTGTGCCGCGGCTGACCGGTCCGGCCGGACCGCCCGGACCGCCCGGACCGGCCGGGGCGTCGGGCGAGATCTCGGACGATCCGGGGACCGAGCGGTACCGGTTGTTCAGCGCCGTGGTCGACACGCTGGGCGCCATCGCGTCCGAGCGGCCAGCGCTGCTCGTGCTCGACGACCTCCACTGGGCCCGGCGGCCCACGCTGGAGCTGCTCGACCACCTGGTCCGCAGTCCCGGGGTCGAGCGGCTGTGCGTGGTCGCCACCTTCCGGTCGACGCCCTCCGAGGTTGGCGAGGAACTCAAGGCCGCCCTTCCGGATCTGCGGCGCCAGCCTGGCGTGGCCCGCCTCGTGCTCGGCGGTCTCGACCGGGACGAAGTGCGCCGCTTCGTCGAGCTCGCGGGCGGCCACGAGCGGCTGGCGGACCCGCCGGGGGCGGTCGACGTGCTGGTCAGCGAGACGGGGGGCAATCCGTTCCTGGTGGGCGAGCTGTGGCGCCAGCTGGTCGAGGCTGGCACCCCTCCCGCCCCGCGCAGCCCGGGCCGGCCCGCGTCCCCGGCCGCGTTCGTCAGCCCGGAGGGGGTCCGCGAGGTCGTGGCGCACCGCCTCGCCCGACTGCCGGACACGACCTGCGACATGGTCCGGCTGGCCGCCGTCGTCGGGACCACGTTCCGGACCGACGTGCTGTCGACCGCACGCGAGGCGACGACCGCCGACACCGTGGCCGCGCTCGAACCGGCGGTGCGGGCCCGCATCGTGCAGGAGAGCGCGCCCGGCGAGCACCGGTTCCTGCACGCGCTCGTCCGCCGGGCCGTCGTCGACGACCTGCCGACGCCCGAGCGGCGGGCGCTGGCCCGTGACGTCGCCCGCACGCTCGCCCGCCTCGACGGAGACCGTTCGGTGGCCGAGGTGGCGTTCCACTTGCTGGACGCCGTCCCCCTTGTCGCCGCAGACGAGGCGGTCGACGTCGCCCGGCGGGCGGCGGCCGCGGCCCGGCGCGCGGTGGCCTACGACGACGCGGCCCGTCTGCTCGAGGCCGTGCTGCCGCTGGTCCCGGCCGGGCGGCGCCGGGGCGTGCTGCTGCTGGAAGTGGCGGACGCCCGCATGCGGGCCGGGGACGTGTCGTCCGCGCAGGCCCGCTGCCTGCAGGCGACCGAGCTCGGCCGGTCCAACGACGACGGCACGCTCGTGGTCGATGCCGCCCTCGCCTTCGAGGACGCCAACTGGCGCGCGGCCCTCCACGGCGGCGTCGCCGAGGACCTGCTGCGGGCGGCGCTGCCGCTGGCCGCCGACCCCGTGGCCAGCGTCCGCGTGCGCGCCGCGCTCAGCCGGGCGCTGGCGCTGTCGGGCAAGGGCGACGAGGCCGAGGTGCTCGTCGCCGAGACGGTCCCGGAGGCCCGGGAGCTGGGTGTCTACCAGGCGGTCCGCATGGCGTACGCAGCGGCGCTGTTCGTGCCGTGGACGCCGGACAACCTCGACCGCCTGCGCCGCACCGCGCGTGAGCTCATCGACCTGGCCCGGGCCGAGGGCGACCTCGAGTGGGAGCTCGGCGCCATCGACAAGCTGCTGTTCGGCACGATCACGGCCGGCTACCTCGACGAGGCCCGCCGGCTCCGGGTCCGCCATGGCGAGCTCACCGGCCGGATCGGGCAGCCGCTGTTCCGGGTCCTCGACCTCCAGGCCCAGGCGCTGTTGGCCATGGGGGAAGGTCGCTTCGTCGAGGCCGAGGCGCACGCCGAGGAGGCCGACGCCCTGGCGGGGTTCCTCTCCGGCAACGACGTCGCCGGCGGGTATGGGGTCCAACTGTTCAGCCTCCGACGGGACCAGGGACGCCTCGACGAGGCCCGGCCGCTGGTCGAGGCGGTCGCCCGGCTCGACCGGGTCGGCGCCACCTGGCGGCCCGCCCTCACGGTGCTCCAGGCCGAGCTGGGCCTGCACGACGAGGCCCGCGCCGGGCTGCGTGTCCTGGTGGCCGACGGGCTGGCGGCCGTGCCCCGGGACTCGCTGTGGTGGGCGTCGCTGTCCTACCTCGCCGACGCCGCCGTCGTGCTCGGCGACCGGGACGCGGCGCTCGCCGTCTACCGCGAGCTGGTGCCGGCGCGCGGACTCGTCGTCCAGGCGGCGTACATGCTGGCGGCGTACGGCGCGGCCGACCGCACGCTCGGCGAGCTGTGCGTGCTGCTCGGGCGGCACCGCGACGCGGAGACCCACTTCGAGGCTGCCCTCCGCCTCGAGCGCCGCGCGCGGATGCCGGTGTGGCTGGCGCGCACCCAGCTCGCCTACGGCCGGTTCCTCGGCGAGCGGGGCGGTCCCGGTGACCGCGAGCGGGCGAACGCCATGCTGTGGGCCTCCCGGGAGGCCGGGCTGGCGTTCGGGATGGCCCGGCTCACGGCCGAGACCACCGCGCTGGTCGACAGGTTCAGCGCCGCCCGGAACGCACTCGCGCCCGGCGCGGAGGAACGGCCGGCGGGGGATCGGGCGGTCGGCGCCCTCACCGCCCGAGAGCTGGCACTGCTGCCGCTCCTGGCCGAGGGCCGCACCAACCGGGAGATCGGAGAGCGGCTACACATCAGCCAACACACGGCGGCCAACCACGTCAGGTCGATCCTGCTCAAGACCGGCTGCGCCAACCGCACCGAGGCCGCGGCCTGGGCGCTGCGGCAGGGTCTCGCCGGCCACTGACGGCGGGCGGCGCGCGGCTCAGCGGCCGGCGAGGATGGCGTCGGGCGACAGCTCGCTCACCGCGATGATGGCGTCGACCGGTATGTCGTTGCGGCGGGCCGCCTCGCGGATGGCGTCGGCGGTGGGCGCCTCGTACAGGCAGTACGTCTTGCGCTTGTCGGCGCTGAGGAACGAGTAGACCCAGCGCACCCCGGCGTCATCGTTGACGGCCGTGATGCCGGACACGTCGGCCGCGGTGAGCTCGAGCTCCTCGGCGAAGTTCCGTTCGACCAGGAAGAGGGGCATCACCGACAGTGTGCCACTCGGCGTCACCCCTCGGCGCCGGGCAGGAACGAGGTGGCGAACAGGTTGTCGCAGGCGAGGCCCCACGGCGGCCGGAGGAAGCCGAGGGCCCGGACGTCCTCGAACCAGTGCGAGAACGGCGAGCGCCGGCTCAACGTCCCGCCACCGAGCACGCGTGAAAGGCGCCGTAGCGTGTCCTCCGCCAGGCCCGCCACCGCCTGCTTGGCTCGCAGCGACCCGTGCAGCGCGAGGTCGGGGTCGTCGCCCGCCGCAGCCCGCAGTCCTCCCTCGTAGGCCTGGACGGCCAGCCAGTGGTCCTGCTCCGCCCGGGCCCACTCGACCTGCTCGTAGGCGCGCAGGTCGTCGGCCCTCGGCCGCAGCCGCGTGCGGGCCAGGGCGACGGCCTCGTCGACGATGCCGAGGACGACGGCCGTGAACAGCATGGCGATGAGCGGCCCCGCGGCGCGGGTCACCGGGTCGAGGGGCCCCTCACGGGCGAGGCGCACCGACGGCGCTCCGTCGAGGCGCATGGCGTGGCTCTGCGTGGCAGCCATCCCGATGCCGTCCCACTCGCTCACCAGGGTGAGGCCCGCACTGCCGTCCCACGGCCGCCCCCGCACGTCGAGCACGAAGATGGTCGGCTCATCCTCGCCCGCCGGGATCGCGGTCGTGATCATGCGGTCGGTGATGCCCGAGCCGCTGCCGAAGTGCTTGTCACCGGTCACCGCGTAGGACGGGCCCGCCATGAAGGGGGGGTCGGTACCGGGCTCGGCGAGCGCCCGGGAGCGGCTGATGTCGCCGCCGCTGCCCGGCTCGGACGTGATCGTCCCCCACTGGTCGCCCGCGAGCGCGCTGGCGAACACCGCCCGGCGCTGCTCCTCCCAATCCGGCTGGGCTGGGTCGGGCAACGCGAGCCAGAAGGCGACGACGGCGGGATGCATCGACGACACCAGCGCCACCGACGGATCGCCGGCGGCGAGGGTGCGGTAGATCCCGCACAGCGGGCCGAGCGACCGCGCCCTTCCCGCCCACAGGCCGCCGGCGTCCACGGGCACCGGCAACCGGAGCAGGCCGGCGTCGCGCAGGCGGTCGAAGTCGGCGCGCTCCAGGTGGCGCCGCGCCTGCCGCTCGGTTCGATCCGCCCGCCATGCGCCCGCCACGTCGGCGGCCGACGCCGCCACGGCCTCCTGGTCGAGGGCCATCACTGCAGCCTAGAGGGACGCGGGGTAGGGATCGCCCAGACCATCCACCCCAGCCGAGCAGGTCCGCCCCCGTCCGACCGACGTGGACGAGTGACGCTAGGGCTGTTCCCGCCGCCGAGCGCTGTGCCGGTCAGGTGTAGCCCTCGGCTTGGGTCTCCTCGTCTGCGACGCGTACGCCGTAGCGGTACGCCAGTTCGCCGCCGAGCCAGCCCGAGATGGCCAGCAGTGCCAGGGCGACGGCAGAGAAGACGAAGCCCGCGATCGTGACGTCGCCCTCGTCGAGGTGGTCGCGCCGGAGCGCGAACGAGATGGCGAACAGCGCGACGACGGCGAGGTTGAGCGCCATGTGTGTGAGCCCTCGCCGGAAGGCCCGCGTGCCGCGCGGGATCGTCAGCAGGTCGAGCAGGCCGAACACGGCTGCGGCGAGGGCGCCGAGGATTCCGAGGCCTATGAGCCAGAAGGACGCCTTGACGAAAACCTCGGCCTCGCCCGACCTGTGCGACACGAGGTCGAACACGATGCTCGCCACCCAGGCGCCGATCGGCACGGTGACGAGAATGGGGTGGAACGGGTGACCATACGGGCCGGCCAGAGGCGTGAGCGGCCGCTTGGCGTCGGGCCGCGCGGTCGTGGCGACGGGTTCGTCGGGCCGCGCCGTCGTGGCGACGGGTTCGTCGGGTGGTGTGGCGGTGGTGTCCATGGGGCTCTCCCGGTATCAGCGCGACGGGCCGCCCAGGTGATGGGTCAGCCGCGGCGCTAGGGGCTGCATCGTCTCTGACGGTTGGGCGCCGCCGGAGGTGGCGGCCACGCTGGCGACGCAGATGTAGAGGTTCGGATGATCGTGGCAGCGCAGGTCGCCGTCGATGACGGACGTGCCGGGGTCGCCCGTGCGGCAGCCGCCGATCGTGTGGTCGTTCCCCTCGCTGATCACGACATCGGTCCCCCCGGCGGCGTCAACGATGCGCCTGCCGATGCGGAGCACATCCTCGCGCACGGCGCGCCCGTTGTCCCCGTAGACGAAGGTGTCGTCCGGCTGGGGTGCCGACCGCCTGGCTCAGGATGCCGACTTCGCGTCGGTCTCGATGGCGTCGGTGTCCGCCTCGAGCTGTTTCTGCTCGACCTTGCGGGCCCGCTTCATGGCCTCCTCGACGCGGGCGCCGACGTCGGCGACCCCGACGACGACGAGGCCGGCCTGCCCGGCGTCGAGGGCCTCACCGAGCTCCTTGAGGTCCTTGCGGCTCATGCCGGCCGAGGCGTGACCCGCGACGGCACCGAGTGCGGCCCCGCCGGCGGTCGTGCCGGCGAGCAGGCCGCCGCCGATCGCGGCGAAGGGAAACAACGCGACGACGAGCCCCGTGGCCAGGCCCACGCCGGCGCCGAGCACGCCACCCACGCGGGTCGGGGTCTCGTGCTTCTTGGTGATCTTGACCTTGCCGTCGTCGCGCCGGGCGATGACCGCCGCGTCGTACGCGTCGAGCAGGCCGAGCTCGCTGTGCAGGTCCTTGACGGCCCGGTAGTCGGCTTCGGCGTCGTCTGCACTCTCGTACACGCCGATGTAGGCGACGAACGTGTCGATGGCCATGCTGCCCTCCTCCCGCGGCGGCGTGGTCGCCGAGGACCGAGCGACACGGCGCGGCCACGTCGGCCCGAGCCTAACCCGACCTTCGGCCCACCGACGTGGGTGCCGGATCGATCGAGGATTCACCGGCGCGCCGACCTCACGCCGTCCACGGCTCGCGCCCCGCCGCGATCTCGAGGAGGTCCGTCGCCCGCAGATCCCGCCGCCGGCGCCGCTCCGCCGCCTCGATGTTGCCCTCTGGCACGAGCAGCGTCAGCCCCCGGGGATGGATGCGGAAGCGCAGCGGGGTGTCGAGTTCGAGGGCCTCGCCGTCCATCCCGGCGAACGCCACGCCCGAACGCGAGCGGACCTCGAACTCGGTCGCCGTGAACTCCCACCAGAACGCGCTGCGTCGCCGCTCGCCCAGGGCGCTGGCCGCGAGCAGCCGTGCCGCCTCCCCGCCCGTCCGGGTCGTGGCTGCGACGACGCCGAGCACGCCACGGTCCAGGCAACGGCGTTGTCCGGCGTCCCGGCCGGCGCCGACGTACGGGTTGTTCGACACCATGAGCATGAT
Source organism: Acidimicrobiales bacterium (assembly GCA_035649475.1). Lineage (GTDB taxonomy): Bacteria > Actinomycetota > Acidimicrobiia > Acidimicrobiales > VFJN01 > ZC4RG19. The sequence continues at coordinate 14,203 of DASRJM010000060.1, forward strand.
CGCCCCGTCGATCTCCCGGCCGTCCGGGGTGGTGAACTGCAGGTCGAACGGCTCGGCCTGCCGGCCCAGGATCTCCGGGAGAAGCGTCGTCGTGGTCTCGACCTTGGCGTCGCGGTACGACTCCTCCTGCACGATCCTGGCGTAGACCCCGAGCGACGTGTTGTTGACGAAGACGCGGCCGTTGACGGTCGCGAAGTCGACCGCCCTCTCGCAGGCGTCCCGGAACGCGTCCATCGAGGCGCGGGGATCCTCAGGGTGCAGCCCGAGGTCGATAGCGAAGTGGTTGCGTGTCCCGGCGCTCACGCACACGAACGGCAGGCCGTGCTCCACCGCGATCGAAGCCACCAGCGCCTGCGACCCGTCGCCGCCGGCCATGCCGAGGCAGTCGGCGCCGCGTGCCACGGCGTCGCGGGCGAGCGCCTCCAGATCGAGGCCCCGGTCGAGCACCACGGTCTCGACGCCCAGCTCGGCAGCCAGTTCGAGCAGGCCGAAGCGCTCGACCTTCCCGCCGCCCGACCACGGGTTGCACAGCAGCACGGGCCGGGACGGCCGGCCACCGGCGCGGACCCGCGCGCCGTGCCGCGGCCGCACCACCGCCACCCGTGCGCACGGCAGCGTGACACCCGTCAGCACCAGGATCGCGGCCAGTCGCAACCCGATCCGGTCGGTGCCGTCCACCGCCAGGATGACCGACCCGGCGACCACGACCAGGCCGACGATCAGCCCCATCGCTCCGGCCGCCCGACGCGGTCCGGGCTCGGTCACCACCCACCAGGCGCCCGCCATCGCCAGCGACAGCCCGAGCACGCCGATCAGCACGGTGCCCAGGTTGTCGAACAGCAGCCCGACGACCAGCACCACGAGCATGAGCATGCCGCCGAGCGCCGCCACCGCCGCCAGCCGGCGACGCGTGGAGACCGGAACCGGCGCACCGCTCATGACGCGTCGAGTCATCGCGCCTCCTCCCGGTTCGCGGGGTGGGCCGCCGGACGTGACCGTAGCTGTGCCCGGGGTCTCCCGGGGGCGACCTGCGGGCACGCCAGGCCCGAACTTCACCCGCTCCGGGGGAGGCACCGGCAGCCAGCCACCTGCATGATCCGCCCGTGCGATCGCAGCTCACGAAGAGGAAGCGGCGGGGCCTCGCCGCCGTCGTGGCCTCGTTGCTGGTCCTCGCCGCGGCATGCGGCGACGACGGCGGCGAGGGTGACGAGGACGGCGCGGATGGCGCGGGCGACGAGGCCGCGACGGTCTGCGACGCGCGCGACGACCTCGACGCGTCGCTGGACACGCTGAGCGACGTCGACGTGTCGGCCGAGGGAACGGATGCCCTGGATGCGGCGATGGGCGATGTCGGGGACGACATCGAATCGGTGGCCGACGCCGCGCAGGGGGAGGTCGAGGACGAGGTCGACGACGTGCAGTCCGCCTTCGACCAGCTCCAGAGCGCGGTCGAGACGTTCGGCGACCAGGAGTCCACGAGCTCTGCGGTCGCCGGGGTGAGCAGCGCGGTCACGGAGCTCGCGGAGGCCACAGGCGCCCTCTCGGAGGCGCTGTCGCAGGACTGCGACAGCGGTGGGTGATCCGGGGAGCCCCGCCGGCATCGGTCACCTCATCGGGGTGACGACGTCCCCCGCGGGCCGGGGCGAGGCTGGACGTGCCGGACACGGCACAACGAGAGGAGGCCGTCGATGAGCGACCCAGCGATCGACGAGCTCGGCCCGGTGGATTACCTGGTCGTCGAGTTCCCCGCCGGTACCAGGAACTTCTCCGGCGAGATGGCCGCCGAGCTGGCGTCGCTCGTCGAGGCGGGCACGATCCGCCTGCTCGACCTCATCATCTTGGAGAAGGGGGACGACGGCCGGGTCGACGCGTTCGAGATCGACGACCTCGACGAGGTCGACGACCTGCGGGCGCTGGAGACCGAGGTGGCCGAGATCCTGGCCGCCGACGACGTCGAGCATCTGGCCGCGGCGATGGACAACGGCAGCATGGCCGGCGTGCTCGTCTGGGAGAACACGTGGGCGGCCCCGTTCGCGTCGGCGGCGCGGCGCTCCGGGGGCCAGCTCATCGCCAGTGGGCGGATCCCCATCCAGGCGATCGTCGCCTCCCTGGAGGCCGACGACGCCACGAGCGAAGGAGTCTGACATGCCCCTGCGTCCCGCACGAGTGGCGCGGCGCGGCGTCATCGGCGCCCCCGTCGCCCGGACCGCGGCGGTCGTCGGCACCGCCGCCGTGGTGTCCCACGGGGTGAACCGCCGCATGGACCGCCGGGATGACCGGCGGGACCGACGGCAGGACCGCCGCCGCTGACCTCCGCGCCGGGCTACGGCGCGGGGTAGTCCAGGACGTACACGGGGGACCCCACCCTCGTCGTGTCGGCTGCGTCGCCCACGCCGTTGACGACGTGGTCCACGGTGCCGGCGCTGAGGTTGACCGTCATGATGTGGTGCAGCCGGACGCCGGGAGTGTCCGGCACCTCGAAGCCGTTCTCCGTGTGGATCGACGGGTCGTTGCGGTTGAAGACGTAGACCCCGCCGCCGAAGAGCGTGTGGGTCTGCACGGCGTCGCCGACCTTGTAGCCGGCCCACCCTTCGACGGCGCCGTTCATCCAGTCGGCCTGCGTCGGCGGGTCGTACGGCAGCTCGTTCTGGTACAGGATCGTGGTGCCGTCGTCGCCGTTCCACGCCGTGTTGTACTGCTGGAAGTGCTCGACGAACAGGCCGTTCGCGGTCACGTGGTCACCGTTGACCACGACGCCGTTGCGGCCGAGGTTGGTGCTCCACCGCTCGGTGTCGGTCAGGCCCTCGACGCCGTGGTCGGCCCGCCAGACCCAGGTGTGATCGATGAGCACGTGGTCGCTGTCGACCTCGAGCGCGACGTCGGTGCTGCCAGTGTGCGGCCCACCGACGCGGAAGTACACGTCGGACAGCGTCGTCGGGTTCTGTGCCGAGCCCCGGCTCCCGCCGTGCTGGCTGCCCACCCGCAACAGGACCGGTGACTCGACGGGGCCGGCGTCGACCGTCACGCCGGCGACGACGACACCGGGGACGTCGGCGACGACCAGGGGGGTCGAGCCGTTCACGGCCGTGAGCGTGGCGTGCCCGAGCCCGAGGACGACCGCGTTGGCGCGCCTGACGTTGATCGACTGTGCGATGTCGTAGACCCCGGGCGTCAGGAGCAGGTGCCTGCCCCGGGCCAGCTGGCTGTTGATCGTCTGCACCGAGTCCGACGGCGTGGCGACGAAGAAGGCGCCGATCGGTAGGGTGCGCCCCGGCGTGACGCCGCCGGCCCAGGTCGGGCCGCGGGTGTCGGTCCGGGCGGCGGGCACGCGGACGTTGAGGTCGCCGCCGTCGTCGACGAACAGGTACGGCTTCTCCCGGCTCACTGGGGTGGTGTCGAGCGTCGTGTAGGGCGGGCTCGGGAAGCCGGCGTCGTCCGGGGCGCCGACGACGCCCGTGAAGACCTGGTTCCACACGCCGTTCGTCCACCCCGCGATCTGGCTGTCGCGGGTCAGCCACTGCTGCTGCGACCCGTTGAGCACGGTCGGCAGGTTCGAGTCCGCGATGAAGCCACCGCTCGCGAATTGCGGTCCGGCGGTGCAGTAGTCCATCAGGGACAGGGTGTTGCCGCTCATCGCGACGCGACGCATGGATGCCGCCTGCGAGACGGCCCAGAAGTTCGCCGTCTGCCGGCAGCCGTCCTGGCCGGCCGCGTTGACGTTGATCGACAGGTTGGACAGGGTCCGCCAGAAGTTGACCAGCGCGACGCAGTTGTCCGGCGCCAGGCAGCGGTTGTAGGTCTCGACCTTGCCGTTGATGACGACGTCGGCGGGCGAGGCGCCCAGGCCGGCGATCTCGGTGTAGTACCCGACCTTGATCTGCAACGGGTTCTCCGCGGTGCCGTACGTGCCCGGCTTGAACAGGTAGGCGTAGCGCGCGATGCCCATCTCGTTGTCGACCTGGACCGCGTGGGTGGCGTCGAGGGTCGCCTGGATCTGGTCCACCGGCATGCTGGGATCGAAGACGGTGACGTTGACCCCGAGTTCGGGGATGCCGCCGGCCTCCTGAGCAGCGGTAGGGGTGGGGCCCATCAACGCCCCGGCGGTGGCCAGCGCGGCGGCGACCGCGGCGGCGACGACGGGGATCCGGCGACGGTTCGTCATGCTCGTTCGTTCCTCTCCGCGGGACCGGCGCGTGCGGTAACGATCGATTCAGCTGAGCGTAAGGTACACCGTGCCGCCGCCACCACGCTGGGTGCGGGGCACCACCCGGGACGCGGAGATCCCCGCGGCGCGATGAGTTTGCGGACGCCGCCGGATCTCTACCGGGTAAAGGATGCGTGCACAGGGGCCGCGCCCCGCCGGCCGACCCCTGGCACCCGACACATGCGAGGAGTCCGCCCATGCACACACCCCCGATCGTGTCGCGGGACGAGTGGGATGCTGCACGCCACCAGCTGCTCGTGAAGGAGAAGGAGCTGACCCGCGCCCGGGACGCGCTGGCCGCCGAGCGGCGGCGGATGCCGTGGCTGGCCGTGGAGAAGCAGTACGCCTTCGAGGGGCCGGACGGCACGGCGAGCCTGCTCGATCTCTTCGACGGCCGCCGCCAGCTGATCGTCTACCGCGCCTTCTTCGAGCCCGGAGTGTTCGGCTGGCCCGACCACGCGTGCAAGGGCTGCTCCATGGTGGCCGACCAGGTCGCCCACGTCGCCCACCTCAACACCCGCGACACCACGCTCGTGTTCGCGTCCCGGGCGCCGCAGGCCGACATCGAGCGCCTGAAGGCCCGGATGGGGTGGGAGATGCCGTGGGTCACCGTGACGGACGACTTCGACCGCGACTTCGGCGTCGACGAGTGGCACGGCACGAACGCGTTCATCCGCGACGGCGATCGCGTGTTCCGCACCTACTTCATCGACGCCCGCGGCGACGAGGCGATGGGGGGTACGTGGAACTACCTCGACATCACGGCGCTCGGTCGCCAGGAGCTGTGGGAGGACTCGCCCGAGGGCTACCCGCAGACGCCGCCGTACGAGTGGTGGAACTGGCACGACGAGTACGACGCCCAGCCGTCTGGGACGGGCTCAGGGGGCGGGGACGCCCCCTGAGCACCCGTCGTCAGATCACCGGCTTCGACGGCGTGCGCAGCCAGGTGTCGAAGAACGCGCCGAGGTCCTGGCCCGACACGTCCTCGTAGACCGTCTCGAAGTCCTCCGAAGTGGCCGTCGCGTCGTCGAAGCGCGTCAGCCACTCCTGTGCGCCCGCAAAGAACGCGTCGTCGCCGACCTCCAGGCGCAAGGCATGGAGGGTGGCGGCGCCGCGGTTGTAGATCGGGTCGAGGAACAGGCCGAGCGCGCCCGGATCGGCGATCGTCAGGTCCCAGAAATCGTCGTCGGCGGGGATCGCCATGATCTCCTCGAAGCTGGCCTGCGCCGTGGCGACGCCGGTGTGCTCGCTCCACAGCCACTCGACGTAGGTCGCCCAGCCCTCGTTGAGCCAGATGTCCTGCCACCGGGCCGGGCTCACCGCGTTGCCGAACCACTGGTGGGCCAGCTCGTGGACCGTCGTGCCCTCGCTCGCCACCAGGGAGTACACCGGACGGGTCTGCGTCTCGAGCGCGTAGCCGACCGAGTCGTCGTCGACGATCGAGCCGTAGGAGTTGAACGGATAGGGCACGAACGCGCCCTCGATGAAGGCGATCATGTCGGCCTGGAGGGCGAGGCTGGCCTCGGTGATGGCGGCACGGTCCGGCCGGAGGGCGTCGTCGACGGCGTCGATGATCGGCAGCCCGCTCGCGGTCTCGGACATCCGCAGGTCGTAGTCGCCGACCGAAGCGGTGGTCAGGTAGCTGGCCTGGGCGTCCGGGGCCTCCCAGGACCATCGGGTCCAGCCGTTCCGGGCGACCGGGTGGCCGGTGGGGAGCCCGTTGGCGACCGCCACCTTGCCCTCGGGCACCGTGATCTCGAAGCTGTAGGTCGCCTTGTCCGTCGGGTGGTCGCTGACCGGGTACCAGGTCATCGAGCCCTCGGGCTCGCCCACGACCATCGCGCCGTCCCGGGTGGTCACCCAGCCGTACAGGACGCCCTCGATGTCCCGCGGCCGCGTCGTCGCGCCCCCGTACCGCACGACGAGCTCGGCCCGCTCGCCCGCGTTGAGCTTGGGGCGGGGCTGGATCGTCAGCTCCCAGACCCGGGCGGCGTCGTTCTGGACCTGCCAGTAGGCCCGGCCCTCGACCGTCGTGCCGGAGTCGGGCGGTTCGATCTCGTCGGCGCGCTTGCCGTTGATCGTCATCGACTGCACGTCCAGGCCACGCAGGTCGAGGTTGAAGCGGTCGAGGTCCTGCGTGGCCACGAGATCGATCTTGGCGACGCCGCTCAGCTGGCCGACCAGCGGCGCGGGGGCGGGCGCCGGGGGCGTGTAGGTGAGGTCGAGGTCGTAGTGGAGGACGTCGTACCCGCCGTTGCCGGCGAACGGGAAGTAGGCGTCGCCGGCCCCCTCGGCACCCGGCGTGAACCTCGGCTCGTCGGGCGGCGTCTGCGCCCCCGTCGCCCCTCCGGTCATGACGATCGCTGCTGCGGCCAGCAGAGCCGCCACCAGGGCGCCACACAGCTGCCTGGGAATTCGCACGCCTCTCTCCTCCCGTTTCGCGTGGCCGCACTGTAGAGGGACCGCGGAGCGTGCGCTCAGGGTGTGGCGGCGTAGCCCCCCGCGATGTGGTCCAGCCACCACTGCGGCGCGGCGTTGAGGAGGGTGCCCAGGTCGAGGTAGTCCCACCACCGCGTGACCTTGCCGTCCCGGACCTCCATGACCGACGTGAACGGGAGCGTGACCGTGACACCCGGCTCCCAGGTCCACGTCTCGCTGTGCTCGGTGACCACCATGTCGCCGGCGGCCACGATCGGGCCGTCCTGGAGCTCGTACGCGTGCAGAGGCCCGAGGCCCAGGCGCAGCCGGGCGGCGGTCTCCGCCGGGCCCCGGGCGCCCGGCTCGACGTCCTTGACGGGCACGTCCACGTAGTGGCCGTCGTCGGCCATGAACGCGCCGACCGCGTCGAAGTCCCGGGCGGCGAGGGCGGTCCAGAACCGGCGGACCAGGGCCTCGTTGGCCTCGACGTCGGCCGTCACGAGCGCGCCGCCGCGATCGGGGTCGGGGACTGGAACTCGCCCCGCATGTGCCCGGTCCAGGTCGACAGGAGGGCGGGAGCGGGGAGCCCGAGCGCCGCCAGCCGGCGCCCGACGGGATGGTCGCCCAGCTCCAGCGCCACGCCGTCCGGCCCCGGGCGGACGGCCGAGGCCGCGCCTCCCTGGATGAAGCCGGTGACGTGGGGGACGCCGTCGATCATCGAGTACGTCACCATCGGGAGCTCGGGCATGTCGTCGTCGCCCCCGGCCGGGAGCGTCAGGCGGAACACCAGCTCGCCGTCCATCCGCAGGGTCGCGGTCAGCCGGTCGCCGGTGACGTCGAGGTCGATCTCCTCGACCGTCTTGGGGAAGCCCCAGATCAGCCGGCCCGCCTCGCAGGTGAACTCCTGGTCCACCGGCAGGTGGACGATGAACGTGCCCGGTTCCGCGGCCGGGTCGGCCGCCGGCGTGACGAAGAGGGACACGCCCACCTCGCGGTAGTCGCCGAGGTCGTTGTCCCGGTAGTCGATGACCGCCAGCACCAGCTGGCACCGGCCCGGGCTCGTCTCGACGATCCGGAGGTCGTCGGGGACGAGGGCCGCCGCGGCTCCCGCGTCCACGTCGAACATCGCCGTGGCCGCCGTGGCGTCCCGGACGACGCAGGGCATCGTGACCGTCCGGCCGGCCACCTCGTAATCTCGCACGATCTGACGATACGTCAGATCTCCACGTCGAGAGCGCGGTCCGGGAACGGCGCTGCGATCGGCGCTGACGGGCCGGTGGGGAACCCGGACGGCGCGCTGCCCGGCCGGTGGTCTCGGCCGGCAGCACCGACCGCTCGATCAGCTCGGCCTGTGGGACGCCCCCGCCCGCGGGCGAGGCCGACGGCTGGACCGGCGCGCCGGCGGGCGCCGATGCCGCCACCGCAGCCGAACGCGGGCCGTCGGGTCCGGCGCCGGCCCCCAGGGCCGCCACCGTCGCCGGACCCAGGGCCGCGGCCGCCGCCACCGCCCCCACCGTGACCCGCATGGTTCGCATCGGCAGCGGACCACGGCCGGGTGACACACGCCCCGCGCCCGCCTGAACACTGCGGAACCGGAGCAGAAGGGGTGGCCATGACCCGCCGGACGGGCCATGGCCACCGCGGTCCGCTACTGCGTGCCCCGCCAGACGTAGGCGAGGACGATGCCCATCACCCCCTGAAGGGGCTCGTCGTTCTCGTAGCGGGTGATCAGCGAGTACCGGTCGCCCGCGTGCACCCTGTTGTGGGCGGAGCAGGTGTCGATGGACCCGGGTGAGCCGTGGCTGTGGCTGTGCTCGTAGTGGGCCTTCATCGTGCAGCCCTCACCGGTGGTGTCGTTCTGGAGGCGGATGTCGATGCCGCCGCCGTGCACGTGGCCGCCGAAGTTGACGACCATGCCGTCCCACGGCGCCGTCCACGTGCGGGTGTTGGTGTGGACGCTGCCGGGGCCGCCGTTGCCGGGGACGCTGTACTCGGAGTTGCCGCACCCCGTGACGTCGAGGAAGAACGGCGACACGCCCCGGGTGTTGGACGCGTTGGCCCCCGGCTGGTAGCCGATCTTGTACTGGATGTACACCTGCTGCTGGCTGCTGGACTCGTTCATGATGTGCCAGATGCTGCTCCACGACTCGCTGGCGCCCACCAGGTAGGCGTACGGGTCGGGCACCCTCATGGGCGTGCGCTCGCTGCCGGCGGCGGCGAAGCGCTCCGGCCACTGCGAGCAGTTGGGCGACTGGCGCGCCATGTTCATCATCACGATGTGGTGCAGGTGGACCGCCGAGTGGGGCACGGGATCGCCGTTGGCGTAGACGATGTCGAAATCCATCGCCTTGATGCCGAACGCCCCGGTGGGCCGGGGCATGTTGCCCTGGACCCCCTGGTTCTCGGACCCGGCCTGGCCCACCGGACTCAGGTTGAACGGGCCGATGCGGAAGGTGCCCTGGACGACGGCGCCGCCTCCGGGCGGGGCGTTGCGTACCGGCTCGCAGGCCGTCGCCCCCAGCAGGAGAGCCCCGCAGGCGAGTGCCGCCGACAGGGTCTTGAAAACAATGGAACGTCTCACGGGCTACCCCCCGGTGCCTGGACGCTGATGTTGTTGACAGACATCTGCGTACGGCCGCCGCAAACCGTCCGTAACGTCAATATCCACCGTACCGGGATCGGGCGAGCGGAAGCCAGCCCCTCGGGGTTCAGGCGGCGGCGAACGCCGCCCGGGCCCGGTCGGCGACGGCGCCGGCGAACCCGGGGTCGGGCCACCACCACTCGCGCCCGGTCGGGACGCCGCCCGACGCGGCCGCGAGCGCGAACATCCAGCTCGCGAGCCACAGCTGCCGGATCCCGAGGGCCGCATCCAGGCGGCCCAGCTCGTCGGGCTCGAGCGTGACGTGGCCGCGGTAACCGTGGACGACCGGGTCGACCGCGGCGAGGTCCACACCCCTCGGGCCGGCGGCGACCGACTGGAGCAGGACGACGAGCGACGCGGCCCTGGGACCGAGGCCCGCGCCGGTCCAGTCGACCAGGACCGGGCCGCCGGGCGTGGCGATCGCGTTCTTGACCACCGGGTCCGGGTGGACGATCGCCGCCGGCAGGTCGGCGCAGGTGTCGGCGGCGACCACGCCGTGCCGCAGCGCCTCGAACGCGGCCCGCCCCGCCGGTGGGACCCTGGCCTCGACCGCCGCCAGGTGGTCGGCCGCCGACGCCAGGTCCTCGCCCGGGCCGCCCTCGTGCCGCGGGTCGTGGTGCAGCGACCCCGCGGGCCGGGCCACCGCCCCGCCGTCGGGGACGGGCAGGGCGTGGAGCTGCCCGAGCAGGTCGCCCAGCGCCCGGCGCGTCGGGTCGTCGTGCCGGGCGGGGGAGCCGGGCACGAACATGGTGACGAGCACCGCCCGCCCACCGGCCTCGGTCACCGGCGCCGGATGGGCACAACGCTCGGCCGGGAAGCCGGCTCGCTCGAGGAATCGGAGCACGGCGGCGTCGCCCTCGGCCCGGGCCACGGGCCGCCCCGGCCGGAAGGCCCGCGCCACCCAGGGCGGCCCGTCGGCCCGGTCGACCCGGAACACGCCGTCCTCCAGCGCAGCTGTGCCCGTGACCTGGATGCCGTAGGCCGAGGTCAGGTGATCGCGCAGCTGCGTCCCGTCCACGGCCGGACCGTACGCCGCGGCCGTGACAGCAGGGCTACGGTCGGTCGGCGATGGCGACGCAGCCCGTGTGGCACATCGATGTGCTGCCCGGGCTGGAGGACGCCGCCCGCGCCGAGATCGAGGCGTTGGCCGGCGGCACCCGCGGTGCGTCGGTCCGGCCGCACGGCGAGGGGGCGCTGCGGGCCCGGGGCGTCCCTCAGGCGGCGCTCGAGCGGGCCCGACGCGTCGTCGCCGTGTACCTCGTGGTCCACGTCGACGTGCCCCGGCCCCGGGGCCTGCTCGGCCACGAGCACCTGACCCGGCTGGTCGGCGAGGCCCGGCGCGCCACCGCCGGCCGCGACTTCCACGGCGTGCGCGTCGTCGCCGCCGGTGCGGACAGCCCGGTCATGACCCGACTCGGGCAGGCACTGGCCGGCGAGCTAGGCCTCGGTCACGACCCCGACGACGGCGACCTGGTGCTGCGGGTCGTCCGGGACCGGGCCCGCACGGGCTGGGAGGCCCTGGTCCGCACGACACCCCGGCCCCTGGCGACGCGGCCGTGGCGTGTCGGCCGCTTCCCCGGCTCCCTCAACGCCACCATCGCCGCCCACATGGTCGGCATGGCTCGGGCCTGGCCCGGCGGCCGGGCCGTCAACCTGCTGTGCGGGGCCGGCACCCTGGCGATCGAGCACCTGCTCGCCCACCCGGCCGCCGCGGCCGTGGGCGTCGACGTCGACGGATCCCGGGCGCTGCCGGTGGCGCAACGGAACGCGGCGGCCGCCGGGGTCGCCGGCCGGCTGTCGCTGGTCCGGGCGGACGCCGCCCGCCTGCCGGTGGCCGGCAGCGCGGGCGCGCCGGTCCTGTACGCCGACCTGCCCTACGGCGACAAGGTCCGGTGGTCGGCGCCGCCCGACGAGCTGTACGCGGGGCTGCTGGCGGAGGCCGCCAGGATCGCCGGGCCGCGGGCGTCGTTCGTCGTCGTGACCGAGGACATCGCCCGGTTCGAGCGGGCCGTGGCGGCGAGCGCGTCGTGGCAGGTGGGAGAGCGGCTCCGGGTGTTCCAGGCCGGCCACCGGCCGCAGATCTGGCGCCTGGTCGGCCCGTGAGGGGGAAAGTGGGCCTCCCGCTCCCGCGATGGGTGGACGGGCGGTTACCGTCACCCACCTATGTCGACCGCAACCAGGCCGGCACCTGCCCAGGGCGGGCTGCTCGACGCCGTCGAGCGCCGGGCCTGGCGGATCCGGTTGCCGACCCGCCGCCTGTTCGTCGTGCTCGCCGCGGCGACGGCCGGCGTCGTCGTGGTGGCCGGCCTGGCGGCGGCCTGGGTCGCGGCCGAGAACCGGGCCACGATCGCCGATGCACGCCGTGAGGGCCTCCAGGTGGCCCGGGCGGCCGCGACGTTCAGCGCCAGCCTGGTGGCGGCCGACGCCGACGCCTCGGGGGCGCTCATCGCCGGCGGCATCGACGTCCCGGAGCCGGCGAAGGACTACGCCGACCACCTGCAGGACGCCTCCCTGGCCCTCACCGACGCATCGGCCGGCGCCACCGCCGACGACGTCGAGGACATCGATGCCCTGGCCGCCGGCCTGGTCCGCTACACCGGCCTGGTCGAGACCGCCCGGGCCAACTCCCGCCAGGGCTTCCCCGTGGGCGCCACCTACCTGTCCCAGGCGCGGCGGCTGGCCGCCGACGACCTCGTGCCCCGGGCCGGCCACCTGCGCCGGGAGGGCGAGCGCCGGGTCGCCCAGGCCGCCAACGACGTGGCCGGGCCGGTGGGCCTGGTGGCCGTCGTGCTGCTGCTGGCCGCCGTCGTGGCCATCGCGGCGGCGGCGATCGCGATCGCCGGCCGGACCCGCAAGCTCCTCCACCCCGCCCTCGTGGCCGCCGGGCTGGTGGCGGTGGTGTCGCTCGGGATCATGGCCGTCGGCATCGCCCGCCAGAGCAGCGCGCTGCGGGCCGCGGCCTCCGACGACGTCGACGCGTACATCCTGGCCAACGACGCCTCCTCCGACCTGTCCCGGCTGCGGGTCACCGAGCTGGCGGCGGTGGCAGCCCGGGGCAACGGCACGCCGCTCTACGAGAGCTTCGACGAACAGGTCGGCGAGGTCGATCCCGAGTTCACGGGAACCGTGGACGGCTACGTCACCGCGGTGGCAGAGGTCCGGGCGGCCGACGAGGGCGGCGACAACCGCAGCGCCGCCCAGATCGCCCTGGCAGGCGGCTCGGCCGAGCGCTACCAGCAGGCGGCGACCGCCATCGACGACCGGGTGGACACCGAGTCGTCCGAACTGCGGGACCGCATCGACGAGGCGGGGTCGGCGGGCATCATCCCGCTCGTCCCGCTGGCGCTGGGAGCGCTGGCGGCGGCGCTGGCGGTCGCCGGCATCCTCGACCGGGGGAGGCGCTACCGATGACCGCCACCAACGGCGACAGCACCCCGTCGCCCCCGGGTCCGGGATCGCCGCCGAAGCGACGCTGGGGCCGGATCGCGGTCGTGGCCGTGGTCGTCGTCGTGCTGGCCGTGCTGGTGGCGCCCCGGGCGTTCCCCCGCACCGACGTGCCCGAGTCCCTGCCCGAGCCGACTACCCCCACGACGCCGACGACCGCCCCGCCGGCCGAGGCCGTGGCGTGCGGCGACCCCACCGCCAGCCTGCGGCCGGCCGGGCCGGCCACCCAGGACGTCGACCCCGCGAGCTACATGGGCACGATCCAGCAGCGGGGCCGGCTGAGGGTGGGCGTGAGCGCCACCAACCTCCTGTTCTCCAGTGTCAACCCGTTCGACGGGAAGCTCGAGGGCTTCGACGCCGACATCGCCCGAGAGGTGGCCATCGCGCTGTTCGGCGACGCCGAACCCGCCCACATCGAGTTCGTGGTCGTGCCCCAGACCGACAGGGTCAAGGTGCTCGTGGACGGCACCGTCGACATGGTGGTCAGCACGTTCAGCATCAACTGCGCGCGCCAGCAGGACATCGACTTCTCGACCGAATACTTCACGTCCGGCCAGCGCCTGCTCGTGCCGGCCGAGGACGAGCTCGCCGGGGTCACGATCGACACGCTGGCGGCCGACGCGCAGCAGGGCGAGGACCGGGGCCGGGTGTGCGCAGCCGAGGGCTCGACCAGCATCGGGGTGCTGCGCGACTGGCAGCCCCAGGCCCCCCACGCGGTGGCCCCCACCACCCACGCCGAGTGCCTGGCGCTGCTGCAGCAGGGCGAGGTCGACGCGGTCAGCACCGACGACACGCTGCTGGCGGGGTTCAAGGTTCAGGACCCCAACGTCAGGATCGTGGGCCAGCGCCTCACGGTCGAGCACTACGGGCTGGGCCTGCCGCCCCAGAAGGACGAGTGGGTCCGCTACGTGAACGCCGTGCTGGAGGATGTGCGCTCGTCGGGCCGGTGGGACGCCCTGTACGCCCGGTGGCTCAGCGGGGCGCTCGACGTGCAGACGGCACCGCCGGCGGTGTACAGCGATTGACGTGGCTCCCGTGACCGATCCCGGCGTGCTGCTGCGGCGCACCGAGCTGGCCGCGCTCGGCGAGCGCCTCGTCGACCTCGAGTCCGACGCGACCGTGACCGTGGCCCGCGGCGGCGGGCTCACCGGCGGGACCCGGGCGAGCTGGGCCGAGGCCGACGCCGGCCTGGCCGCCGCCTGGGAGGTCTACCGGGCGGTCGACGAGCTGCTGGGCCGGGCCGAGGCCAAGCCGCCCCAGGCGGCCGAGCTGCTGGCCGCCGCCACGGTCGCAACGCCGGCCGGGAACGCCGACGCCGCCACCGCGCTGGCCCGGGCCGGCGAACTGGTCGACGCGGCCGCCGCGGTCGTCGCCCGGCTGGCGGCGGCGTGGGGCGGCCTCGCGTCGCGGGTCCAGGTGGCATCCGCCGCCGCGCTGGCGGCCGCCGACGGCCCCGCCCAGCGGGCGGCCGACGCGGTGACGAACCTGCTGGTCAGCGACCCCCTAGCGGTGACCGAGGCCGACGTCGCCCACGTCGAGTCGCTGGCCCAGTCCGCCACGGGCCGCCACGCCGCCGCCGAGAGCGCGATGGGGCGCCTCGACCTCGACATGGAGCGGGCCAAGGCCACGCTCGACACCCTCGACGCCGACGTCCAGGCGGCGGCCGGCGAACTGGCGCACGCCGCCAGCCGCATCGCCGGCCTCGACGTCCCGACGCCGGCGCGCGACCTGCCGGCGCTGGGCGAGTGGCTCGACCGCATCTCCGCCACCGGCGGCAGCGACCGGCCGGCGGCGGCCGCCGCGCTCGACGACTGGTTCGCCGCCGCCGCGGCCCGGCGGGCCGAGCTCGACCGTGCCCTCGACGCGGGCCGCGACGGCCTGCAGCGCCGCTCGGCCGGCCGGGGCCTGTGGACCGCCCTGCGGGCCAAGGCGGGCGCCCGGCACCTCGACGAGCAGCCCGACGTCGCGGCCGCCCTGTCCGCTGCCCAGGAGGAGCTGTGGCGGGCGCCGTGCGACCTGGACAGGGCCGAGGCCGCGCTCGCCGCCGTGTCGGCCGTCCTCGAGGCCCGCCCCGGAGGCACCCGATGACCGTCACCGAGACCGCCTGCGGGCGCCCCGGTTGTGCCGGGATCGTGGTCGACGGCTACTGCGACACCTGCGGGATGGCGCCCGCGGCCCGGACGTCCGGGCGCAGCGCCTCCGGGCGCGTCGTGACCGAGTCGGGCCGGGTGTCCGGCCGGGTCGACGTGTCCCGGCTCACCGCCCGCTCCCGCCAGTCCGCCAGCAGCGGCAGCACGGCCCGGCGCAGCCGGGTCGGCGCCGGCGTGGTCGAGATGGCGCCGATGCCGACCGCCGACCCCGCGTCCGTGGTGATGGCCGATCCCAGCGTCCCGGAGGGCCGCCGGTTCTGCACCTCCTGCGACGCCCCGGTCGGCCGGGGCAAGGACGGCAAGCCCGGTCGGCAGTCCGGGTTCTGCTCGCAGTGCCGGGCCCGGTTCGACTTCGGCGCCAAGCTCCACGCCGGCGACCTCGTGGCCGGCCAGTACGAGGTCGCGGGCGCGCTGGCCCACGGCGGCCTCGGCTGGATCTACCTGGTCCGCGACCGCAACGTGTCCGCCCGGTGGTGCGTGCTCAAGGGCCTGCTCGACACCGCCGACCCCGCGGCCGCCGAGGCCGCGGTGGCCGAGCGCCGGTTCCTGGCCGAGGTCAGCCACCCGGCGATCGTCGACATCTACAACTTCGTCCAGCACGAGGGTCAGGGATACATCGTCATGGAGTACGTGGGCGGGCCCAGCATCAAGCAGCTGGCCAAGCGGCGCCGGGAGAGCGGCGGCGGCCCGCTGCCCCCGGCCGAGGCGGCCGCCTACATGCTGTCGGTGCTGCCCGCGCTCGGGTACCTGCACGACCAGGGCCTCGTCTACTGCGATTTCAAGCCAGACAACGTCATCCACGTGGGCGACGCGGTGAAGCTGATCGACCTCGGCGGCGTGCGGCGCATCGACGATCCCCACGCCGCGATCTTCGGGACGATCGGCTACCAGGCCGCCGAGGTCCCGAAGACCGGCCCGACCGTGGCCAGTGACCTCTACACCGTCGGCCGGTCGCTGCTGGTGCTGATCCTCGACTGGCCGCAGTGGCAGGGCTCGGAGAAGGAGAAGCTGCCGGTCCGCGAGCAGCACGACGTCCTGGTCGAGCACGACGGGCTGTGGCGGTTCCTGCAGCGGGCCTGCGCCCCCGACCCGGCCCACCGCTTCGCCGACGCCGACGAGATGACCGACGCGCTCCACGGCGTGCTGTGCCAGGTGGCGGCGGCCACCGACAACGTGCCGCGGCCCCGGACCAGCACCCGCTTCAGCCCGCCCCGCCCCCAACTCGACGGCCGCGGGTGGCGGGCGATGCCGGCCCCGCTGCTGCCCAACCATCCCCGACTCCCCAACCGCGTGGCCGGCGTGGCGGACAGCGACCACGAGGCCGCGGTGCGGCTGGTGGGCGAGGACGAGGAGGTCAGCTGGGCCGACCTGGCCGCGCTGGGCCGGGCCCACTGCGAGCGGGGCGACACGGCGGCCGCCGACAGCGTGATCGGCCGGCTCGACCCGGCGTCCGAGGACGCGGCCGGCATCGGGGCGGGGGCGGTGCTCGACAATGCCCGCTCCTACCTCCACGGCGTGTCCGCCCTGGCCGCCGGCGACGGCCCCCGGGCGGCGACCCTGCTCGCCGACGCCTACGCCACCGCGCCCGGCGAGTCGGCGACCGCCCTGGCCTACGCGGCCGCCCTCGTGACCAGCAGCGACCTCGAGCGCCTGCCCGAGGCCGCCGACCTATACGAGCAGGTGGCGGTGACCGACCCGTCGTGGGGCGCGGCGGTGGCCGGCCTGGCCGACACCTTGGTGGCCCTCGGCCGGCCCGAGGACGCGCCGCGCGTGCTCACCGCCATCCCGCCCGGCCACCCGCTGCGCACCGAGGCGCTGACCCGGGCCTGCCGCGCCATGGAGGCGGGCCATTGGGACCCGGCAGTGGCCTCGGTGGCCGGCGAGGCCGTGCGGACCACGCCGGCGGCGCGCCGCACCGCGGCCGACGCCGCGCTGGCCGCCGCCCTCTACGCCGCGGCCCTGGCCGCCCTGTCCCGGGGCGAGGACGTGGGCCAGGTCGCCGGCCATCCGGGCACGGCCAAGGAGATGGCCACCGAGGCGGAGGCGGCGCTGCTCGACCTGGCCGACGCCACGCCCGACCCCACGCGGCGCCACGAGCTGCTGGACGCCGCCGCCCGCACCCGCCCGTGGAGCCTGTGGTGAGCCCGACCGTGACCGAGACCGGAACCTTCGCCTGCCCCTCGTGCGGAGAGTCGCTCGACCCGTCCGCCCGCTTCTGCGAGGCGTGCGGCGAACCCACCGGCGTCCCCATCGTCCCCGACCCCGGTCTGGACGACCCGACCGAGCCGGTCGAGATCCCGCGGGCCGCCGCCCCGGGCACCTGCCCCCGCTGCGACGCGCCGATCGACGACGACGGCTACTGCACGAGCTGCGGGCACAAGGCTGTCGAGCCGGTCGACGTGGAGGACCGGGGCGCGATCGCCTATGCCACCCACCGGGGCCGGCGCCACCACCGCAACGAGGACAGTGGCGCGGTGGCGACGACGGCCGAGGGCTGGCCGGTGCTGGTCGTGTCCGACGGCGTGTCCGCCAGCCCCAACCCGCACCGGGCTTCCGCGGCCGCGGTCGAGGCCGCCACCGTCGCCCTGGCCGGCGTCCCCTTCGGCGGCGCCAACGCCGTGCGTGCCGCCGTGGTGGCGGCGCACGAGGCCACCGTGGCCGTGCCCGCCGATGGCGACCCCCACTGGCCCGACGACGGCACCCACCCCGCCTGCACG
>DASRJM010000061.1:0-12380 GCA_035649475.1 Acidimicrobiales bacterium
CGAGATCCTCGACGCCCACGGCGACCACGACCCCTTCGCCGAGCTCGGCCGGGTGGTGACCAACGCCGACGTCGACCGGCTGGCCCAGGCGACCCGCCAGGTCCACGTCGCCCCCAGCCTCAAGGCCTACCTGGTCGACGTCGCCCAGGCGACCCGGCGCAGCTCGCACCTTGCCCTCGGCGTGTCCCCCCGGGCCACTCTGGCGCTCCAGCGGGTGGCCAAGGCCCGGGCCGCGGCCGAGGGGCGGGGCTACGTCATCCCCGACGACGTCAAGGCGCTGGCCGTGCCCGTGCTGGCCCACCGCCTCATCGTCACCCCCGAGGCCCAGCTCCAGGGCATCAACCCCTCGGACGCCCTGGGCGAGGTCCTCCGGGCCGTCCCGGTCCCCGGCGGGCACTGAGGCGGGGCGGTCCCGTGCTCACCCGCCAGGGCTGGCTGTGCCTCTGGGGTGGCATCGCGCTCCTGGCCTTCGCCCGGCTGCTGGGCATCGCCGAGCTCTACGTGTTCGGTGGGGTCGCCCTCGGCCTCGTGGTGGTGGCCCTGCTCTACGTCCGGCTCACCCGCCTCGACCTCCAGGTCGACCGGAGCGTGTTCCCGGCGCACGTCCACGCCGGCCAGCAGAGCCGGGTCGAGGTCCGCATCCGCAACCTGCGCCGGAACGAGACCCCGGTGCTTCGCCTGCGCGACCCCGTGTCGGGCACGGCCGGCGCCGAGCTGCTGGTGCCCCCGCTCGACCAGGGCGCGGCCTCGACCGCGTCCTACCGCCTGCCCACCGACCGGCGGGGCCTCGTGCGGGTGGGGCCCCTGCGGGTGGTGGTGACCGACCCGTTCGGGCTGGCCCAGGTGCACACGTCGGCCGCGCCCGAGGTCGAGGTGACCGTCTACCCGGCGATCGAGGAGATCCGGCCGGTGCCGTTCACGAGCGGCAACGACCCGCTCGCCGGCACGCTCCAGCCCCACTCGCTCGGGCGGGTGGGCGACGACTTCTACGCGCTGCGGCCGTACGTGGTGGGCGACGACCTGCGCCGCATCCACTGGCCCTCCACCGCCCGCCACGACGAGCTGCTCGTCCGCCAGCAGGAGCAGCCCTGGCAGGGCCGCACCACCGTGCTGCTCGACGTGCGCCGATCCACCCACGACGCCGCCTCGTTCGAGGCCGCGGTGTCGGCTGCCGCGAGCATCGTCACCGCCAACAGTGCCCGGCGGGACCTGATCCGCCTGGCCACCACCGACGGCGCCGACTCCGGCTTCGGGGCCGGCAGCGTGCACGTCCAGGCCCTGCTCGAGCACCTGGCGGTCGTCGAGCTCACCGGCGGCGCCAGCCTCCGGGCCATGCTCGACCTCGTGAAGCGCGACGGCCAGGGCGCGCTGGTCGTCATCGTTGCCATGGCCACCGGTGACGAGCTGAAGGCGGCGGCCGGCCTGCGCCAGCGGTTCGGGATGGTGGCCTGCGTCCGGGTCGACGCCGGGTCCCGCCAGGCGGCCGAGCCGCCCGGGTCGGGCGTGTCGGTCATCCGGGTCACGTCCCAGGTGCCGTTCGCCAAGGCCTGGGACCGGGCCATGGCCTCACACCGCCGGGGCGTCCCTGCCGGGAGCGTCCGGTGAGCGAGCGCAGCGAGCGAACCATGGGCGCAGTGTCCTGTTCGGCCCGAAGGGCCGATGGCTCATCGCGCGCATCCCGAGGCGTGCGCCGATGAGTCGGCGCCGGGACAGCCTGCTGCTGGCCAACGAGGCCGCCCTGGCGTTCGTGACGGTGTGCGCCATCGTCGGCATGCACCGGCTGTTCGAGGACGTCTCGTACCGCGGGCCGCTCGTGGCCACCGCCATCGTGGCCCACGTGACGGTCGCCGCGCTGCGCCGGGCAAAGGTCCACCTGGTGCCGGCCGCGCTGATCACCGCGGCGGCCGCGGTCCTCTTCATCACCTGGACCCGGTTCCCGGAGACGGCCCGGTGGCTGCTGCCCACCGGCGACACGCTGTCCCAGGCCGGCGACGACATCCAGGCGGCGTGGAAGCTGTTCGGCAAGGTGCGGGCGCCGGCGCCGGTGGAGAACGGCTTCCTGGCCGTCAGCGCCGCCGCCATCTGGCTCATCGTCTACGTGGCCGACTGGGCCGCGTTCCGCGTGATGGCCACGTTCGAGGCCCTGCTCCCGGCCACGACGCTGTTCGTGTTCTCGGCCGCCCTCGGCGGCGACGGCAGCCCGGTGGCGGGCGCGGCCCTGTTCGCCTGCGCCGCCCTGCTGTTCGTCCTCCTCCAGCGCACCTACAACCAGGAGCGCACGTCCCGGTGGGCCAGCCGCCACGGCACCCAGGGCCGCTGGTCGCTGCTGGGCACGGGCGCGCTGCTGATCGGCATGGCGGTGATCGCCGGCGCCATCGCCGGGCCCCAGTTCCCGGGCGCGGAGGACGACGCGCTGGTGGCGTGGCGCGACATCAACCGCGACACCCCGACCCGCGTGGTTCCGAGCCCGATGGTGTCCCTGCGCACCCGTCAGGTCGACCAGCAGGACATCGAGCTGTTCACGGTCACCAGCACCGCCCCGTCCTACTGGCGCCTGACGTCGCTGGAGCAGTTCGACGGCGAGATGTGGAAGTCGGCCTACAGCACCGACGACGCCGCGGGCGAGCTGCCGCGGGCTCTCGACGTGGCGGCCGCCACGACCACCGTGCGCCAGACGTTCTCGATCACCCAGCTGAGCTCGGTGTGGCTGCCCGCCGCCTTCGAGCCGCGGGCCATCAGCACCGGCGACGACGACCAGCCCGCCGACTTCGACGAGCGGTCGAGCACGCTCATGGTCGACCGGCGCATGGCCAGCTCCGACAACTTCACCTACGACGTCGTGTCCGAGCTGCCGCTGTTCAACGGCGACCAGCTGCGCTCGGCCTCGACCGAGATCCCGGAGGAGATCGCCGCCACGTTCCTCGAACTGCCGGACGACATGGAGCGCGTCACCACCCTGACCGAGGAGCTGACGGCCGGTGCGGACACCCCCTACGACAAGGCGCGGGTCCTGCAGGACTGGTTCCGCAGCGAAGGCGTGTACGACATCAACATCGGACCGGGGCACAGCGCCGACGCGCTCCGCCAGTTCCTGTTCGGCGGCTTGCGCGGCTACTGCGAGCAGTTCGCCGGCGCGTTCGCCGCGATGGCCCGCACGATCGGCATCCCGTCGCGGGTAGCGGTCGGGTTCACCCCCGGGGTCCAGGACTCCGAGGACCCCAACCTCTACCGGGTGCGGGGCATCCACGCCCACGCCTGGCCGGAGCTCTACCTCGGCCAGTACGGCTGGGTGCCGTTCGAGCCCACCCCGACCCGGGGCCCACCCGGCGCCGGCGAGTGGCTGGGCGTGCCCGCCCAGCAGGCGGACGCGGGCGACGGCACCGGGTCGGCCGTCCCCGAGCCCAACGCCGGCGGCGGCCTCGGCAGCGAAGGCGACGACGTGATCACCGCCGATCGGCTGCCCGACCTCGGCCCCGGCGACGACGGCGCCTCGGCCGGCGGCAGCGAGGCCGACGAGTCCCCGCTGATCCCCAAGCCGATCCAGGACGCCCTGAAGGTGCTGGGGCTGGTGGCACTCGCCTACGTGGTCCTGGTGCCGCTGTCGCTGGTGGGTCAGCGAGTGATCCGCCGGCGCCGGGCGACGAGCCCGGCCGATCGGGTCCGGCTGGCGTGGCGCAACGCGACCGAGCGCGCCGGCTACGCGGGCGTTCCCCTGGCCCCGTCGCTCACGATCACCGAGACCGCGGCGCGGCTGGCCGTGGCGCTGCCGGGCTCGGCCGACGCGGCCCGGGGCATGGCCCACACGATGGAGCGCATCGAGTACGCCGAGCAGGCGCCGTCGGCCGAGGATGTGGCGAGCGCCAAGGCCGGCTCGGCCACGCTGGTGGCCGAGGCCGAGCGCCAGCTCGCGTGGCCCCAGCGCATCGGCGGGTGGTTCGACGCCCGCCGCCTGCGCCGGCGGCGACCGGACCGGCTGGTGGCGTCGCAGGGCCCGGCCTAGGGAATCGGCGGGACCGCGCGCCCGGCAGGACCGGGGGGCTACTCCTCGTCTTCGGGCTCGTTGCGCTTGAAGCGCTCGCGCACCCGGCGGCCGGCGCCGCCCAGGGCGTCGCGTAGCCCGTTGGCCCGCACGGTGCGGGTCAGCTGGTCGAGCCCGGCGCGGCCGAGCTTGCGCAGGTTGCGCTCGAACACCAGCGCACAGGCCAGCATCACGAGGAAGCCGGCGAACGACAGCAGGTACGAGGTCGACAGGCTGGCCACGAGGAATACCGCGCCGGCCACGAGCCCGACCACCGACCACTTCATGCGGCGCACGGTGTGGCGGTAGAGCGTGGTCTCCGAAACCTCGCGCGCGAAGGAGGGATCGTCCTCGTAGAACCGCTGTGCAATCTCCTGGAGGATGCGTTCCTCGTCCTCGGAAAGCGGCACCTCAACCCCTATCGACCGGCTGACCGACCCGGCGCGATCAAGTGTTCCACAGGGTCCGGAAAACGACAACGCGTGAATCGTCGAGAAATGCTCAATCGGACGTCCACTCTCGGGACATCGGCCCGTCGTCGGGCCCCCACTGCCCGTCACCTCGCCGTTTCACCCGCAGCCCGTCCCGGCCGACGGCGGCCGCGGGGCCGATCGCGCCCGACCCGAAGCGCTCGCGAATGGCGTCCACGGCGCCGCTCGCATCGCTCCACGACGGCCCGGCGGCGTCGTCGAAGCTGAGCTGCCGGCCGGCTCCATCGAGGAGCCCGGACACCGTCACGCCCAGCAGCCGCACGCCGGGCGTCGGGTCGACGCCGCCCAGCAGCGCCAGCGCGTGGTGGGCCACGACCGGCCCGTCGTCGACGGCGACGGGCAGCGTGGTCGAGCGGGTGATCGTGCGGAAGTCGCCGAAGCGGACCTTGATGGTGACCGTGCGGGCCACCATCCCGGCCCGGCGCAGTCGCCAGGCCACCGCGTCGGCCATGCGCACGGCCTCCCGGCCGAGCGTGGTGCTGTCGTGGCGGTCGTGGGCGAAGGTCTCCTCGTGGCCGATCGACTTGAGCTTCTGGTCCGGCTCGACCGGCCGGGGGTCGATGCCGCGGGCGAGCAGCGACAGGTGGCGGCCGTGCGCCTGGCCGAGCGCGCCGACCAGCGCGGCCTCCGGGAGGTCGGCGATATCGCCGACGGTCCGCACGCCGAGGCGCTCGAGCCTGGTCAACGTCGCCGGGCCCACGCCCCACAGCGCCCGGGCCGGCAGTGGCCGCAGGAACGCGTCCTCCTCGCCGGGGACGACCACGTGCACGCCCTCGCCCGGCTCGGGCCCGGTCGGCGTGACCCGTGGCTTCGCCGCCTCCGACGCCAGCTTGGCCACCATCTTGGTGGCGGCCACGCCGACCGAGCAGGTGAGGCCCTCCTGGTCCTCGACCCGGCGCCGGAGGTCGTGGCCGATCGTGGAGCCCTCGCCCAGCAGGCGGCGCGCGCCGGTCACGTCGAGGAACGCCTCGTCCAGGCTGATCGGCTCGACCAGCGGGGTGGCGGCCCGGAAGATGTCCATCACCCGCGCGCTGACCTCGCCGTAGTGGGTGTGGTCGCCGGGCAGGAACACCGCGTGGGGGCAGAGCTTGCGGGCCTGGGTGCTGGGCATGGCGGAGAACACGCCGTAGGCCCGGGCCTCGTAGCTGGCGGCCGCCACCACGCCCCGGGCGCCGGTGCCGCCGACCACGACCGGCCGGCCCCGCAGCTCGGGGTGCCGCAGCAGCTCGACGGACACGAAGAACGCGTCCATGTCGACGTGGAGGATGGTGCGCGGCGCAGTCATCGGCGCACCCTTCGGGCCGGGTACCGCATCTTGCTGACGGTTCGCTCGCTGCGCTCGCTCAATGCCGCGTGACGACCGCCCGTGACGGGTCGTCGCCCTCCAGGCGGTAGCGGAACCGCCGCGGCTCCTCCCACCGCTCGGCGAGCCAGGCGCCGAGCGGCTCGCTGACCCAGCGCCGGCAGGTGGCCAGGTGGTTCCCGCACGCGTCGGTGGCGACGTAGGCGGCGTCGACGACGATGCCGTCGGGGTCGTCGACCCGGAGGTCGCCGGAGTAGTCGACCGCCACATGTGCCTCGACCCGCAGGTGCCAGCCGAGCCCGGGGGCCTCGACCTCGACCTCGTACACCGGGCCCTGCCAGGCGGACACGAGGACGCCCGTCTCCTCCTCGACCTCGCGGGTCAGCCCGTCGAGCAGCGTCTCGCCCTCGTCGATGACGCCCCCGGGCGGGCTCCAGTCGTGGTCGCCGTTGCGGCGGCGGTTGCGTACCAGCAGCAGGCCGCCCTCCCCGAGGATCAGACCCCCTCCCACCAGCCACTGTCGCATGCCGCCAGTGTGGCACCGTGGGCGCATGGAACCTCCCCGGCTGCACGCCAACGCCCGCGCCGTGGCCGACGCGGCCGCACGGCAGGGCCTGGACCTCGAGATCCGAGAGTTCCCCGACGGCACCCGCACGGCGGAGGACGCGGCCCGGGCGATCGGCGTCGGCGTGGGCCAGATCGTCAAGTCGCTGGTGTTCGCGGTGGGTGACGACGTGGTGGTCGCGCTGGTCAGCGGGCCCAACCGGCTGGACGAGGATCGGCTGGCCGCGGCCGCGGGCCGGGAGGGCACGGCGGTGGGGCGGGTCGACGCCGCCCGGGTGCGGGAGGCCACGGGCTACCCGATCGGGGGCGTGCCGCCGTTCGGCCACGCCACCGAGCTGGCGACCTACGTGGACGAGGACCTGCTGACCTACGACGAGGTGTGGGCCGCGGCCGGCACGCCTCGCCACGTGTTCGGGGTATCGCCCAAGGACCTGGTCCGGGTGACGGGCGGCACCGTCGCCCCGCTCCGGGTCCCCGGTTGAGGGTCCTAGGCTCGGCCCGATGCCCGAGCCCGCCGCCGGCGACGACGACTACGCACCCAGCGCCCTGCCCTCGCAGGCGGCCCGGGTGCTCGCCTTCGTGTCGATCCTCGTGGGCGGCCTGTGCGGCGGCCTCATCGGCTGGGCGCTCGTCGACCTCCAGTGCACCGGCGACTGCGGGACCCTGGCCGGCCTGGCCGGCCTGATCGGCGCGGTCATCGGGGCGGCCGGCGTGGCCGTGGTGGCCGTGCTCGCCCTCCGGGCGATGGGCGAGTGGCGCACGATCCAGCACGGCCGGCCCGGCAAGCCCGAGCAGTAGGGCCCCGAGCGCCGCCGCTCAGCCGAAGCGCAGCCGGCGGAAGCTCTCGGCGTGGTCCACGCCGGCGTGGGCGCCGGTCTCGGTCAGGCGCGCCCGCAGCAGCTCGGCCACGAGGTCCGGGTCGCCGCCCATCCGGCTCTCGTGGCAGGCGACCGCCGCCACCTTGGCCCCGACCGCATCGGACACGTCGACCCAGGCGTCGGCCTGGAACGTGCCGGACAGCAGCAGCGACCGCACCTGGTGGGGCGGGCCGGCGTCGGGGAAGTAGAGAGGGCTGGCCGCCGCCGGCGCCACCGCGTCCACCACGGCCCAACCCACCTCGCGGTGGTCCCGGTGGTTGACGTAGCTGTCCCCGAAGAAGATGGCGGTCGGGTCCGGGCACACCACCACCTCGGGTCGGTGCTCGCGCACCAGCGCCACCAGACGCTCCCGCAGCGCCAGGTCGTTGGTGACCTCGCCGTCGGGCACGCCCAGCAGATCCACGCCCGACAGGCCGAGCACCTCGGCCGCGGCCCGGACCTCCCCGGCCCGACGCTCGGACAGCTCCGCGGGGTCGGTCGCCGGGTCCGGCGAGCCCTTGTCACCGGCGTTCACCACCACCAGCCGGACCTCCGCCCCCTTGGCCGCCCAGTGGGCCAGCGTGCCCCCGCACGACACCTCGGGGTCGTCGGGATGGGCGTACACGGCCAGCGCCCGGGCCGGCACCTCGGTCATCAGTCCCGTCACGGTGCGTCTCCGATGGCGGCCACCGCCACGGCCAGGGCCTCGTCGTCGATGCCGCAGTGGGTGACCAGGCGCACGGTGCCGGGGCCGAGGGTCACGGCACCGACGCCCCGCTCGGCCAGGAACGCCAGCAGCTTGGCGGGGTCGGCGTGGCGGAACAGCACGACGTTGGTGTGCACCTCGGCCGGGTCGCAGCCTGCGTCGGGCCACCGGCCGGCCACGGCCTCGGCCAGGCGCCGCGCCCGGCGGTGATCGTCGGCCAGGCGGTCGACCATGGTGTCGAGCGCGACCAGCCCGGGCGCCGCCAGGACGCCGACCTGGCGCATGCCGCCGCCCAGCCGCTTGCGCTCCAGGTGGGCCCGCTCGATCACGGCGGCGGGCCCGGCCAGCAGCGACCCCACCGGCGCGCCGAGGCCCTTCGACAGGCACGACGTGACCGTGGTGGCGACGGCCGCCCGCTCGGCCACCGTCGTCCCGGTGGCGACGGCGGCGTTGAACAGGCGGGCGCCGTCGAGGTGGATCGGGACGCCGGCCGCCGCCACCGCCGCCAAGCGGTCGAGCGGCCACGGCCGCCCGCCCGAGGCCAGGTGGGTGTCCTCGACGCACACGACCGACGGCTCGGGCCAGCGGTGGGCCGCGGCCGCGACCAGCCGGGACACCTCAGCGGGGTCGAGCGTGCCGTCCTCGTCGTCGAGCACGTGGAGCTGGGCCACCTGGTTGATCCCGAACGCGCCGCCCTCGTGCGTCACGACGTGCTGACGGCGCCCGGCCACCACCAGGGTCCCCGGCCGGGCCAGCGTCCGCAGCGCCACCTGGTTGGCCATGGTCCCCGAGGGGAGGAACAGGGCGGCCTCCTTGCCGGTCAGCTCGGCGTACCGCGCCTGGAGCCGGGCGACCGTGGGGTCGTCACCGAAGCCGTCGTCGCCGACCTCCGCCGCGGCCATCGCCTCCCGCATCGCCGGCGTGGGGCGGGTCACGGTGTCGCTGCGGAGGTCCACGGGCGGGGCGACCGGGGTGGTGGGCGGCATCGCACCGCACGGTACCGTCGCTCCGGATGAGCGAGCGGAGCGAGCGAGTCACAAGCACAGTGCGTTTCTCGGCACGACGTGCCGATCGCGCGCTGCGTGCATCCCGAAGGGTGCACCAGTGAGCGCGTCCGCAGCTCCCCCCGGGCCCGCCGCGCCCGATCCCGGGGCGCTCGTGGCGCTGGCGACCGAGGCCGCGGAGCGTGCGGTGGCGCTGCTCCTCGACGGTCTGCGGCGCCCGCGGGTGGCGGTCCAGACCAAGTCGACTCGCACCGACATGGTCAGCGAGATGGACCGGGCGTCGGAGCGGCTGATCGTCTCGACGCTGCTCGCCGCCCGGCCCGACGACGGCGTCGTGGGCGAGGAGGGCAGCGCTCGGCCAGGGGCCAGCGGCCTGCGGTGGGTCGTCGACCCCCTCGACGGCACCACCAACTACCTGTACGGCCACCCGGGCTGGGGGGTGTCCATCGCCGCCGAGGACGCCGGCGGGGTGGTGGCCGGCGTCGTGGCGGACGCCACGCACGCCACGCTGTTCAGCGCCACCCGCGGCGGGGGCGCCCGCCGCGACGGCGAGCCGATCCGGGCCTCGGCCTGCACCGACCTGTCGACTGCTCTGGTCGGCACCGGGTTCAGCTATCAGCCGGAGCAGCGGCGGCGCCAGGCGGAGGTGCTGGTCGGGCTGCTCCCCCGGGTCCGGGACATCCGCCGCATGGGGGCGGCGGCCGTGGACCTGTGCTCGGTCGCGTGCGGCCGGCTCGACGCCTACTACGAGCGTGGGCTGGCCGAGTGGGACCTCGCGGCCGGCGGTCTGATCGCCGCCGAGGCCGGCGCCGTGGTCACGGGGCTGGATGGCGGGCCCGTCCGGGCCGACTCGGTGATGGCGTCCGCACCCGGCATCGCCACCTCGCTGAGTGGCCTGCTCGGCTCTCTCTGCGCACAAGATGTGTCGTGAGTCACCGAGACTGGCAGTCGTTACCGTATCGCAACGTCTCTGGACAGTACACTGACACGAACAGTCGGCATCCTTGTACTGATGACATCCGCCGCCGCTGGTTCTCCCGCCGGGATTCCGTCCCGCACAACTGCCTTCGGCAGCGACGCCACGATCGCCACCTCGCTGGAGCCACCTGTGCGCTCACCCATCGACATCACGACCGAGGGGAACACCGTCGTCCTCGCCGTGGTGCGTTGCCTCGACGAGGCGGCGGGGGGCGCGCTGCTCGACGCTGCGTCCGCTGCTCTCGACTCCCAGCCGACCCGCATCGACGTCGACCTGCGGGCGCTCGACTCCTTCACCGACGCCGGCGCCCGGGCGTTGGTGGGGTGCCGCGACCTCGGCGCCAAGCTGCCGGGGGGCCTCCACTACCGCACGGGCCGCGGGCCCGGGCGTGACGCCCTCCTCGCCGCCTACACCGATCACGACGCCAGTCCGCTGTAGGCGTGCGTCCGACCGCCGCCGCGCGCCGCGCGGTGCCCTGGCTGCGCGCGGTGCCGCGCCATGAGGCACCATCATGAGCGTGGGTACCCGCATCCTGTCCGTCGAAGACGACGAACGCATCCGCACAGCCGTGAAGTTGGCCCTCGAGGACGAGGGCTGGGCCGTCGAGGAGGCCGGCACCGGTGAGGAGGCGCTGAACGCGTTCCAGCGCCAGCCCGCCGACGTGGTACTCATCGACATCATGCTCCCGGGCATCGACGGGTTCGACGTGTGCCGGTCGATCCGCCGGTCGTCCGACGTCCCCATCGTCATGGTCACGGCCCGGGCCGACACACACGACGTCGTGGCCGGCCTCGAGGCCGGGGCCGACGACTACCTCACCAAGCCCTTCGCCCCCAAGGAGCTGTCAGCACGCATCCGGGCCCTGCTCCGCCGGGTGCGCAGCAGCGACTCCGGCAGCAGCCACCTGCGCTTCGGCGACCTGGAGATCATCCCCGACGAGGGCGTGGTCCGGCGGGGAGGCGAGGAGATCCACCTCACCAAGACCGAGTTCCGCCTCCTCGTCGAGCTGGGCTCCAGCCCGGGGCGGGTGTTCAGCCGCGAAGTCCTGCTCGAGCGGGTGTGGGGGTACGGCTACTTCGGCGACGGGCGGCTGGTGGACGTGCACGTCCGCCGCCTGCGCACGAAGGTGGAGGCCGACCCCGCCAACCCCCGCCACGTCGTGACCGTCCGGGGGCTGGGCTACAAGCTCCAGGCCTGACGGCCCCGCGCCGTGCGGCGACCGCGCATCCTCCCCCGCCTCGGGCTCCGGGCTCGCATCACGATCGCGTTCGCGGTCGGCGCCCTCGTCATCTCCATGCTGCTGGCCGCCGCCACGCTGGGCCTGACCCGCCAGAACCTGCTCGACCAGCGCGAGTCGAACGCGACCGCCCGCACCTACGAGAACGCGGAGACCGTCCGCCGCCAGCTGCCCGGGCAGACCAGCGAGGGCGCGCCCGCGTCCGACCCCGCCGACGTGCTGTCCTCGCTGCAGACGCCCACGGGCTCCAACCCGGTCCTGCTGGTCGACGACCGCTGGTTCTCCCGCACGCCCGAGTTCGGCGAGGACGTCCTGCCCGGCGAGCTGCGGGCCATGGTCCAGGGCGGCCAGGCGGGGCGCATGCGCTTCGACCACGAGGGCACGACCCAGCTGGCGGTGGGCGTCCCCCTCGGGGACATGGACGGCGCCTACTTCGAGATCGTGTCACTCGGCGAGCTGGAGAACACGCTCGAGTCGATCGGCATCTCGCTGCTCGCCGCCGCGCTGCTGTCCACGCTGGCGGGGGCCGCGGTGGGCTGGTGGGCCGCCCGCCGGGTGCTGCGACCGCTGCGGGGCATCGGCGACGCCGCCCACGCGCTGGCCACCGGCCAGCTCGCGACCCGGGTCGAGGCCAGCGACGACGGCGACCTCGCCACGATCGCCGAGTCGTTCAACGATATGGCGTCCGCCATGCAGGAGCGCATCGAGCGGGACACCCGCTTCGCCTCCAACGTCAGCCACGAGCTGCGGTCCCCGCTCATGACGCTGGCCGCGTCGATCGAGGTGCTCCAGAACCAGCGCGACGACATGCCGGACCGCGCCAAGGCCGCGCTCGACCTCATGGCCGCCGACATCGCCCGGTTCCGCCAGCTGGTCGAGGACCTGCTCGAGATCTCCCGCTTCGACGCCGGCGCGGCCCGTCTCGAGCTGAGCGAGGTTCGCCTCGACGAGCTCGTCACCCAGGCCGTCGGCTGGTCGTCGGAGCGCAGCGTGCCCGTCGACCTCGACCCGGCGTTGAGCGGCGTCGTCGTCCGGGCCGACAAGCGCCGGCTCGTGCGCGTGATCGCCAACCTCATCGACAACGCCATCAAACACGGCCGCCCGGCCGATGGCGCGGCGGCCACCATCAAGATCGACGTCTCGCGCGACCGGGATGACATTGTCATCGCCGTGGCCGACAACGGCCCCGGGATTCCCGACACCGAGAGAAACCGGGTCGTG
>DASRJM010000062.1:0-9476 GCA_035649475.1 Acidimicrobiales bacterium
TCCGAGGAGTAGAAGTGGTCCCACACCGAGACACTGTCGAAGCCCAGCTCCTCGGCGTCGCGCCACATGCGGAGCAGTTCGGCCACGGTCGTGTCCTGGGCCCCGGTGTGCACGCCGAACGTCGTCATCCCCGCCACCCTACGGGGCCGCGAGCCGCTTGACCGGCCGGTCAAGACCGTGAACGATGGCCGCATGCCGCACGCCGAGGCCAACGGGATCCGGATCTACTACGAGGAGTCCGGCGACCCCGGAGCCCCGCCGCTGCTGCTGATCATGGGCCTGGGCGGCCAGCTCGTCCACTGGCCGCCGGAGCTGGTGGCCGGCCTCGCCGCCCGGGGCTTCCGGGTGATCACGTTCGACAACCGCGACGTCGGCCTGTCGACCCACCTCGACGTACCCGTCGACGTGCTGGCGGTGCTGGCGGCCCGGGGGTCCGGCGAGACGGCCGAGGTGCCGTACCTGCTGCGCGACATGGCCGACGACGCCGCCGGCCTACTCGATCACCTCGGCGTCGATCGGGCCCACGTCGTGGGCGCCTCGCTCGGGGGGATGGTGGCCCAGACCCTGGCCATCGAGCACCCGGCGCGGGTGGCAACGCTCACCTCGATCATGTCGACCACCGGTGACCCGGACGTCGGCATGCCCACCGCCGAGTCCATGGCCGTGCTGATGGCCGCGCCGGTGACGACGCGGGACGAGTACCTCGAGGTCACCGTGCGCAACAGCCACGTGTACGGCAGCCCCGGCCTGGTCGACGACGACCGCATCCGGGAGGTTGCCGTCATGGCCTGGGAGCGCAGTCACGACCCCGCGGGCGCGGCCCGTCAGCTGGCCGGCGTGCTGGCGTCGGGATCGCGGTCCGAGGCCCTGGCTGCGCTCGACGTGCCCACACTGGTCCTCCACGGCACCGCCGACACGCTGGTGCAGCCCGACGGCGGCGAGCGCACGGCCGAGGTCGTCCCGGACGCCAAGCTGCTGATGATCGAAGGCATGGGCCATGATCTGCCGGTGTCGATGCTGCCCCAGGTGATCGACGCCGTGACCGCCCACGCCGCCGCCCACCCGCTTCCCTGAGTTCGATCCTCCGACCCAACGAGACCCCGGAGCCACACCGCATGGGACCCCTGTCCGGAATCACCGTCATCGAGATCGCCGGGATCGGTCCCGGCCCGTACTGCGGGATGATGCTGGCGGACATGGGCGCCGACGTCATCCGGATCGACCGGGCCGGCTCGGTGCAGGGCGGCGATCCCGAGCGCCCGCCGGCCGACTTCCTGGCCCGAGGGCGCCGGTCGGTTGGCGTCGACCTGAAGAGCCCGGACGGCGTCGAGGTCGTCCTGAGCCTGGTGGAGAAGGCCGATGCCCTCATCGAGGGCTTCCGGCCCGGCGTCACCGAGCGACTCGGCATCGGGCCCGACGACTGCCTCGCCCGCAACCCCCGCCTGGTCTACGGGCGCATGACGGGCTGGGGCCAGGAGGGCCCGTACGCGTCGACAGCCGGTCACGACATCAACTACATCTCCCTGGCCGGTGCCCTCGACCCGATCGGGCGGGCCGGCCAGCCGCCGACCCCGCCGCTCAACCTGGTGGGCGACTTCGGTGGCGGGGGCCTGCTGCTGGCGTTCGGCATCGTCACCGGCCTCCTCGAGGCCCGGGCCTCGGGGCAGGGTCAGGTCATCGACGCCGCCATGGTCGACGGCGCCGCGTCGCTGATGACCATGACCCACTCGCTCCGGGCGATGGGGATCTGGAACGACGAGCGGGGCACGAACATGCTCGACACCGGCGCCCACTTCTACGACGTCTACGAGACGTCCGACGGCCGCTACGTCTCGATCGGCTCGATCGAGCCCCAGTTCTATGCCGAGCTGCTGCGGCTGACCGGCCTGGAGGGCGAGGACCTGCCCTGGCAGCAGGACCGGTCCCAGTGGCCGGCCATGAAGGAGCGGCTGGCCGCCATCTTCCGGACCAGGACCCGGGACGAGTGGTGCGCGGCCATGGAGGGCACCGACGTCTGCTTCGCCCCGGTGCTCGGCATCCCGGAGGCCTACGAGCACCCCCACAACGTGGCGCGGGGCACGTTCGTCGAGGTGGCGGGGTTCCGCCAGCCCGGGCCGGCACCGCGGTTCAGCCGCACCGCCCCCGAGGTGTCCGGCCCGCCCCCGCACGCGGGGCAGCACACCGACGAGGTGCTGTCGGGGGCCGGATTCGACGCCGAGCGCATCGCCAAGCTGCGCGAAACCGGCGCGATCGCGTAACGGCCGGCCCGTAGCCTCGGGGCATGGGAACGCTGGTCGCCTTCCACGCCCATCCCGACGACGAGACGCTGACCCAGGGCGGGTCCATCGCCAAGGCCGTCGACGAGGGCCACCGGGTCGTCATCGTCTACGCCACCGGCGGCGAGAAGGGCGAGTCGCCCGACGGCGTGCTCGACCCCGGCGAGTCGCTGGTCGAGCGGCGGGTCCTCGAGGCCGAGCGGTCGGCGGACGCGCTCGGCACGTCCCGCATCGTCTGGCTCGGCTACCTCGACTCGGGCATGGAGGGCACGCCCGACAACGACGAGCCGACCTGCTTCTGGCAGGCGGACCTCGACGAGGCGGCCGAGCGGCTGGCGGCCGTCCTGCGGGAGGAGGGCGCCGACGTGCTCACCATCTACGACGAGAACGGCAACTATGGACACCCCGACCACGTGCAGGTCCACCGGGTGGGACTGCGGGCGGCCGAGCTGGCCGGCGTCCCGCAGCTGCTCGAGGTCACGATGAGCCGGGACCACGTTCGCCGGCTCGTCGAGGGGGCCATGGCCCTGGGCATCGAGCCGGCCGGCGACTGGCCCGACTTCGACGACCCCGCGCTGATCTTCGGCATGCCCGAGTCGGTCATCACGACGACCGTCGACGTCACCCCGTGGCTCGACCGCAAGCGCAAGGCGATGGAGGCGCACGCCACGCAGGTCGGCGACATGGCCCTGTTCTTCGCCATGGACCCGGACGCGTTCGCGGCGGCGCTGGGCACCGAGTTCTACATCCGCCACGGGGTGGAGCCGGGCCACCGCGACCACGACGTCTTCGCCGGGTGAGCACGCCGGTCGTCACGGGCGCCGAGGTGGCGGACCGGCTGGCCGGGGAGCTCGCCGCCCGCGCCGACCCCGCCCAGGCGGTGCCGATGGCGGCGTACATGCGGGACCAGTTCCCGTTCCTCGGTGTCAAGGCCCCTGCCCAGGGCCGCGCCTGGGCGGCGGCCACCGCCGCGCTGCCCCGGCGCCTCCCCGAGGACGAGGTGGTGGCGGCCGCCCTCGACCTGTGGGACCGCCCCGAGCGGGAGCACCAGTACGCCGCCTGCCGCCTGGTGAACCGCCACGCCGCAGCATCCCGGAGGGCCGTGCCACCGACCCCGGAGCTCCTGGACGTGGTCGAGCGCCTGATCACAACCCGGTCGTGGTGGGACACGGTCGACGCCCTGGCCATCCACGCCACGGGCGACCTGGTCCGGCGGTATCCGGACCTGCGGCCCCGGATGGACGCCTGGCTGGCGGGCGACGACCTGTGGCTGATCCGCTCGTCGCTGCTCCACATGAACCGCTGGGGCGCGGCCCGGGACGCCGGCTGGCTGTTCGCCGCCTGCCTCACCCGGGCCGACCATCCGGACTTCTTCGTCCGCAAGGCCATCGGCTGGGCCCTCCGGGAGCACAGCAAGGTCGATGCGTCAGCGGTCTCGGCGTTCGTGGCCGCCCACGCGGAGGAGCTGAGCCCCCTCAGCCGCCGCGAGGCCCTGGCCTGGCTGGACCGCCGCCGATGACGGACCACGACCCGTTCTCGCCGGGCGCGGTGCGGGCGGCGTACGACGCGGTGGCACGCGAGTACGCCGAGCGGTTCGGGGACGACCTCGCCCACCTGCCGCTCGACCGGGCGATGCTCGACGCCGCCCTGGCGGTCGCCCCCGAAGGCCGGGGCTGGGTCCTGGACGCCGGGTGCGGCCCGGCTCCCGTGGCGGCGTACCTGACCGGGCCCGGGCGGCGGCTGGTCGGGGTCGACCTGTCGGGCGCCATGCTCGCCGCCGCGGGTCAGCGGGTCCCGGGGCTGAGCCGGGCCCAGGGCGACCTGCGCCGCCTGCCGCTGCGAACCGGGTCGTGCGCCTTGGCGGTCGCTTACTACTCGCTCCAGCACGTCCACCGGTCCGACCTCCGACCTGCGCTGGGGGAGCTGCAGCGGGTTCTGGCCGACGGCGGCGTGCTGCTGGCGGCGACCCACCTGGGCATGGGCGACGTGGTGACCGACGACTTCATCGGCCACCGGGTCGACCCGGTC
This sequence comes from Acidimicrobiales bacterium, assembly GCA_035649475.1. GTDB lineage: Bacteria > Actinomycetota > Acidimicrobiia > Acidimicrobiales > VFJN01 > ZC4RG19. The sequence continues at coordinate 4,305 of DASRJM010000062.1, forward strand.
GGCGGCGCCCTCTACGCCCGCGACGGGTTCGTCGCCGCCCTGACGGCGGCGGGCTTCACCGTGGAGGACGAGCGCCAGCGCGACGCGCTGCCCCACGAGCACGACACCCGCCGCATCTACCTCCTCTGCCGCCGCGACGGCGGGGTCAGGCCAGTGTCCCGCCGCTGAGGCAGAACTCGTTGCCCTCGGGGTCGCGCAGCACGACGTTGCGGTAGCCGGCCGCCACCTCGGGCGGGAACTCCTCCTCCCACGCCACGCTGGCGCCGAGCGCCACGAGCCGGGCGATCTCGGCATCGAGGTCGGCCAGCGAGCCCGCGGTGCACCCGAGATGGACCCGGTTCTTCACGACCTTGTCCTCGGGGACGCGCATCATCTCGAGGTAGGTCCCGCCGCCCGGCGGGCCGCACAGGGCCCCGCTGCCGTCGGAGGCCGCCGCCACCCCGCCCCAGTGCAGCGCTGCGTTCCAGAACTCGGCCACCCGCCCGGGGTCGTGACAGTCCATCGTCACGCAGGTGATGTCCACGGTCAGACCACGGTGGGATGGCGGGGCTGGTACAGCATGATGTCGAGCCCGCCGGGCAGCACGATCGTGGTCGTGATCCCCCAGCCCTCGTCGTGCGGCTCGCCCGGGATGTCGAGTCCCTTGGCGCGCAGGTCTGCGACGGTGGCGTCGAGGTCGTCGCACATCAGCGACAGCTGGTGCCGCACGCCGGCGTCGAACGTCGGCCCCTCGCCGGGGTGGATCCCGAGCTCGGCGGGCGGCAGGGCGAAGATCTGCCAGCCCTGGCCGGCGTCGACGTGGGCGAAGCCGAGCACGTCCCGGAAGATCTTCCGGACGGCGTCGGGCTCGGACGTGTAGAGGAGGGCATGAGTGCCGATGATGGCCATGCCCCGCAGCATGCGCCGGCATCAGCCGGGAGGCCAGCGGTACTCCCACCCCGGCTGCCAGGCGAACTCCTCGGTCGCCAGGTCCTCCAGCGCCCGCCCGCGAGCCAGGTGGTCGAGCGCCCACCGGGTCGCCACGTGGCCGACGACGAGAACCCGCGCCCCGTCCCACCGGGACGGCAGGTCGCCGAGCGCGCCCGCGACCCGCTCGATCGCCTGCCCCCAGCTCTCGCCTCCGGGGTAGGGCCGGTCGAGGTACCGCCCTCGCTCCCCGTGCACCTCGGCTGCGGGCGCCCCGTTGAGCTCGCCGTAGTCGCACTCCCGCAACCGCCAGTCGCACAGGACGGGCGGCCCCGTCCCGGCGAACGCGACCTCCACCGTCTCGACGGCCCGCCCCAGGTCGGACGTGAACACCGCCGCCAACCCGTCGCCCCGCCGCCGCCCACCCATCTCCCGCGCCTGCGACCGTCCGCTCGCCGACAGCCGCCCGGGCAGCCACCCCGTCGCCACCCCTCGCTCGTTGTCCTCGCTGATCGAGTGCGTCTCGAACACGATCTCCAGGCTCACACCGCCGACGCTAACGGGCTGCCGGGATTGGCGAGGGGCGAGGGGCGGTCGCCTAGCGTCGGGACCCGTGACTGTCATCAAGATCAACGCCATCACCGTGCCCGAGGGATCGGGCGACGAGCTGGGCCGGCGCTTCGCGGCGCGGGCCGGGGCGGTCGACGACCAGGAGGGCTTCGAGGGCTTCGAGCTGCTCAAGCCGACCGACGAGCGCACGACGTGGCTGGTGATCACCCGGTGGCGCGACGAGGAGTCGTTCCAGGCCTGGGTCAACAGCCCGGCGTTCGGGCACGGGCACCAGGGCGCCGACCGGCCGGCGCCCCACGGCGGCCCGGTGTCGGTGTCGAGCGAGCTGTGGTCGTACGAGGTGTCGACCGGCTCGCCGGGTCACGGCGGCTGAGCCGGGCGGCGGGCGTCCGTCGCCGTGGGCCTGCACGAGGCCCACGTCTGGTGCGCGTGGGTCGTTGTGATCGGCAACGCGCTGGTCGGCCTGTGGGCGCTGGGGGCCCACTGGCTGCCGGCGCTGCGCCGCCCTGCGCTGTGGTGGGCGACCGCCGCGGCCGAGGTCGCCATCTTCGTCCAGGTGATCCTCGGCGTGCTGCTGGTCACGAACGAGGACCGCGAGGCCCCGCAGTTCCACATGTTCTACGGGTTCGTGGCGCTGGCCTCGGTCGGCATCATCTACAGCTACCGCCAGCAGCTGGCCGCCCACCGCTACCTGCTCTACGGGCTGGGCGGCCTTTTCCTCATGGGGCTCGGCATCCGGGCAATGGTCATCGGGCCCAACCGCTGAGCCCCGACGGTCAGAGGTGCACCACCGGGCAGGTGAGCGTCCGGGTGATGCCCTCGATCATCTGCACCCGGCTGACCACCATCTTTCCCAGCTCGTCGACGGTCTGGGATTCGGCCCGGGCGATGACGTCGTAGGGGCCGGTCACATCCTCCGCCGACACGACGCCGTCGATGCCGCCGACCTCCTCGGCGACCTGCGCGGCCTTGCCGACCTCGGTCTGGATGAGGATGTACGCGCTGACTGCCATGCCGGGCCTCCCTCACGCCGTGTGGCTGGCCACGGATCGTAGCCCTGCCCCGGAGAACCGGTGCACGGCGCCAGGGGTCGATCACACGGCCCACGCGGCAGGTGCGACGATGGGCAGCATGGCCACGGCTCCGTACACGAAGGGACTCCACGAGGTCGGCGACGGGGTGTTCGCCTACCTGCAACCCGACGGCAGCTGGGGCTGGAGCAACGCCGGCCTGGTCGTCGACGGCGACGCCAGCCTCCTCGTCGACACCCTCTTCGACCTCAAGCTCACCGGCGAGATGCTCGACACGATGCGGGACGCCGTCCCCGCCGCCCGGGACATCGGCACGGTCGTGAACACCCACGCCAACGGCGATCACTGCTGGGGCAACCAGCTGGTGCGGGACGCCGAGATCGTCGGTTCCACGGCCTGCGCCGAAGAGATGGCCGAGCTGCCGCCCGCCCTGCTCGCCGCACTGGTCGCCAACCCGCCCGACGGGCCCCAGGGCGAGCTGGTGCGGACCATGTTCGGTGCCTTCGACTTCAACGACATCGAGGTCGTCGTGCCCACCACCACGTTCGACGGCGACCTGACCCTGCGGGTCGGCGACACCGACGTGCACCTGATCGAGGTCGGCCCGGCCCACACCAAGGGCGACGTGATCGTGCACGTTCCCGGCCAGGACGTCGTCTTCACCGGCGACATCCTGTTCAACGGCGGCCACCCGATCGTGTGGGCCGGGCCCGTCCGCAACTGGGTGGCGGCCTGCGATCGCATCCTCGGCCTCGGCGCGCCAACGGTCGTGCCCGGGCACGGGCCCGTGTGCGGCCCCGCCGAGGTCGAGGCCCAGCGCGACTACTTCTCCTGGCTGGTCGACGAGGTCCGGCCGCGGGTCGAGGCCGGCATGGACCCGGTCGCCGCGGCGCGCGAGATCGACCTCGGGCCCCGCGCCGCGCTCGGCGAGCAGGAGCGGTTCGTGGCCAACGTCACCGCCGTCTACCGGGACCTGGGCGCGCCGGCGCCGGCCGACGCCGCCACCATCCTCATGCAGATGGCGGAGTACGCCGCCGGCTGACGCCGCCCGTCGAGCGGGTCAGCCGCCGGCGAGCCGCTTCTCGAGGTTGTCGAGCTGCTCCCGCAGCGCGGCGGGCACGCTGTCGCCGATGAAGCGGTAGTGCTCGTCGATCTGCGGCAGCTCCTGGCGCCACGAGTCGGGGTCGACCTCGACCAGCTTGTCCATCACGCCGTCGTCGAGGTCGAGGCCCGACGTGTCGATCGCGTCGGCGGTGGGGACCCGCCCGATCTGCGTGTCGGCGTAGCGCCCCTCGCCCTCGATGCGCTCCACGATCCACTTGATCACCCGACTGTTGTCGCCGAAGCCCGGCCACAGGAACCGACCGTCCTCGTCCCGCCGGAACCAGTTGACCCAGAACAGCTTGGGCAGCTTGTCCGTGTCGGTGGCACGGCCGATCTCCAGCCAGTGGCCGAAGTAGTCGCCCATGTCGTAGCCGCAGAAGGGCAGCATGGCGAAGGGGTCGAAGCGCAGCTTGCCGACCGCGCCGGCCTGCGCCGCCGTCGTCTCCGAGCTCATGATCGAGCCGAGGAACACGCCGTGGTCCCAGTCGAGGGACTCGGTCACGAGCGGCACGTTGGTGGCGCGGCGGCCGCCGAACAGGATGGCGGAGATCGGCACGCCGGCCGGGTCCTCCCACTCGGGGGCGATCGACGGGCACTGCGACGCCGGCGTGGTGAACCGGGCGTTGGGATGGGCGGCCGGCGCGTCGCTCGCGGGCGTCCAGTCGTTGCGCTTCCAGTCGGTCAGGTGGGCCGGGGGCTCGGACAGGCCCTCCCACCACACATCGCCGTCGTCCGTGCGGGCCACGTTGGTGAAGATCGAGTTGCCGTACAGCGTCCCGATGGCGTTGGGGTTGGTGTCGACGCCGGTGCCGGGTGCGACGCCGAAGAACCCGGCCTCCGGGTTGATGGCGTGGAGCCGGCCGTCGTCGCCGAACTTCATCCAGGCGATGTCGTCGCCGACGGTCTCGACCTTCCACCCCGGCAGGGTGGGGATCATCATCGCCATATTGGTCTTGCCACAGGCGGACGGGAACGCCGCCGCGATGTAGCGCTTCTCGCCGCCGGGCGGGGTCACGCCGAGGATCAGCATGTGCTCGGCCATCCACCCGTCGTCCCGGGCCATGGTCGAGGCGATCCGCAGCGCGAAGCACTTCTTGCCGAGGAGGGCGTTGCCGCCGTACCCGGAGCCGTAGGACCAGATCTCGCGGGTCTCGGGGAAGTGGACGATGTACTTGTGGTCGGCGTCGCACGGCCAGGGGACGTCCGGCCGGGCCTCGCCGCCCGCGCCCACCAGCGGGTAGCCGACCGAGTGCACGCACGGCACGAACGCGCCGTCTGCGCCCAGCACGTCGAGGGGTCCCTGGCCCATGCGGGTCATGATCCGCATGTTGACGGCCACGTAGGCCGAATCGGTCAGCTGGACGCCGATGTGGGCGATCGGCGACCCGAGCGGGCCCATCGAGAACGGGACGACGTACAACGTCCGGCCCCGCATCGACCCGGTGAAGTAGCCGGTGAGCTCGGCGCGCATCTCGGCCGGGTCCCGCCAGTTGTTGGTGGCGCCGGCGTCGGACTGCCGCTCCGAGCAGATGAACGTGCGGTCCTCGACGCGGGCGACGTC
>DASRJM010000063.1:0-15611 GCA_035649475.1 Acidimicrobiales bacterium
CGGCTCGAAGTGCCGCAGCTGGCTGTCGAGCAGGTCGAGCACGGCACCGGGGTCGCGGTCGTCGGCGTACCCGTTGGCCCGCAGCGAGCTGCGCAGCCGACCCATGACGACCGCCGCCCGCAGGCCCTTGCCGACCACGTCGCCGACGGTGACCAGCACCCGCCCGGACGGCAGGACGAACATGTCGTACCAGTCGCCCCCCACGGTCCCGGCACCGGGGATGTAGCGCACGGCTGTCTCGAACCCGGCCACGTTGGGCAGCTGGTCGGGCAGCAGGCTCTGCTGCATCACGAGCGACGCGCTCCGCTCGGTCTCGGACAGCGACGCCTGGGTGGCGAGCGCGACCCGATCGCCCACCATCTGGAGCAGGTCGGCATCCTCGTCGTCGAAGTGGCGTCGCGTCACGGTGCCCACGTGCAGCACCCCCAGCAGCCGGCCGCCGGCGAGCAGGGGCACGCCGAGAAGGGATCGGATGCCCTTGGCGCGCAGCAGCGGGTTGACCACATCCGCGTCGTCGATGTCCTCGATCGCCTGTGTCTGCCGGGTCGCGGCGACGCGCCCGGCGAAGCCGCGGCCGAGGGGCACGCGCACACCCTGGTACACCTCCTCCTCGATCCCCCGGGCCGCGGTGGCCACGAGCTGACCGTTGGCGTCGTCGAGGAGGAGGATGGCCGCGGTGTCTGCCGCCAGGATCTCGCGGACGCGATCCAGCAGCTCGACGAGGAGCTCCTCCACCGTCAGCTGGACGAGGCCGGCATGGGTCACCGCCTCGATGTCCCGCAACCGCTCGGCGATCGCCCGGGTCCGACCCTCGGGTCGCGCCGACGTGTCCGGTGAGGCTATTCGTTCGAGTTCACTGTCGTCTGTGTTCACTCGTCCTCCCACCCCCCTCGCGCCGTGCTGGTCGTGGTTGACCGTGCGGTGACCGGCCCAGGCCTGGCCGCCGGAGGGCACGTACGAACGAGCATGCGTCCATCGTGGCCCCGTGGGCCGCTCGTGAGCCGGGAACCCCGGCCGGCCCGTGATCTCGACCCTCGGGGACCGGCGCCCGACCGGCGGCGGCCACGCCGCGGTCAGGCCGCCAGCCGCAGCAGGACGTTAACGACGACGGTGAGCACGACGGAGACGGCGAGAGACAGCAGCAGCATCGTGAGGCAGCCTCGTCCGCCGCCGGCCATCCTCGGTCCCTCGCCGCCTCCGAAGACGATCACCCCGATCGCCGGGATGACTTCTTGGCCTGGACGGCCCCGTCCAGCTCCAGTGCCTTGCCGCGTGCTCTGACCGCGGCCTTCTGAGTCCGGAGGGCCTCGCCTTGGGAACGCGCACGCTGCACATCGGTCCGGGCGGCCTGCTTGCTGACCGCCTGTCTCCGCTTGGCGGCCGTGGTCCTCGTGGCGGATCGCTTCGCCTCGGCCTCCTTGGCGGCACGCTGCTCGGCCTCCCGCTCGGCTTCTTCGATGCGACGCTCGCCCTCGTCCGCCGCCGATTCGAGAGCCTCGCGCTGACCGTCGAGCTCTTCGCGCCGGGCCTGGGCGGCGGCCTCGGCATCGTCCACGACCTTGGTGGCGTGCACCCGAGCGGCCCGCGCGCTCTCCAGCCGAGTGATCTCGGCGCGCTGGAGGCGGGCGGCGGTCACGAGCGTGTCGTCACGCGTGGCCCGTCCGACGATGTCCTTTACGCCAGCCTCGACCTTGTCGAACGCGAGGTTCGGCAGCCACGTCGAGGTGTCCTCCTGGCCGCGGGCGAGAACCCGCTCGGCCAGGGTCAACGGGAGGCGGGCTCCCCAGAGGCCGAACTGGACGGCCTGGCGGGGGATCTGTGTGACCTGCATCATCGGTCGTCCCCCTCGACGGTCTCGCGGGCGGCGGCGAGGGTGGCGGCCGCCTGCGCGTCCGCGGCCGCGCGGCGGTCGAGCTCCTCGGCCCGAGCCTCGGCTGCCGCCGTGCCCGCCTCGACCCCACGCTCCCGGCGGTCGAGGGCGGCTTCATTCGCGGCGACCTGGCGGTCGAGCTCCTCCCGCCGTGATCGGGCCGCGGTCCGAGTGCGGGCGTGATCGGCTCCCTGCTGACGATCGATCTCGTCGAGGCGCTCGGCCTCGTTCAGCGCGACCTCGGCGTCCGCCTGGTCGACGGCAGTGGCCTGGAGCTCGGCGTCGACTCGGGCCTCGTCAGCGGCCTGCTCGGCCTCGGCCTCGAGTCGAGCCGCGCGGCCGGCCTCGGCAGCACGGGCCTGTTGGAGCTCGCCTTCCTCGGCGAGGTCCCGGTTGCCAGCCAGGTGGCCCGCCGCCTCCTTGACCTTGCCGGTCAGCCTGTCGACCAGGCCACTTCGGGTCGCCGCGTTCTCGTCGGTCATCAATTCTCCTAATGAGGGGAAACCCATGGCCTACCCACCGTTGCCTCCGCCAAACCGGTCATCGGGGCGCAGGACGTCGAGGTCGACCACCCGCCGGCCCTGGCTCGCCGACGTCGGCGCTCTCCTTACGTGGGGCGGCGCAGAACTCGTGAGCAGGACATCGGTGCTGGATGTCTCGGGACTGCGCTTGCGAGTGCAGTTGAGTGCGACCGCTCGGAAAGGCATACGCGGTGTGTACTCGTCGGCACGGAGGGGATCCCGCGCCGGTGGGGCAGCTCTTCGGAGGCGGGAAACGGGGAACGGTCAGAGGTCCGGCGGTTCGTAGCGCACGACGTACACGGCGGGGTGGTCGTCGCCGGTGGCCCGCCGGACGAACAGCCGCCCGGCATCGGCGGCAACCGGCAGGACTCGCCAGTCCTCGGCCGCGGTCAGCGTGTCGAGCGCGGCATCGAGGCCCGTCCAAGCCGGCAGCGCCACCGACGTCAGCCGGTGCCCGAGCACTCGTGCGCCCCCCAGGAGGCGCGCCATGCCCCGGCTGACGCCGGTCACCTTGTGCTCCTCGTCGAGGACGAGCACGTGGACCGACTCGTCGTCGAGCAGGACGTCGACGGTCGACTCCACGCTCTCGAGCTCGCCCGCGCACTCTTCGTGAGCGTCGGCGAGCGCCTCGAGCTCCGCGGCGGCGCTGTCGAGCTCGGAGCGGCTGTCGGCGGGTGGGATGTCAGGGCTGGGCGGGCGTGAGCGTTCCGAACTGGTCATCACAGTGAGACACGTCTTCCGGTGTGGCCTGGCTACCCCGTCTGACATCAGTGAGACGCACAATTCAGACGTGTGGAACCCGGTCGCCGGGGAAGCAGCGACCGGTGACGTTGATCGAGGAGCGCCGCACTTCGCGTGAGCGACCCAGGCGTGCCATCGACCGTCTTCGGTCCGCGCAGGACCGGGCGCGCGCCGTCCTGACTGTGCCTCGAGTGCCGGCCCCCCGTGTCTGGGTCGCACCACGCTCGGCCCGCCCCGTCGTCGACGTGGGCCTGTGGACCGTGCACGTCGCCTACGCGGACCGGCACGAGCCCCAGCACCTCGACCAGCTCGTCCGGCGGTACAGCGCGTTCGCCACCGCCACCGCCAAGCGGCACTACCGGGGGGGCGAGCCCATCGACGACCTGGTGCAGGTGTCCCACGAGGCGCTCATGCTCGCACTGCGGCGGTTCGACCCGTCGCGGGGCACGGCCTTCCTCGCGTACGCCACGCCCACCATCGTCGGTAGCGTGCGCCGCCACTTCCGCGACAGCGGGTGGGCGCTGCGAGTGCCTCGAAGCGTGCACGAGCTGGCCAAGCCGCAGCAGGACGCGGTCGAGCTGCTCAGCCAGGACCTCGGCCGGCGGCCGAGCCTGGCCGAGGTGGCGGACTTCCTGGGCGTACCGCTCGCCCAGGTCGAGGTCGTCGAGCGCGCGCGTCGCGCCCGGTCGACGACCTCGATCGACCACCCGGGCCTCGCCAACGGGGAGACCCCGCCGAATCTGTCGACGAAGGACGCGAGCATGACCGGGATCGAGAACCTGGTGGCGCTGCGGCGGGGGCTGGCCCATCTCGACCGCGAGGAGGTGCGGCTGCTGACCTGGTACTACTTCGAGGAGCAGACGCAGTCGCAGATCGGCCGGCGGCTCGGGGTCAGCCAGATGCAGGTGTCCCGCCTGCTCGCACGGGCCGTACAGCGGCTGCGGCCGTTCCTGTCACCGAACCTCTGACGTACGGCGCCTCTAAGGCCGGGTGGTCGGTGTGATCGTGCGGGGTCACGGCCACCGAGATCGCACCGTCAGTACCATGACGACTCGTTCGAGGGCGTGACCACGAGCTCGCGGATCTCGCAGCCCGCGGTGCGGCTGAGGGCGAAGGGCACGGACTCTGTCACCTGGACCGGGGCGCACAGCTCGAGGTTGGGCGGCGGTTTGTACCGGTCCTCGCACTCGTCGAAGGAGGCGGTGGCCATACCGCCCGGCGTCAGCATGGTGACTCCGACCTCGCCGCGCAGCTCGGCGGTCGGCCAAGTCGACCTCGGTGCCGGCGATGCCACTCGAGGGTGGGCGCCGGTCGAGCGAGGTGACCGCGGCGCCGGCGAACGCCAGGCGGGCGGCCACCGCCGCGCCCAGGCCCGACGCACCCCCGGTCACGACCACGGGCAGGTCTGCCAGCGGGTCGGCGGCCGTGGAAGCGGGGACGAGGGGCCGGTGCTCATGGCCGGCGCCTACCCCGCCTCGGGTACGGAGAGAACCGCTCGCGCCCGTACCGGTGCCGGCACGGTCGGCGACGGCCACGTCGCGGGCAGCCTCATCACCCGCACCCGCGGCATACGCGCCCGCCCGGCCGGGCGCCACCCAGCCGAACGGCCCGCAGGCCGTCGCGCAGCACCGAGCCTGTTGTGGAAGACAGCCGGTCCCGTCGCGTTTCCCAGCGCTGGTCCCGGGTAGGCGCCGTGCGAGCGCGAGCTGCGCGACCGGCTCGCGGCATGAGGAGGACACCATGCGCGCCGTGACCTGGCAGGGACGTGAGGACGTCCGGGTCGAGGACGTCCCTGACCCGACGATCGAGGAGCCGACCGACGCCGTCGTCGAGATCACCTCCACGGCGATCTGCGGGTCGGACCTCCATCTCTACGGCCCTTTGGCCCCCTTCATGGAGCCGGGCGACGTGCTCGGCCACGAGCCCATGGGCCGTGTGGTGGCCGTGGGCGACGACGTGTCGCACGTCGCCGTCGGCGACCGGGTTGTGATTCCGTTCAACATCTCGTGCGGCTCCTGCTACATGTGTGACCGGACGCTGTTCGCGCAGTGTGAGACCACCCAGAACCGCGACCAGGGCACCGGGGCCTCGCTGTTCGGCTACACGAAGCTCTACGGCCACGTCCCCGGCGGCCAGGCCGAGCTGCTGCGGGTGCCGCAGGCCCACTTCGGCCCGATCAAGGTGCCCGAGGGCCCGCCCGACGACCGGTTCCTGTTCCTCTCGGACGTGCTGCCCACCGCATGGCAGGCGGTGGCCTACGCCGACGTGCCGGGCGATGGGAGCCTCGCCGTGATCGGCCTGGGGCCCATCGGCCAGATGGCGGCGCGCATCGCCCGCCAGCAGGGAGTCGAGCACGTCTACGGTGTCGACCTCGTGCCCGAGCGCTTGGCGATGGCCGAGCGCCACGGGATCGAGACGGTCGACCTCCGCAGCACCGACGACGTTGCCGACGCGCTCCGGGCGCTGTCCGGCGGTCGCGGCCCTGACGGCGTGATCGACGCCGTCGGCCTCGAGGCGCACGGGGCACCCGTGGCCAGCGCGATGCAGCGGGCCGCCGGGCTGCTGCCCAAGGCGGTCAGCGAGCCGCTGGCCAAGAAGGCCGGCATCGACCGCCTGACGGCGCTGCGCACCGCCATCGCCGCTGTGCGCCGCGGCGGCACGCTCTCGGTCGTCGGGGTGTACGGCGGTGCCTTCGACCCGCTCCCCATGTTCGAGCTGTTCGACAAGGGCGTTCAGATCCGCATGGGGCAGGCCCACGTGAAGCGGTGGGTGCCGGAGATCCTGCCGCTGCTCGAGAAGGACGAGGACGTTCTGGGCCTCGATGACTTCACCACGCACCGGCTCCCACTCGACGACGCACCTCGGGCCTACGCCATGTTCCAGGCCAAGCAGGACGGAGCCATCAAGGTCGTCTTGCAGCCCTGACTGAGCGGGGTCAACCCGCCCGAGTGAGGCGGCCAAAGCCCCGACCGCGACTCCATCGGCAGGCTGCTCGGCGTGTCGCACACGCTGGCGCCCGCTGCGATGGGCGACGCTGTGTCCCGGGCGACGGCACGGTCGCCGGCCGCGCCTTCGCCCGGGAGCGCACGCACACCGAGCAGCTCGAGTCGGGCGTCCGGGTCTGGGCCCCCCTGCTCGACGGCACGGCGCGCCGTGGTGGGGATCGACCTGGCCACCGCGCCTGACGCCGGCACCCGGCGGACGATCGAGCGGGTGGCCTCGCTGGCAGCGGCGCCGGTGATCTCGAAGGGGCGCTATACCGACGCCATCGAGCTCGCCCGCCGCCACCGGGCGATGACACTGGCCGCCGAGCTCCCGCGGTCGAACCTGCCGCCCGTGGCGCTGGTGAGCCCCGCAGGTGGCGGTGGCAGGCGACAGCTTCGACTATGCCCTCAACGCCGACGGCCTCCATGTGGCGATCCTCGACTCGGTAGGCCACGACCTCGGCTCGTCGCTCATCTCGCACCTGGTGCCGGGCGCCCTGCGCAACAGCCCCAGGCGCGGGCTCGACCTCCCCGCCGCCTACTTCGTCGCCGACGAGGCCATCGGTGACGTCTACCCGGACCAGCGCTTCGTCACCGCCGCCTTCGGGCACGTCGACTCGGGCTCCGGCCCGTTCCGGTGGATCTCGGCCCGGCCATCCGGCGCCTGGTGGTGCGGGGCACGTCGCGCGCGAGGCGCCGACCGTCGCTACGACGCCGATCGGGCTGCGCCATACGCACGCACCCAACGTCAACGAGGTCGTGCTCGACCCGGCGACGCCGTGGTCCTCTACACCGACGGGTGACCGAGGGCGGGTGCGGGGCGGCGAGCGGTTCGGCCTCGACCGCTTCGTCGGCGGGCTGGGCGGCCTCCTGCACGAGGGCCTGCCGCCCGCCGAGGTCGGGCCGCGCGTCGAGGCCTGGCGAGCGGGTCCGCCGACCGCCGCCGGCATTGCGCTCAGCGGTTGGTGCGGCCGGGCACGACGCGGCGTACCCGGTGGGCGGCCAGCGCCGCCCGGGCCGCGTTGGCGCCGCAGGCCCCGTGGACACCGCCGCCGGGGTGGGCCGACGCCGAGGCGAGGTAGAGGCGGCGGATCGGAGTGGCCGGCCGCCCGAGGCCCGGCAGCGGTCGGAACACCAGTTGCTGGTGGAGCTGGTTCGTGCCGCCCGCGTTGTCGCCCTCGACGAGGTTGGCGTCACGGCGCTCGAACTCGGCCGGCGACAGCACGTGGCGGGCCACGATCCGGGCCCGGAAGCCGGGCGCACGGCGCTCGACGCGATCCTCGATGCAGTCGGCCAGCCGCGCGACCTCGTCGCCGGTGATCGGGCGCGCGCCGGCGCCGTCCTGCACCCGGAACGGCACGTGCGTGTACGCCCACGCCGACTCGGTACCGGGTGGCGAGCGGGTGGGGTCAGCGGTCGTCATCTGCCCGAGCACGACGAACGGCTCGGCCGGCAGCTGGGAGCCGCTGATCGCAGCCGCCTGGAGTGCCAGCTCGTCCACCGAGTCGGCCAGGTGCACGGTCCCGGCGCGCCCGACCGCGGGGTCGTCCCACGGGATCGGCGACCGCAGCGCCCAGTCCACCTTCACGGTGGCCCAGCTCCGCTGGAACCCCGCCAGCGCCGCCACCGTGCGGTCGGGGAGGTGGTCGACGCCCACGAGCCGGCGCAGCAGCACGTCGGCGTCGACGTCGGCCAGGACCGCCCGGCGCGCCCGCACGGGTGAGCCGCCGACCTCGACTCCGAAAGCCCGTCCCGACTCGACGACCACGCGATCGACGGGGGCGCCGCAGCGCAGCCGGCCGCCCGCCTTCTCGAGCCGGCGGACGAGCGCTTCCGCCAGCTCGCCAGCCCCGCCGACCGGGGTGGGGAAGCCGACGTCCTGGGCGAGTGACGCCAGCAGCCACCCGAGGAACCCGCTGGGCGGGGCGTCGGGCGGCACGTCGGCGTGCAGGGCGTTGCCGGCCAGCAGCAGCTTGGCGCCGTCTCCACGGAACTGCTCGTCACCGAGGCGCCGGACCGGCAGCAGCAGGGTCCGCAGCAGGGGCAGCACCTGCCGGGGCCCGATGCGGGCCACGGCGCGTGCCGCCGGCACGACCGGGGGGAACGGTGCCAGGAAGGCGTCCAGCACAGGCCGGCCCTCGCGCCGCCACCGGTCGTGGAGGCGCAGCCAGGCATCACCGTCGCCGGGGGTGGCCGCCTCGAGCCCGGCGGCGGTCGCCTCGGGCATGCGCTCGATCACGGCGGCCGGGCCGTCGGGCTGCGGGTGGGCGACGACCGCCGGCGCCTGGGCCCAGGCCAGGCCGTGGGCCTCCAGGTCGAGGCGGGCCAGGGGCGCCGGTGGGCGGGCGAGCGGATAGAACGCGCTGAAGAGGTCGTTGCGGAAACCCGGGGCGGTGACCTCGGCGGTGGCCACGGCGCCGCCGGGCGCCGGCTGCGCCTCGAGCACCAGCACGTCCCAGCCGGCGTCGGCCAGCAGGTTGGCGGCCACCAGACCGTTGGGCCCCGCCCCGATCACGACGGCGTCGGCGGTGTCGGTGCTGGATGTCATGCGTCCACTTTGGCGCCGGCCCCCGGCGCCGGTCGTGTCACTCGTCGCCGGCCTCGCCCACGCCCCGCCCGGCATCGGCAATGATCGGTCGTCCCGGCCGCGGGGCCGCCGCATCGGCGACCCGCCGACCGCCGGCCCGGGCCATTGAGCGGGCGCGGCCCCGGGCGACGTCCTCGAGCCGGGCGAGAACGCGCTTGTTGCGCCAACGGGTGGCGGCCGCCAACGGCGGCGACCAGGCCAGCGCCAGCGCCCCGCTGACCGGGGTCTCGGTCATGGCCACGTGGGTGCGGTCGCCCTCGGCTCTGAGCCGGAACTCGACCACGGCGCTGCCGACCGGCCGGAGGTGGACCAGGAGTCGCAGGCGGCGCGGCAGATCCTCCTCGAGCACCTCGGAGTGGTCCCGGATCGTCACCGGCCCGAAGCCGAGCGTGTGGTGGAAGCGGGCGCCCGGCGCCGGCCAGGACGGGTCGAACCAACGAATGCGCCGGCTCCCGACAACTACGCCGTCGTAGGCGCGGGGGTCGGCCAGCACCGTGGCGACGGCCTCCACACCCGCGCTGAGCGTGCGGGTGACGGTGGCGCCCTTCCGCTCCGTCACAGCTCCTCCAGCGCTCGGACGACGCGGTCGCGCACGCTGGTCGGCACGACCCGGGCGGCGACGGCGAAGGGCACCGCCGCGGCCGGGGTGCGGTAGCGGAAGCGGGGGTGGGCGGCGCGGAGGGCGGCGCCGACGACCTCGGCGACCTCGGTCGGCTCGGCGCTCCTGTCGCGCACCCGGTCCTGCAGGGCGATGCCCCGGTCGTAGACCTCCGGCCGCACGGAGCGGGTGCGGCGCTCGGTGAGCTCGTCCCGTGCGTCGTCCCACAGGGGCGTGCTCGCGGCCCCGGGCTCCACGAGGACGACGTCGACGGCGTCGTCGATGACCTCGACGCGCAACGCGTCGGCCAGGGCGCTCAGGGCCCGCTTGGTGGCGCTGTACCAGCCCTGGAGGGGTAGCGTGGCCTCGCCCAGCGGCGACGACACGAGGACGATGCGGCCGCCGCCCCGTCGTCGCATCCCCGGCAGTGCCAGCTGCACGAGCCGGGCAGGTGCCAGCAGCATGACCTCCAGCTGGTGGCGGGCCTCGTCGATCGTCACGTCCTCGATCAGGCCCGGGTTCATGAAGCCTGCGCTCGCGACGACGGCCCAGGGCTCGACCCGGTCGACCAGGGCGGCTGCCCGGCGGTCGTCGGTCACGTCGAGGACGTCGGCCTCGACCTCTACGCCCGCCTCGGCTGCCGCCGCATGGACCCCGGCGACCTGGTCGGGGCGATGCACGGCGGCGACGGCACGGAACCCGAGGCGCGCCGCCTCAATCGCGGTGGCCAGGCCGATGCCGGAGCCGGCACCGGTGACCAGGACGATGCGCTCCACGAGCTCAGGTTCGCCGTTCTTCGGTCGGCAGGCGGTCGGGGCGGTCCTCGTGCGAGCGCTCGGGGAAGCGGCGTTCGGCCTCGTCGATGTCGCCGCCCGTCTCCTCGAGCAACTCGTCGACCTCCTCGTCGTCGCGGGCGGCCTGCTGACCGAGCCAGTCATCGACGGTGCTGTTGGGCGGTTCGACGATCTCGTCCTCGTCGTTGCGCCTTACCGGAGCCATCGATCCTCCTCAGGTGTTCTCGCGCGCGGCGGAGATGTCGGCCAGGGCGCTGTCCGAGTCGCGCTCGATGGCGAGGTCACCGATCGAGACGATCCCGACGAGCCGGCCGTCCTCGACCACCGGGATCCGGCGCACGGCCCGCTCGCGCATCAGGTCGACCACGGCCTCGATCCGGTCCTGGGGAGCGACCGTCACAACCTCGCCGCTCAGCACGTCGGCTAGCGGTGTGTCAGGTCCGCGGCCGTCGGCGATCGCTCGCACGACGATGTCGCGGTCGGTCACGATGCCGCGCACGGTCTCGCCCTCGACGACCACCACGTTGCCGGTGTCCTCTTCGCGCATGCGGGCGGCCGCGGCCTGGATGCCCGCGTCCGGCGGGAAGGTGACCGGGTCGCGCGTCATCAGATCAGCGATCGACTGGTTCATGACGAGCCTCCTCGAAGTAGCTTCCCCGGGCGCCTACCCACACTCCGCCGGAGGAAACGCCTGGTCCGGTCGTGGAAGTCAGGCGCCGGCCGCGGCCGCGCTGTCGATGAGCCGGCTCGTCGACCGGCCGTCGACCAGCGGCACCAGCACGACCTGGCCGCCCCACCCGGCCACCGGCCTCGGCCGACCACGGCCCCGGCGGGACCACCGGGTCCC
This sequence comes from Acidimicrobiales bacterium, assembly GCA_035649475.1. Lineage (GTDB taxonomy): Bacteria > Actinomycetota > Acidimicrobiia > Acidimicrobiales > VFJN01 > ZC4RG19. Next base: position 10,943 of record DASRJM010000063.1, read on the forward strand.
ACCCACGGTCGACCCGGGCGAGGGGCTGTCCCCCTACCGCAGGCGGAGCTTGACCGGCCTCGGCCCGTCGACCGCGTCGATGCCAGCGTCGGCCAGTAGGCCGGCCAGCCGGCGTCCCGTCGCCGTCGGCCGACAGAGCGGTCACCAGCGTCACGCGGGCGCCTGCGGCGCCCGCCAGCGCCGCCAGCGCCGCCCCGCCGGCCCGAGCCTGCTCAACGGGGGAGTCGACGACCGGGGCGGGCGCGTCGCGGCAGACCCGGCGGACGTCGCCCTCCCAGTCGAGGCACGGCCGGCGCGTACCGCTCGCGGTCGGCGCCATACCGCATCGTGATCGACGACCAGGGGCGAACTCACCGAGACGATCGCGAGGGCGGACGGCCGGGCCGGCGGCGAGTGCCCGGGAGCAGGGCAGACGGCCTCGTAGCGGGCTGGAACCGACGTTGCCGGCCGGGATCCGGCTCTTTCCGGAGCGATTCTGTGTACGCCCGTCGGCATTGGGTAGGCGCTCGGCTCGCCGAGACCGCTTCTCCACCGGAGGACCGCCCATGGGCACGCCACCCCGAATGCAGGACGGGCTCGACCCCCGGTTCGCCCGCTTCCGGGCCACGGGCGACATGCGGGTCCGCAACGCTCTGGTCGAGGACTACAGCTGGCTTGCCTCGTTCTGCGCCAGCCGCTTCGCCCGGCGTGGCGAGCCCCGAGACGACCTGGTCCAGGTGGCGCTCGTCGGTCTCGTCAACGCGGTCAACCGGTTCGATCCCGACCGGGGCCTGTCATTCAGCACGTTCGCGGTTCCCACCATCGAGGGTGAGCTGCGACGCTATTTCCGCGACAAGACGTGGACGGTCCACGTCACCCGTCGGGTGAAGGACGCCGCCCGCAGGGTCGCCCCCGCGGTCGACGACCTCACGGCGCTATTGGGCCGCACTCCGACGGTGACCGAGGTCGCGGAGCACACCTCCCTGGAGACCGAGGACGTGCTGGAGGCGCTGGAGGTCCGCCACCTCCAACAGGGTCTGGCGCTCGAGGACGGGGAGGGCGAGGACGCCCACGAGAGCTCCTACCTCGGCACGCTGGACGTCGGCTACGAGGCGGCCGAGGCCCGCACGGTGCTGGCGGGCCTCTTGGGTGTGCTGCCCACGGCCCGTGATCGCCGGATCGTCCACCTGCGTTTCGTCGAGGGCCTCTCTCAATCTGAGATAGCCCATGAGGTCGGGATCAGCCAGGTCCAGGTGTCCCGGTTGCTGCGGGCGAACCTGGACCGAATGCGGCGGGCGGCCTCGCGACGCGGACGACGGGCGGGACCCTGCTGAAGCCGCTCCGGACGGCCCTCGGTGAGGGAGATGTGGGTCATGAAGTGGTCGGGTGCGGCCCTGGGTGGGCATGGTGTTATTCGGGCTGCTGACCCTGCCCCGCAGGGACACCGCCGACTGCGACCCCCGGTCGGCCAGCGGCCGGGCTCCGCCCGGACCTGAGGCCTAGCGGCGGGTAATGCGGAGCAGCCCGAGGTCGACGACCGCGGCCAACCGCCAAGCCACCACGTCCTCGGCGATCTTCCGCACCGGGCACACGCCAAGGGTGAATGTCCGCTATCGGAGGTCGTCGTCGGTGTAGGGCTCACGAGTCCCGAGCTTCGCGAGGCCGCGGCTCACGATGTAGGCGATTGCCACCCATGCGACGACGTAGCGCAGCCGTCGGCCGCGTCGAGGTTGTCTTCGTCGGCGTAGGTGGCGATCAAGATGGCGGCGATGGTCTGTCGCCGGACGCATTGGATTGTCCGCCGGGCGACGGCTTGACTTCGACGGTGAGGCGATGCGCCGGCGGGGACCACCCGCATGCGTGTCGGCCTCGTGCTTGGCGGCGGTGGGTCCGCACAATTCCCCTGGCAGACCGCGATGTGATGGTCGAGCGGGCCCTTTCGCGGGTACGCCTCCGACATCCTGGACGACTGCGGCGCGGGCCGAGAGAGGTGATCGCATGGACGCGCAGAGGGAGGCGTCGACGTCGACGACCCCAGCGCGCCTGGCCGGTCGCTACTGGCTGGGCGCGCCACTCGGGCGCGGCAGGTCGACGGTGTTCCGGGCCATCGATACCCGGCTCGATCGACGCGTGGCGGTCAAGCAGGTCGAGCTGCTGGCCGGCCAGGAGGACGTCGAGCGGGTCCGTACCCGGGCCCTGCGGGAGGCGCAGGCCGCAGCCCGGCTCCACAACCCGCGCGTGGTCACCGTGTTCGACGTAGTCGAGGAGGCCGGGTCGATCTGGCTCGTGATGGAGCTGGTCGACGCGCCCAGCCTGGCCCAGGTCGTGGTCGACGGCGGGCCGATCCCGCACCCGAGGGCCGCCCGGATCGGACTGGACGTTCTCACCGCCCTCGAGGCCGCCCACGTCGTGGGGGTCGTCCATCGGGACGTCAAGCCGGCCAACGTGATGGTGCAGGCCGGCGACCGGGCCAAGCTGACCGACTTCGGGGTGGCCACGATCCGGGACGATTCCCGGCTGACGGCCACGGGGCTAATCGTCGGGTCGCCGTCGTACATGTCGCCCGAGCAGGCCCAGGGGGCGGAGGTCGGCCCCCCGACGGACCTGTGGTCGCTGGGTGCGCTGCTGTACTTCGCCACGGAGGGCGAGCCCCCCTTCCACGCTGGCTCGGCGCTGGCGACGGCCTCGGCAGTGGTGCACGGGGAACCGCGGCCGGTCCAGTTCGTGGGCCCGTTGACCGAGATCATCGCCAGACTGCTGACCAAGGACCCGGACGCCCGCCCCAGCGGGGGCCAGATCCGGGCACGGCTGTCCCGGGTGGCGCGGGGCCAGCGCTCCCGCAGGCGTACGGCCGGCCTGCCCGCGGTCGGGCCGCCGCCCCCGGTCGTCCGGGACGCAGCCGATCCCACTCCCGAAGTCTTCCCCCCGGTCCGGGCCGCACCCGCGACCAGCCCCGGCCACCCCGGGCCGACCGTGGCCGCAGGAGACGCCGAGCCCGACGCGTCCCGCCGGCCGGCCCCCGAGGGGCCCCAGACCGACGTTCCCCCGGTGATGCCGGGTGAGCCGGGGTCGACGCCCGAGCCGGACGCGCCGACGGTCGTGCCGGAGCGGCCGGAGCCGACGCCGCAGCCCGACGCGCCGCCGATCCTGTCGGGGCAGCCGGGGTCACCGCCCGAGCCCGATGTGCCGCCGATCGTGCCGCAGCCGGATGTCCAGCCGGTCGTGCAGCCGGACCTGCAGCCGGTCGTCCCGCAGCCGGAGCCATCTCCCGACGCGCCCGAGACCGAACTCGAGCCGCCGCCCGTCGTGCCCCAGCACGACCCCGTGGTGCCCGCCTCCCCGCCCGAGGTGCCACCCGGCCGGGCCGAAAGCGGGCGGCCACCCACCGCAGTTGCCGTCGCGGACACCCGTGCCGAGCTGCAGTGGGCGCAGACCGGGACCCAGCCCGCGACCCCGAGCGCCGACGACGTGCCGCGGCGGACGTACCGGCCGCGCGAGCAGCCGCGCTCCCGCCTCGCACTGCTGGCCGTCGCCGCCGTGGTGGTCCTGCTGGTCGTCGTGACCGCGTCAGCCCTCACCCGCGGTGATGGGGACGGCAAGGAGGCCACTGACGACGAGACCACGGCCACCACCGCGGCGCCCGCCAGCGACGACCCGGCCGCCACCACCGCGCCGCCCGCGCCCGAGATCCCCGCCACCACCGCTCCCGCCACCACCGCTCCCCCCACCACGGCGCCCGCCACGACCGCGCCTCCCGCCGCTGCCGGGGCCACGATCCCCGCGGGGTGGACCGCCTACCAGGACCCCTCGGGCCGCTACAGCATCGCCCACCCACCGGGCTGGTCCGTGGTGCCGAGGACCGACACCATCACCGACTTCCGCGACCCCGCCACCGGGTCCTACCTCCGGGTCGACTGGACCGATGCGCCCAAGGACGACCCGGCCCAGGACTGGCGGGAGCAGGCGGTCGTCTTCGCGAGGAACCACGCCAACTACCACGAGCTGGGCATTGGACCCACGACCTACCGCGACTACAACGCCGCCGTGTGGGAGTTCACCTACGGGTCCGGCACCACAGTGCACGCCACCAACCTCGGCTTCGTGACCGGTGGCCGAGGCTACGCCCTGCTGTTCCAGACCCCCGAGGACATCTGGGCGACGAGCCAGGGCCTCAACCAGCAGTTCCGCGACGCCTTCCGCCCCGTGCCCGCCTGACGATGAGCTACGAGTCGGCGCGGCAGGCCGGACGTGAACCCACCGGGACTTGCGCCCTCGCATCCTCACCATGGCGGGCGTCGACATCTCTCGAGCGAGACCGCACTCTGCGTCGGGCGGCCACCACGTGTCGCGTGGGTTGGCCTTGGTCGGTGGTGGGAAAGCCACAGATACAGCTGAACCGGAGGTATCCATGGCCAAGCACCGCGTTAAGTGGCTGACAAGACGTGCTGCGATCGGCGTCAAGGATCTCCCCACCACGGCGGCGGCGAACGCGACTGGCAGTTCTGTGGCGAGTGCGCTGAGCCAGGCGGGGCGCTCGATCGCGGAGCATATGCCGTTCACCGGTGGCGAGACGTCGGTCGAGGCGTTGATCAATGAGGCTCGGACTGCGGCCGAGGAGGCCCGTGAGGCCGAGGCTCGGGCGGTGGCGCTCGCCCAGGAGTCCCGGCATGCGGCCGTGGAGGCGAAGCGG
>DASRJM010000064.1:0-12182 GCA_035649475.1 Acidimicrobiales bacterium
TCGGCCGCCATCTCCAGCGCGTCGTCGAGGGTCGAGGCGGGGGTGAAGCCGAGACGTCGCACCGACCGCGGCTCGCCGCCGACGATGATCACCTTGCCCGCGTGGCTCATGCCATGGCAGCCCCAGTACCACATGTAGAACGGGTGGACGCCGTGGTAGGCGTAGCTCGTGCGGTACAGGTGGCGGTACCACTCGTCCTCGGCGAACTGCTTCTCGTAGCGGGCCTCGATCTCCACCGGGTCGGTCGTGTCGGCCAGCACCTGCTCGAAGAAGTCGATGTAGCTCGGGTGGTGGACCGGATGGAACTCCCACGGGGTCGGGTGGCTCATGATGACCACGCCGCCCTCCCGCACCAGCGGGCGGCCGCGGTACATGTTGAAGAAGTAGCCGAGCCCCAGGCACATGACGAGGATCGGGTTCATCACCGAGTTGACGTTGTAGGGGCAGATGTAGGGCAGCCCCATCGTGAGGATGTCGGTCTGGCCCTCGACCTCGACCAGCTGCTGGCGGAACACGTTCGCCGTCGTGGCCTCGTGCACGGCCTCGACCTCGCCGGCCTGCACCGAGGTCAGCCCGTACGGCGCCTGCCAGGCGTGGAAGATCTTGCGGCGGGCCCTGGCGGGCAGCCGGTCGAGCCCGCCCTTCATGGCGATGAACGAGGCCCGGTCGCGGGCTGACCACTCCCACTCCCGCTTCTGGAGCACGGCCATCGGGCCGGACGTGCCGAACGTGTCGTTGTTGAGCGTGGTCTCGATCTGGAAGATCTTCACGCCGGCGTCCCGCAGCACCTTGCCCATGCGCCAGTTCGAGCTGTGCAGCTCGGAGGAGTGGCGGTCCATGAAACTGGTGGAGCGGCGCATGGTGGACACGTTGTGGTGGTGGCGCAGGCTGCGGTAGCTGGCCAGGCCGGTGGCGGTCGACTTGTGGCCGCCGTCCATCGACACCAGGTTGATGTTCACGTAGACGACGAGGTCGGACTCGGCGGCCCGCTTGTTGATCTCGACCTCCTCCCCATGGGGCGTCGTGCCCAGGAAGGCGAGGTTGTCAGGGTCCTCAGCGTCGTGGTTGTAGAGCAGCCCGTGGGGGGCGAACGCGTCGTAGACACGGTCGCCGACGGCATGGCGCAGCTCGGCCTCGGTCATGCGCCGGTGCAGGGCGAGGGCGGCGACGATGTGGACGTCGTCGACCCCGGCCGCCGCGGCCTGGTCGAGCACGGCCTCGATGACCCGCTGGCGGATGTCGGGGCGGCGCATCGGCGGCAGCGGCAGCGAGATGTCGTCGAAGCAGATCGTGAGCTTCATGCCCGGCTGCAGCAGGGCATGAAGCGGCTCGCTGTCGCCGAGCGGGTGGTCGAGGGCGTGGCGGATGGCGCCTTCGGGGTCGTCGAGGGCCTCCAGCGGCTCGCCGGGGTAGAGGACCCGCGTCCGCCCGGCGGGCAGCTTCTCCAGCCGCAGGCTCTCGCCGTGGTGGAACAGGATCGGCGGCGTCGAGCGGTCGACCTCGAGCACGAAACCGGGGCGGGGCATCAGTCGGGCTCCTGGGGGACGCGGAACGGGGCGCGCCAGTCGGGGGCCGGGTCGCCGCGGTCGTCGACCGAGTGGTCGATGCTCCGGGCGATCAGGCCCTCCTCGACGACGGCGAAGGACAGGCAGTGGAACACGTGGTGGCCGTCGGCCAGCGTGGCCCGGGAGCCGTACCCGTCGCGGGCCTCCATGCGCTCCCACCGCGCCCGCACCACCTCGGCCGGGGTCACCGGGCACCCCGCAGGTCGAAGGCGACCTTCACCGCCCCCCGCCGGCCGGCCTCGGCGGCGTGGGCGACCGCGTCCTCGTAGCGGGACAGCGGGTAGGTGGCGCTTACCAGGCGCCCCAGGTCGGTCTCGGCGACCAGGCCGGCGGCGGTGGCGAAGTCGTCACGGCGGTAGGCGTAGCAACCTCGCAGGATGGTCTCCCGGTGCCACAGGCCGGTGAGGTCGAGTGTGGTCCGGCCGGGCATGCCGACGGCGTGGACGGTGCCGCCCGGGGCCACGACGGCCAGCGCCTGGGACAGGCTGGCCTCGCTGCCGACGCAGTCGACGACCGCGCGCACGCCGCCGGTGAGCTGGCCGCCGGCCACCATCGACCCGGTCGCGGCCCGCACGGCCCGGGCCAGCTCGTCCGGCACGACCACGACGTCCGCCCCCAGCTCCTTGGCCCAGCGGCGCTGCTCGGGGTGCTTGGCGGTGGCGACGATCTCGGTGGCAGGGGACAGGCGCCGCAGCGCCGCCACGGTGAGCAGGCCGAGCGTCCCCGCGCCGAGCACGGCGACCCGGCCCGCGTCGACCTGGCGGGCGGCGTGGACGGCGCACGCGGTGGGCTCGACGAGCACCGCGGCCTCGTCGCTCAGGCCCTCGGGGACCTCGACCACCTGGCTGACGTGGACGACCATCTCCTGGGACCAGCCGCCGCCCGTCGACTCGCAGAACCCGCACTGCAGGCCCGGCTCCAGGTGCCCGAACGCCACCCGTTCGCACAGGTTGATCTGGCCCGACACACAGCCGGCGCAGGGCGGGTCGATGCCCCGACTTGCGCAGGACAGCACCGGGACCACCACGACCCGGCGGCCGTCCTCCATGTCGCCCACGATCTCGTGGCCGGGCGTGAACGGGAACGACACGATGGGCTCGAAGTACCGGGACGACCGCCCGTCGAGCGTGGCGAGATCGCTGCCGCAGATCCCCGACAGGCGCGGCCGCAGGCGCAGCCAGTCGGCTCCGGGGAGCTCGGGCGGATCCACGTCCCGCAGGGACAGCGGGCCGAACCGGGCGCCGCGGCCGGGCCGCAGCGTCCCGGCCACCATGGCCGCCGCGTAGCGGGCGGGCTTGCGGGAGAACACCAGCGCCTTCACGACTTCCCCCAGGCGCCGGAGGTCAGGACCCGGGTGAGCAGGCTCGGCTTGCCGCCGCCGTGCCACGCCGGCCCGATGGGCAGCGGCAGCTCCGGGGCGCCGGCCATGACGTCGAAGTGCTCGACCAACCAGCCCCGCTTGCGGGCCAGGGCAGCCAGGCGGGTCTCCGGGTTGACCGCCACCGGGAAGCCGACGGCCTCGAGCATGGGCAGGTCGGAGGTGGAATCCGCGTACGCCACCGCCTCGGCCAGGTCGAAGTCGTTGACGTCGGCGTACTCGGCCAGGACAGAGGCCCGAGCCTCGCCGGTGGGCGGGACCTCGGTCAGCTCGCCCCGGTAGGTGCCGTCGGCCCGGGTGTCGAGGCGGGCGCACACGACGTCGTCGAACAGCGGCCGCAGCGGCCCGATGGCGAAGTCGAGCGCGCCGGTGATCAGCACGGTGCGGTGGCCGAGCCGGCGATGCTCCCGCACCCGCCGGATGGCGGCCGGGAACGACTTGGCCAGCAGCAGGTGGCTGAACATCTCGCTGGCGTCCTCGTCGAGCTGGGCGACGGGGGCCTTGTCGTAGCGCCGGTAGAAGTGGCGCAGGAAGTCGCTGCGGTCCCGCCGGTCGAGCGCCAGCAACGACGGCGCCTCGGCCAGGGTCTTCAGCGCGTAGCGGACCCGGTCGTCGCGGGGCAGCCGCCGCGTGGCGAGCCAGGAGTACGACGCCACCACGTTGGACGCGATCAGCGTGTTCTCCAGGTCGAAGGCGGCGAAGTGGCGCTGCGGGTCCAGCACCTGGCGGCGCAGCCTGTCGGCCCGGTTCTCCACGGTGCGGCCGCCCGGCGTGGTGCGGACCCGGGCGTGCTGCACGACGGACGGCAGGTGGACGTCGTGGACGTAGGTGGCCCAGTCGATCACCCGGGGGTCGAAGCAGAACGCTTCGCGGTCCGCCTCGTCCAGGCGCTCGTAGCGGGCCAGCAGCCGGTCGACGCCGTAGATCGCCTCGCACTCGGCGTAGGCGCCGTACAGCTCGACGTAGCCCAGCGCCCGCTCGGCCTCCTCCCGCCGCTCCTCGAGCCGGGCCGACCACGCGGCCTGGCGGCCCCGCAGCGGCAGGGACTGGAGGGTCGACTCGGCCCGTTCCAGCACGGTCTTGGCCCGCTCCAGCTGACGCTGGACCCGGCCGCGGCCGGGGAATGACCAGTCGGGCACCACGATGGGCTGGCCCTCGCTGTCGTACAGCGGGCGCTCCGTGAACCACTCGCGCACGAGGTCGACCAGGTGGCGGTAGCGGAGCGGGTTGGTGGACCCGGACGCCACCTGGGTGATCGCGGGCTCGTCGGGCGGGCCGCCGGCCGCGGCGTCGATGACCGCGGCCACGACCATGTCGACCGGGATGACGTCGATCGTCCCCTCGGGCACCCCGGGGAACTCCTTCAGGAGGCCCCGGGCGTAGCTGATGATGATCGGCTCGGCCATGCGAAAGCCCCGGATCCAGCCCGGGCGGGGCTCGGCCCACGCCGACTCGATGATCGAGGGACGCACGATCGACACGGGGATGTCGCCCCGCTGCTGAAGCAGCGCCCGCTCGCCGAAGGCCTTCGTGTAGGCGTACGCGTCGGGCCAGCCCAGCGACGCGGCCCGGGCCAGGCCGGCGTCCACCATGCGGTCCTTGACCCAGGCCTGGCGGCGCTGCTCGGTCTTGGCCGACAGCGCCGGCGTCCCGGCCGCACCCAGCTCGCGGCGGGCCTCCTTGCGGAACCGGGCCAGGGCCTCGGGGGTGCGGCTCTCGGCCTCCGCGAGGCGGCGGGCGCGGCGGGCGCCGTCGACCTCGCCCCGCCAGTCGGCGTCGACGAAGAACGGGCTCTCGTGGACCGGCTCCTCGGGCGCCGCGCCTCGCCGGTTGCCGGCGACGTAGCAGGTGGACACCGCGACAAGGTGAGGCGTGACGCCCAGCTCCCGGAGGACGATGGCGATGCGGCTGGGACCGAGCAGGTTGACCTCGACCGCGGCGTCGAGCGGCGAGTCGAAGGCCACCGTGGCGGCCGAGTGCACCACGATGTCGCACGCGGCCAGGACCGCTCGGCCCTCGTCGTCCAGGCCGAGGCCCTCGGTGCCGACGTCGCCGGCGACGACGGTGACCCGCCGCCCGACCATCTCGTCGAACGCCGCCGTTCCCATCTCCCGCCGCAGGCGGTCGAAGGCGTCGTTGCGGAAGATCTCCCGACGGGCCCGCTGGGTGACCGAGGACCGCCTGCCCGGACGGACGAGCAGCACGAGCTGGCAGCCCGGCGCCGACCGCAGCAGCCGTTCGACCAGCGCGGTGCCGAGGAAGCCGGTGCTGCCGGTGATGGCGATGCGGCTGCCGTCGAGTACCTCCGGGATCACGCCCACCTGTCTACCATTTGGTAGATGGAGAGGGCGACGACGGCGATGCCCCGGGGGGCCAACCGGACCGCGGAGCGCACGCTGGCCGCGGCCCTGGACGCGTTCGGCACCCGGGGCTACGGGGCAACCTCGCTCGACGACCTGGCCCGCGAGCTGGGAATCCGCAAGCAGACGATCCTCTACTGGTACCCGTCCAAGGAGGCGCTGCTCGACGCCGCCATCGACCGGGTGGCGGCCGAGGTGACCGTCCGGCTGGAGCGGGCGGTGGCCCGGGCCGAGCCCGGGTTCGGCCGGGTCGAGGCCATCGTCCGGGCGATGTTCCGCCTGGCTGCCCGTCACCCGTCGATGCTGGGGTTCCTGCGGGAGGTGACCCGGCTGGGCCCGCCCGCCTCCACCCGGCTGCTCGGCGCGCTGGCCCCGCTGATCGACCGGGCCGCGGGATTCCTGGCCGCCGAGATGGACGCCGGCCGCATCCGCCGCCACGACCCCCGGCTCATCCTGCTGGCTGCCTACTCGATGGTGACCGGGCTGGCCACCGAGGTCGAGGTGCTGCGGGCCTTCGGCGAGGAGCCCACGCTGGCATCGCTGGTCCGCCGCCGCGACGAGCTGGTCTCGCTCCTGCGGGACGCGCTGATCCCCGCTTGACTCTCGGGCTAGGCCGACAAACGTTGTCCCCGTGATCGACCGACCGCCCGAGCTGCTGACGTTGGCGAGAAGCTCGGCCTGATCGAGATGAGCGAGGGCGGGGACTGGTCCGTCTTCGACGGCGGCCCGGTCCAGATCGTCGTGGAGCCTGCCCGCGGCGACCTGGTCGGGCGGTTCGCCGGCATCTCGTTCGCGGTCGGCGACGCCCGGGCGGCGTGCGACGCGCTGGCCGCCCGCGGCGTCGAGATCGTCCACCAGCCGGCGCGCCAGCCGTGGGGCGGCACGCTGGCCCTCCTCGCCGACCCCGACGGCAACGTCCTGACGCTGGTCGAGTACCCGGCCTAGGGTCCCCCGTCATGACGACGGGGGACGGGCGGCGGGTGGCGATCGTGACCGGGGGCGCCAGCGGCATCGGCCGGGCCGCGGCCGCCGGGCTGGACGCGGCCGGCGCGGCCGTCGCCGTGTTCGACCGGGACGGCGACGACCCCGTCGACGTGAGCGACCGGGCCGCGGTCGAGGCCGCGGTGGCCGGGGTCCGGGAACGGCTCGGCCCGGTCGACATCGTGGTGTGCGCCGCCGGGGTCGCCGCGCCGGCCCGCATCGACGACCCGGGCTACGCCGCCGCGTGGGACCGCGCCCTCGGCGTCAACCTGGCCGGCACGCTGCACGTCGTGCAGGCGTGCGTCGAGGACCTGGTGGCCAGCGACGCCGGGCGGATCGTGACGATCGCCTCGACCGAGGCGCTCGGCTCGGCCCGCGGCGACGGCCCGTACGCGGTGTCCAAGCATGCGGTCGTCGGGCTGACCCGGTCGCTGGCGGTGGACCTGGGGCGCCGGGGCGTCACCGCCAACTGCGTCTGCCCGGGCGCCACCCGCACCGGCATGACCGCGCCGATCCCCGAGGAGGCCAAGGACGCCTACGGCCGGCGCAACATCCCGCTGGGGCGCTACGGCTCGCCCGAGGAGGTGGCCTACATGATCGTGGCGCTGACCGCGCCGGAGGCGTCGTTCGTCAACGGGGCGGTCATCCCGGTCGACGGCGGCATGACCGCCATGTCCCGCTGAGGGCCGCTCGCCAAGAGCGCCCGACCGATGCGCAGCGCGCGCTCGCTCAGCGCTTGGTGGAGAAGCGGCTGCGGTGCTCGTGAGGACTGGCTGAGGACCAGGCTGCGGCGGTCGCTGGTGCGATCATCGACCACCCGTAGACGTGGGGCCAAGGCCCGGCGCCTTCCTGACTCACCCCGGCGTGAGGAAGGCCGCCGCATGAGCGGGAGAGTCAGTCCAGCGAGTCCTCGATTCGCCGTTGGCGCTCCCTGTCTCGCGGGGCTCGCCAGGCCAGCACTTTGCTGCCGATCCAGATGACCAGTCCGAGGATCAGTAGCGGAACGGTGCCAGCGAAGATGCCTGCCGAGAAGCCGGGCACCTGGTCATCGAGAGCCTCGTTGTATGCGCCCCCGTACCGATTGGGGAATGCGGCGATGACGACTGCACCTAGTGCGGCGAAGATCGACAGCACGACCGTTGCGCTGGTAGCGCGCGGGCTGTGCCCTCCAGAGAGTTTGCGGGCCAGGGCCACGATCAGTGGGAAGACGTACCAGCTCGCTCCGACGACAAAGCCGAGCGCGACGTTCCCGGCCTCGGAGAAGTCCGGCACGTCGAGCAGGTCGACGAGCCACAGGCGGTCGGTGAACCGGAGCGCCACCCCGCTGACCACGATGGCGATGGGGATCGCCCAGATGTGCCACCGATCTTGATCCTGGGCCACGCCGCGATCGTGCCCAGTCGACGCGAGTTCTAACTGGGTCTGTCCAGTTTGGTGGTGCTACCAAGCGCAACAGGTCCGACGTGCACCCTGCTAGACACCGCTGCCCCTCCGAGTAGCGTCAGACCGGCCGAAGGGCCGAGCGATCCAGCGAGCGGGGAGTATGGCGCGACGTGGCTGAAAGTGTCAGGGCGGGACGGACGTCAGCTGCCTTGGGGGGAATCCTTCTGCCTCTCGCGCTTGCGCAGTTCATCTGCAGCTTCGCCGGCTCGAACATGAACGTGATGATCAACGACATCAGCGAGGATCTGGACACGACGGTCCAAGGCGTGCAGGTCGCCATCACGCTCTTCCTCTTGGTCATGGCGGCGCTGATGATCCCCGGCGGCAAACTGACCGACCGGTGGGGGCGGAAGCGGTGCTTCATGCTCGGTCTGACCGTGTACGGCGTCGGTGCGTTGATGAGCGCAGTGTCACCGGGTCTTGGGGTGCTGATCCTCGGCAACTCGATCCTCGAAGGCGTCGGCACCGCCCTGTTGATCCCGCCCGTCTACATCCTCACGACGATGTTCTTCGACGACGTCACGTCGCGTGCGAAGGCGTTCGGGGTGATCACCGGCATGGGAGGCGTCGGGGCAGCGGCGGGGCCGTTGCTCGGAGGCCTCATCACCACTGCGCTCAGCTGGCGGTGGGCCTTCGTCTTCCAAGCTGTGATCGTCGCGACGATCGTGTTCCTCAGCCGCACGATGAAGGATCCGCTACCGGCGGATCCGACCCGGTCCTTCGACACCACCGGGGCGGTCCTGTCTGCCGTCGGCCTTGTCCTCATCGTCATGGGGATCCTCGCAGCGGACAACAACCTCTGGCTGATGATCGCCCTGCTAGCCGTAGGGGCCATCTTCCTGGCCGGGTTCTTCCGCCACATCCGCGCCATGGAGCAGAGGAGAGAGGAACCGTTGCTGTCGACCGCGCTCTTTCGGAACCGCGAGTCGAACCTCGGTCTCGTCACGCAGAACGTCCAGTGGCTGCTGCTCCTGGGGACGGCGTTCGTCGTCTCGGCCTTCTTGCAGGTCGTTCGTGGCTACAACGCCATCGAGACGGGCGTGATCTTCACGGCGGCCACGGGCGGCATCCTGATCTCGTCGCTCGCTGCAGAGCGACTCGCCAAGAAATACGCCCAGCGCACGCTGATCGTCACAGGCTTCATCACCACACTCGCCGGGGTCGGGGTCTTGCTCGCCCTGGTGAAGGGTTCGCCCAGCGTCTACGCCTTCGCACCCGGACTCCTGCTGATCGGTCTGGGGGTCGGCGTGATGCTGACCCCTTCCGTCAATGTCGTGCAGTCGAGTTTCCCCGAGGAGCGCCAGGGTGAGATCTCGGGTCTGTCGCGCTGCATCTCCAACCTCGGCTCGTCCCTCGGCACGGCAATCGCCGGCACCATCCTCGTTTCTGGACTCAGCGACCAGTCCTACGGCCTCGCCATGGTCGCTCTGGCCGTTGTAGGGGTGATCGGGCTGGTGACCGCCCTGTTCCTCCCCGCCACGCCTGTGCCGCGAGCTGTCGATGGTTGACCACGCGTGGTCGCGAAGAGATCCCGAGGACCTCGGCGATCGACAACCGGCTGGTGGCGCCACGGCGGCGGGCGGTTGGTGCGGGTTGCATGCGCAGACAACGCCGGGCACGCGCCGGTCGTGAGATCGACGAGGCTGCGCGGCTCGGGTCACGACAAGGAGACGATCAACAGCGCGGACGCAGCAGTGCCGGCCACGGTCCGAACGTTGTTCCAGGCCGTCCACCGCCGGAGGTAGCGCCGCCACAGCTCGGCCGTGGCCCCGCCGGCGGGATCGGCCTCGTCGAGCGCCTCGTTCATCGGCACGTTTACGCCCATCGTCAGCCCGAAGGTGCCGGCGACGTAGAGCGCCGCGCCGATCCCCCGCCACACTGCGTGCGCCTCGTCGGTCGTGAACGGCGCGGTGACGGCGAGGGCCGCGCACAGGAGCGCCGATCCCCCGAACAGGATGCCGAACAGCGGGTTGAGGATGGCGGCGTTCATCGTTTGCATGGCGGCCACGCCCTCGGCGGCTGGCCGGCGCCGGAGGGCCGGCATCACGCTCGTCGAGAAGGCGAGCATGACGCCGGCCACCAGGCCGGCTGCGACCGCCGCCACCACGGTGCCCGTGGTGATCAGGTCTTGGGTCATGTGTCCGTGTCCCTCGGTCAGGAGGCCTGGTACGCCGCGGCCAGCTCGACCGCGAAGTCCTCGAAGCGCGTGGGCGTCGTCGTCGCCGGCGTGCGTTCCTGCTGCGAAGCGACCCGGCCCTCGCTGAACGCCCGGTTCATCCCCACCTGCAGGCGGGCCGAGTCCGCCGACCAGCCGGCAGCCTGCAGGGCGGCGCGCAGGTCGTCCTCCGGGATCTGCACGTAGGCCAGGCCCGGCCGTCCGGTGGCGGCGCCGATCAGAGCGGCGACCTCCGCGTACGTGAGATCGCGGGGCCCGAGCAGCTCGCGCACCGCGAACCCGGTCCAGTCCCGCGATCGCAGCGCCGCGGCCGCGGCGGCCCCCACGTCGCGGGTGGCGACCATCGGCAGGGCCGCATCCGGCGCCACCGAGTCCGCCATCACGCCCTGCTCGGCGATCACCGGCAGCCAGCCGTACGCGTTCTCGAAGTAGGCGCCCGGCCGCAGGGCCAGCACGTGAGCCGCGTCCGTCAGGCTGCGCAGCCTCTCCTCCTGGGCGTGGAGCCCGGTCAGGAACCCCGTTCCGGTGGGCACGTCGGCGCCGACGGCGCTGACCGCGACGACATACGGCACGCCGGCGTCACGGACGGCCGTGACGATGGCCTCGCCCAAGCGGGCCTGGTGCGCGTGCCAGTCGGGCATCTCGGGGGCGATGGGCAGCAGGACGTAGACGGCGTCGGCCCCGCGGAAGGCGTCGGCGAGGAAGGTGGGATCGCCGGCGTCACCGGCGCGGGTCTCGGCCCCGGCCGCGGCCAGCTCGGCGAGCCGGTCAGCCGACCGGCCGAGCGCCCGCACCTCCTCGCCGGTGTCGAGCAGGGCTCGTGCGGTCGCCCCGCCGGTCTGTCCGGTGGCTCCCATGACGGTGAACATGATCGTTGTCCTCTCGTGATCGATGGGGAGGGGTTGGCGGGCAGTCCCGTTGCACCCGCCGTCCACACTGCAGCCGAAGATCCGGTCGAACAATGCTCACCCGTCGATGGTTCATGCTCGTTCGTCCAGCCAAGGTGGACGAACGCGTCAGTCGCCCGGCAGACTGGTCCCGATGCGAGGCGACGACCCGTGGGTGACACCCGACCCGCTCGGCGAGGCTCTCCACGTGCTGCGGATGTCGGGGACCTTCTACGTCCGCTCCGAGCTCACGGCCCCGTGGGGGCTCACGCTGCCACCCGACCCGGGATCGCTGTGGTTCCACGTCGTCAACGCCGGCGGCGGCTGGCTCGAGATCGACGGCGCCGAGTCCCGGTACCTGCGTCCCGGCGACTTCGCGCTCCTGCCCCACGGCCAAGGCCACCGGCTGCGCAGCGACCCCGAGGTATACGCACCGCGTGTCGAAACGCTGCCGCACCACTACGCCAGCGACCGGTACGCCGTCCTTCGGCACGGGGGCGGCGGGGCGGCCACCAGCGTCGTGTGCGGCACCGTCCGGTTCGGGCACCCCGCGGCCCGCAATCTGGTGGCGCTGCTGCCGAAGATCATCGTCGTCGAGGCGCCCGCCACGCCGGTGGTGCCACCCGACGTCGAATGGATGCAGAGCACGCTGCGACTCATCGCCGCCGAGGCCACCGCGTTGCACCCAGGCGGCGAGGCGGTGATCATCCGGCTGTCGGACATCCTCGTCATCCAGGCCATTCGGGCCTGGATCGCCCGCGATCCGGCGGGACAGACCGGCTGGCTGGGTGCGCTGCACGACCCCCGGATCGGCAGGGCGATGTCGCTCGTCCACCGTGACCCCGCCGGGCCGTGGTCGGTGGCGACACTGGCTCGGGCGGCCGCCATGTCGCGATCCGCGTTCGCCGCCCGGTTCACCCAGCTCGTGGGCGAGCCGGTCATGCGCTACGTCACCCGGTGGCGGATGCACGTCGCGCTCGACTGGCTGCAGCAGGACGACGCTTCTGTCGCGGCGCTGGCCGCCCGCCTGGGCTACGACTCCGAAGCGGCATTCAGCCGGGCGTTCAAGCGCACGGTCGGGATGTCGCCCGGCGCCGCCCGCCGCTCGCCCCCGGACACACTCCCGGAGCCGGTCCGGCTGGCGACCGCCTGACGACCCTCGCAACCGACCAGGGTCGGCGTCCTGACGCCTGTGGCCGGTTGGCTGCGTGTGGTGTCGCCGCCGGGCTGGCGGGCGGCTGAGGACCGTGCGGGAGCAGTCGTAGCAGCGGCCCTGGTCAGGGCTCTCGCTGACCCGGTTTTCAGCGCTTGGTGGAGAAGCGGCTGCGGTGCTCGTGCCGCTCGACGGCCAGGCGCACGAGCTCGTCGATCAGCTCGGGGTAGGGCACCCCG
>DASRJM010000065.1:0-2689 GCA_035649475.1 Acidimicrobiales bacterium
GCCCTCCGCGGCCTGCGAGTCATCGGCGACGATCGCCTGCGGGCGGTCGAGCTGCTGACCGTCCTGGTCGACGCGGAGCTGGCGCGAGGCGACGTGGGGGCGGCGACGGCTGTCTGCGCCGACCTGAGCGCGCGAACCCGCGGCCTCGACCTGCCCGCGCTGCAGGCCCGCGCCGCTGCGGCCCGGGCCCGGGCGCTGGCGGCGGCCGGCGACGCGGGCAGCGCCATCTCCGAACTCGAGGCGGCGGTCGACCGGCTGGACGCCGCTCAGCTCCCATGGCTTCGCACCACGCTGCTGCTGGACCTTGCCCGCCTACGTGATCGGACCGGCGCGCGGGCGGCGGCGACGCTCGACGCCCAGGCCGCGGCGGCCGTTCTCACAAGCCTGGATGTGGTGCTGGATCCCGACGACGCGTCCCTGCTCGCGCGCCTCGGTGGGTCACCGTCGATCGCTGGGGCCGCGGCCGAGACCGCTGCGCTGGGGCGGGAGGGGAAGTGGTGGGTGGTGTCGTCCGGCGGATCCAGCGTCCGAATGGTGGACACCAAGGGCCTCCGCTACCTGGCGGAGCTCGTGGCGCGCCCGGGCGTCGAGCGGCACGCGCTCGACCTGGTCGACCGGCTCGAGGGGCCGGCCCCCGCAGGAGGGCCCGGCCGGCGGGCGCTGGGCGACGCCGGCGAGGTGCTGGACGCCCGAGCCCGTGCCGCCTACCGGCACCGCGTCGAGGAGCTGCGGGCGCAGGCCGACGAGGCCCTGGCTGCCGGCCGGCTCGACACCGCCGAGGCCAAACAGGCCGAGCTCGACCAGCTGGTCGCCCAGCTGGCGCAGGCGTTCGGCCTGGGTGGTCGGCAGCGGCGGGCGGCGTCGGCCGCCGAGCGGGCGCGACTGAACGTCACCCGCGCGCTGCGGGCGGCGGTCGCCAAGCTGGTCGACGCCATGCCCGGCGCGGGCGAGGTGCTGGACCGCCGCATCCGCACCGGCCTGTACTGCGCATACGAACCCGATCCCACAGACAAGGTTCGCTGGATTGTTCAGTCCTGACTGAACGAGATCGGGCCCGGCTGAACGCCATCTGGGCATGGAACCCATGCAACCCACAGTTGATGAGATCGCGGACGACATCTACCGGATCGCGACATATGTCCCCGACGTGAGCCCGGAGGGATTCACCTTCAACCAGTTCCTGGTCAAGGCCAGCGAGCCGTTGCTGTTCCACACCGGCCTGCGGGGGATGTTCCCCCTCGTGGCCGAGGCGGTCGCCAGTGTCGTGCCGGTCGAGGCGCTGCGTTGGATCACGTTCGGCCACATCGAGGCGGACGAGTGCGGCTCGATGAACATGTGGCTCACGGCCGCACCCGACAGCCAGGTTGCCCACGGCGCCCTCGGGTGCGACATGTCCCTGAACGACCTCTGCGATCGTCCACCCCGGGCGCTCGGCGAGGGCGAGGTGATCGACCTCGGCGGCAAGCGGGTCCGGCAGATCTCGACACCCCACGTGCCCCACGGCTGGGAGGCGCAGGTCCTCTACGAGGAGACGACCGGCACCCTGTTGTGCGGCGACCTGTTTACCCAGGTCGGGGCCGGTCCGGCCGTGACCACTGACGACGTGGTCGAGTCAGCGATGGCGGCCGAGCAGATGTTCCACTCGACCTCCCTCGCCCCTCACACCGCCACGACCCTGCGGCAGCTCGGCGACCTGGGCCCTACGACCCTGGCGATCATGCACGGCACGTCGTACCGGGGCGACGGCAAGGCGGCCCTCTACGACCTGGCGGCGGGCTACGAGGCGCTGATCGCCGCCGCCTGACGGGCCGTCCGCCGTCACGGCCCCCGCGCTCGACGGGAACCGTGGCGGCGCGTTGGGCGTCAAGGCGGCATGCACGCTTCTCCCCCTGCGTTTCCCCCTCCGCTGCCGGTTCACTCGGACCGGCCCGACCTCCACACCCGCCTTCCGGCACTCCTCGGGCAGACGGTCGGCGACGTGGCCCGGGGCTCACGTCCCGCGGGCCGAACGGCGGTGCGCCGCCGCGTGGCGCTCCTACGTCGGCGCCGGCGGCTCCGCCGCGCTCTGGGCTCCAGCACGCTGGCGGCCGGCATGGTCGCCGGCGGCCTCCACACCCGCCCCGACGGCCACATGAGCCCCGTAGCCACGGCGCCGGCCAGGTCGGCGGTCTCGGCGGGCGCACCACCGCCGACCACCCGCCCGCCCGCTCCCGCACAGCCGGCGACCAGCTGGAGCTCGGACCCCGGCGAACGCGTCGACCGCGAGGCGGCCGATCCCGGGGCGCTCTGGGTCGACGGTGGCCTGTACGTCTACGCGACCTCGGCCACCCACTGCGTGCGGGGCACCTGCCGCGACTATCGGGTCCCTCGGTTCGGCAGCCCCGAGCCCTCCGTGCAGGGTCGACTCGAGGGCGACGCCATGCCCGGGCGGCCCGACTGGGTGGCGCCCGACGACGACGCCATCTGGGCGCCGGCCGCAGCCCGTATCGACGACCGGTTCGTGCTCTACTTCGCAGCCAGCGCCGCCGGGTCGGGGGATGCCCCCCTGAAGTGCCTCGGAGCTGCGATCTCCCCGGCGCCGGCGGGGCCGTTCGCCCCACTCCCCCAACCTCTGCACTGCACGCCCGACTACTGGAGCATCGACCCCTACCCGGTGACAGACGGCCAGCACTGGTATCTGCTCTGGCGC